>NZ_JAVRCC020000024.1:0-111241 GCF_034530975.2 Nostoc sp. DedQUE07 | reverse complement strand
GATCTGCCTTGTTAATACATCGGCTTGTATTGTGAATGCGGCCGCGGCCTTGTTAATACGTCAGCTTGTATTGTTAATGCAACGGCCGCCTTGTTAATGCATCGGCTTGTATTGTTAACATGAGTTCGACGAGTGCTATTTTGACCTCTCCCCCAGCCCCTCTCCTACCAGGAGAGGGGAGTAAAAACCCTCCTTACTCATTACTCCTCCCTCTCCTACCAGGAGACGCAACGCGTTCGCCTTTTAGGAGAGGGAGGCTGTCTGGGAGAGGTCTGTCGAACTTACATATTGTTAAGGCTACGCTTTTACGCAAGACTGTACTAAGCATGAAGCTAGAATTAGTGACACGATCAAAAGAGATCGTCTTTTTGTGTTGTCACTATGAAAATATTGGTGCTAAATGCCGGATCGAGCAGCCAAAAGAGTTGTTTGTACGAAATTGCAGGTGAAACTCTGCCCACCCAAGCACCCCAACCCCTTTGGGAAGGAAAAATCAACTGGACTCAAGATCGGGGTGTGGCAGAAATTGAGGTGAAAACTGCTACGGGTGGAACGCTACAAAAATCAATCTCTGGTGATTCCCCACAGGCGCACCTCACCTATATGCTCAATACACTCGATCGTGATGCCACCAAGGTAATCGATCGCTTGTCAGAAATCGATGTGGTAGGGCATCGGATCGTACACGGTGGAGAAGATTATCGAGATAGTGTAGTAATTACCGAAGATGTCAAAAAAGCGATCGCCGATCTGTCTAATCTTGCTCCCGAACATAATCCAGTTGCTTTGGAAGGCATAGAAGCAATTGAACACATCCTAAAAGATGTCACTCAAGTAGCAGTGTTTGATACCGGATTTCACGCCACTTTACCCGATGCAGCAGCAATTTATCCAGGCCCGTATCAGTGGGTAGAGCAAGGTATTCGCCGCTATGGGTTTCATGGTATTAGTCACCAATACTGTTCTCAACGTGCTGTCCAAATTCTCGGTCGAGATGTTGCACCTAAGCGATTAATTATCTGCCATCTGGGGAATGGATGCTCTTTAGCGGCGATTAAAAACGGTCGCAGTATTGATACTACTATGGGATTCACGCCCTTAGACGGATTAATGATGGGTAGCCGTTCTGGTTCAGTCGATCCGGGGATTTTGATTTATCTGTTGCGACACTGCAATTACTCTATTGAAAAGTTGGATGAGTTACTAAATAAAGCTTCTGGGTTAAAAGGAATTTCGGGTGTATCTAGCGATATGCGTGAAGTCAGAGAAGCGATGGCTCAAGGTAATTCCCGCGCTCAACTGGCGTGGGATATCTACGTACATCGCTTGCGTTCTGGTATCGGCGCAATGCTTGCTAGTTTGGGGGGATTAGATGCTTTAGTATTCACAGCAGGTGTAGGTGAACACTCTGCGGAAATTCGCCAAGCCGCCTGTGAAGCCTTTGGATTTATCGGATTGAAAATAGACCTTGAGAAAAATCAACAGCAGCCAGTCGATAAAGATATTGCCACACCTGACTCAACAGTGAGAGTATTAGTCATACATACTCAAGAAGATTGGGCGATCGCCGGACATTGTTGGCAAATATTAACAAAGTAAAAATCATCAAAAAGCCAACCCCTTTTAGAAGTTAGCTAAATTGCAGCAGATTTCAAGGAAAGTGTTGTACAGTATTTAGGTCTTAAAGCTAGACAGAGAGATTATTCTAATTCTTTTAGCGCACCGGGGCGTAGCCGATTCAGAATTCAGAATTCTGAATTCTGATTAATCACTTTCGGGAGAGAATATTCAAAGCTCAATTCTGAGTAAGAATTTTGGATTTTACTCTAGCGATAGTGAAAAAAAGAGAGTTAAAAGGATTTTATTTAATTGAAATTTCTTAATAAGGGACGCATAATTAATTTAACAACTCGCCCCCATGTAAAGCTTAAAATGTACTTTACAAGTTTTGGGGCGATCAGTGAAAAAAGCGGTAATAATAAGCCAGTAATGTTACTAAAGCTAGTAGTAGCAACAACACTAGGAATGAAACAAATCAGCGTCCATATCAAGCTATTTATAAATTTAGAGTTTATGGAAGTACGACTTTGAAGTTGATTAACAACTATATAGCGAGTAGTAGCAAATAATATAGTTAACCCTAACCAAGCAAATATTACTAGCATCCAATTTGCTGGATGAAGATTGTAAACTAGAAAACCAGCAGGAAAGAGAGAAGCTATCTCCCAAACTAGCAGATTTAATTTACTCCGAAGACAGCTTAGTATTTGTTCAATAAGCCAATAATGAACAGAAACAATATTTAAACACTGAGGATTTTGGATAACATCACTCCTAATTTTGTGAATTATGTCGCCATAAAATAAGATATTGCTTTGTAAAATAATATCTTGTTCTTTCCAAAAATATAAAGCTGATGTATCTTCTCTATAATAAGAATTAAAAGTAAGTCCATACTGTAATTTCGATTTATTTTGTAATGCTTTACTCCAGAATAATTTGATAAAATTTACGATAAAAGTATTGTCAAATATTTTAAAATTTTTTTTATTAACTACTAATTGAGTGTATAACGTAGTGTTAGTACTAAAGCAAATTTTATCGCTAAAACAATTGTAGTACCAAAGATAAGCTAGTAATTTTGGTGGAATGTATAAAGAGCAGCCTATTTCTCGTGCTTCTTCAATTTGTTTTAAAACGGTTTTATTTAGATAAAAAGTATACTGTCCTGGTTCAACCTTAATTTCTAGTTCAATAGGAGTGCCTTGAGGTATTTGTACAAAGAAAGAGAGTTGAACATCAACTTCGTTATCTGTGTGTGTTTGTTCGGCGTTCATTGTCGGGATAATTTTGCGATATTTTGTACAATACCAATCAGAAAATCTAGTGTTCCACGCCACTGTTTCTCTCCAGCAACTACCCCTTCATTATGTATTTTTAGAATTAAATCTCTATCTACTTCAGGTAATTGAAATAGCTTTTTATGATAACGACTAATAATATCTCCATCTAATTGCATAACAGTTTGAGCATAAATAACATCAATATCTACGGTGGTAATATTGCCACTATTAAGTGCCGCTTTTAGTTCAGACATTTTCCGCAAAGTACGAATAAATTTATCATTATTTAAAAGTTCTTCAATCTCTTTCCATCTTTGCTGCAAACTTTTTAGATTATTTTCTTCTCGATCTGCAACAGGAGTGGGAGCAGGCAATATTGGTCGAGCTAACTTTATGTATACCTCGTCAGTTGGAAGAATATTCGCTTTATGTTCCACCTGATATTTAAGACGCTCTTGATATTGGATTATTCTGGAATCTGGCTCACTACTCTCATTACTTTTTTCTAGGAGAATGTAAAAATATTCTCTTTCAAGTTGCGAAAATAGACTTGTATAACGCTTGCGTAATTCTTGAGCTTGAGTTTTTTGTGGTTCTGGTAAATCGTCTGGATTTGGAATTCCTTTGACATCAAAGTAGTCTTTGTCATTTATTGAATAAATCTCTTCATACGCTTGCCAAGCATTAAACTTTGCACCAGTAATTTGATCCACAACCATTGTATTTATTTCTAAAGCTGTAATATCATCAACTAATTCATGTACAGATGAGACTACTTTCTCTAGCAAATCTTTGGCTTGTTCTTGAATTTTGTTAGGCATAGTCATAATTTTCTTGATTTATTTAAAGCAAATTAACCTACAGGTTTGGATAAATTCCTATTCTGTAGGTATTTTAGGTTTACTAACTATTAATTAATATTAATAATTACTATGGACGAGATAGCGATTGTTGTGAAGTTTTACGAGATTTCATAATTTCTATAAAAAATCCATATAGCTTATGCAAACTTTCTATATTTTTTTGCATAATTTCCCGACTTTCTTTGATTTGAGTTAGATGAAATTCGCGAAGTTCTGTATATGGCCCGCTCCCAACAAATTGACTACCAACTTCATTAGTTATATCACCATCAATTAGATTGATTATAGTGCGCATTCGATTACCTGGTTGAGCAATTTGCTGCTCTTTTAGTTGTTCTAACTGAGTAGATGATTCTGGAACCCAAGTGGTAATTTCTAACTCGATAACTTCAACTATTGCTGTTTGAATAGCATCAATAATTTCATCAATATTGAATCCTTCTTTATTACTATTCAGCTTCTTAACTTTGATTTTAAATTCACTACTTGGTTTGCTATATTGACTATTGTTTTCCGAATTTTCTATGGCTTGACCATTAGTTTCTGTGTTTTCATTAAGAGTATTATTCACCATGATGTTTTAGAGGTTACAGACAGATTTAAATATAAACAAGATACAACTATAGGTGATGTCAAAAGTTTTCAGGCTTTTACTACAAAAAAGTAATTAAAGTCAAAACAACTTAATATTTTAGAAATTTTTACTAAAAAAAATTATGATTTCCTAGAGCAAAATTTATCTTAGAAAAAGAATAATACCATTTTAGATTTTGGAATAACTGCGTTGCAGTGAATCCAGCACTACCGTAGGGTTTCCCCATTGTCCTATGTAGCGTGATTCTGAAATAATTATTTAATTAGCTTTTGGACGTTTCCTTCAAATCAGTATAAATTAGATATAATTTTATACAAAAGTGAATTAAATATATGTCAGACCAAAGATAAAATTGAAGTATTAACAGGCACTAAATAATAAAATTAGTTTATTTAAGTCAACTTTTTTATCTTACCTAGCAAAGCTTAGACACACAAGTAGTCCTGACTTTTGCTATACCACTGTGTATACAATGATATGACTGCGATCGCAAAGCCAAGGAAAATATGTTGTTATCTCGTCAAGCTTTTGCTACACCTTGTGTAATTTCTATGTGTATTTTAGGAGTTGGCTTGATTCAATTCCCCCAATTGCAAAAACTAATAAATAGAAAACAATCTGCCTCTTTAGAAAGTTTAAAAAAAGAAATAAAAGCTGAAAATATCCGTCTAAATTTTCTCAAAAAAACACCTAGTTTTGGTTATGATAACTTTGTTGCAGATTTGGTATATCTCAATTTCCTCCAATATTTTGGAGATGATGAAATTCGGGATAAAACAGGTTACAGTTTAAGTCCAGAATATTTTGAAGTTATTCTAGAACGTGACCCGCGATTTTTAGCAGCCTATCACAGTCTTTCGATCAGTACTTCATTATATGCTGGTATGCCAGAACGGGCGATCGCAATATCAGAGAAAGGCTTAAAATCAATATCTCCCTCAGTTCCCAAAAAGTCTTATTATATATGGCGTTATAAAGGAGTTGATGAGTTATTATTTTTAGGCAACGCTAAAGCTGCGCGACAGTCTTTTGCAACGGCGGCAAACTGGGCAAGTAAATTTTCAGATCCAGAGAGTCAACTTATAGCTAATACTTCCCAAAGGACTGCGGAATTTCTGAGTCGAAATCCTAATAGTAAATATGCTCAAATTTCTACATGGTCAATGGTTTTAAATAATCATGCTGATGAAAGAACTCAGAAGCGCGCAATTAGAGAAATCGAAGCTTTGGGAGGAAAAATAGTTACAACTCCTGAAGGCACGAATAAAATTATATTTCCACCTAAAGATTAAATTATTGTAAGTGTAATCTAGGATTATATTCACTCAATTAGTTTCAAGTTTATCATACATGATTAAGAAGGGTAATACTGATGTCAATAAAATTGGCAGAATCTGACTTTCAAATATTAGGGTGTTTTCCTGTTATTTCTCAGTTGCGCCCGCACCTTGAGCAGGATAATTTTGTAGAAAAAGTTCGATATCAAATGAAAGAAGGATATCAACTTGCATTCTTGGAGGTAGAAAAGCAAGCTGTAGCGATCGCTGGATTTCGTATTTCTAATTGTTTAGCATTGGGAAAATTTTTATACATTGACGATTTAGTTGTTGATGAGTTGAAGCGATCGCACAGCTATGGTCAACAATTATTTCAGTGGCTAATTGAATATGCCAGAAATCATGAGTGTAAACACCTGAGTCTAGATTCTGGTGTTCAGCGATTTGCAGCCCACAGGTTTTATCTCATGCAGCGTATGAGCATTACAAGTCATCACTTTTCAATGGAGTTGTAGCAACAAGCACTTTGGTTGTGACAAATATTTTTTGGTATGACGGCAAATTAATTCACTCTCAAACCCTAGAATTAAACATTAACGATCCGGGTTTACTTTATGGGGCAACTGTTTTTACAACACTGCGGGTTTATCAGAACTCCCTAGATAGTAATTTAACTAATTGGCAACCACATTGCGATCGCTTACTCTTCTCACTACAAACTTTTGGCTGGCAGCAACCCGATTGGAACCGTCTGCGTCAAGGCGCTCAAATTCTTCTTCCACACTTTCCCGTTCTCAGAATCACCCTGTTTCCCGATGGACGAGAATGGATAACTGGTAGATTATTACCACAAAATTTGACAGAAAAACAAAAAATTGGTATCTCATGTGCAGTTGCGAGTCCTGAATTTTCTCGCTCTCTCCCCTCTCATAAAACTGGAAATTATTTGAGTGCTTGGTTGGCAAAAACTAGCTCAGATGCTCAAGAAGCAATATTAGTCGATGCTCAAGGAAATTGGCTAGAAACCAGTACAGGGAACCTTTGGGGATGGTGCGATCGCAGTTGGTACACGCCACCGTTGACAGCCGGAATTTTGCCGGGAATTGGGCGATCGCAACTTGTAAACTGGTTGCAAAACCACCAGCAGCCAGTGCGAGAAGAAACTTGGAGCGTCGAGCTAGTCCAGAGATTTGAAGCGATCGCTTACACTAATAGTGTGGTAGAAATTATTCCCATTCATACAGTTCATCTGCCTTCAGGGTCGCTACAATGTAATCCCTACCATGATAGTTTTCAGCTAATAAGGGAGCTTTTTTTAGCATGACAACCACGCCAAATTTGTTATATCTTAAGATAAGTTAACATAATTCTTAATAATCACATTTGCGATCGCAGACGCTAGGCGATGGCGCAAAGCACCCGCTGAAAGCTAACGCGCAAAAAGTACCGGAGGATAGACCTTAGTGAATAAAAGATGGAGAAATGCAGGGCTGTACGCGCTGCTGTTTATTGTCGTAATTGCGCTGGGAACAGCATTTTTTGACAAACAACCCCAAAGCAGAGAAACATGGCGATACAGTCGCTTTATTCAAGAAGTTCAGCAAGGCAGAGTAGAAAAAGTCAGTTTGAGTGCAGACCGCTCTACAGCATTGGTTACAGCCAAATATGACGGAAATAAACGGATTGTGACCTTAGTCAACGATCCAGACTTGATTAATACTCTGACTTCTAAAGGCGTTGATATTTCTGTTTTGCCCCAAACCGACGAAGGATTTTGGTTTAAGGCACTGAGCAGCTTATTTTTCCCTGTATTGCTTTTGGTTGGCTTATTCTTCTTACTACGTCGCGCTCAAAGTGGCCCAGGCAGCCAAGCGATGAACTTTGGCAAATCCAAAGCCAGAGTGCAAATGGAACCACAAACTCAGGTGACATTTGGCGATGTTGCTGGTATTGACCAAGCCAAGTTGGAATTAAACGAAGTCGTAGACTTTTTGAAAAACGCCGATCGCTTTACCGCCGTTGGTGCAAAAATTCCTAAAGGTGTGTTGTTAGTTGGGCCTCCTGGTACAGGTAAAACCCTCCTAGCTCGTGCCGTAGCTGGTGAAGCAGGTGTACCCTTCTTCTCAATCTCCGGTTCAGAATTTGTGGAAATGTTCGTTGGTGTGGGTGCATCCCGCGTCCGCGATTTATTTGAACAAGCTAAGACCAATGCTCCTTGTATCGTCTTCATCGATGAAATTGACGCCGTAGGTCGTCAACGGGGTGCAGGTTTAGGTGGTGGTAACGATGAGCGGGAACAAACCCTCAACCAGTTGCTTACAGAAATGGATGGTTTTGAAGGTAACACTGGCATCATCATTATTGCCGCTACCAACCGTCCTGATGTTCTAGATGCAGCCCTGTTGCGTCCTGGTCGCTTTGACCGTCAAGTTGTGGTAGACCGTCCCGACTACGCCGGACGCAGCGAAATCCTCAAGGTACACGCCCGTGGCAAGACCTTGGCGAAAGATGTGGACTTGGATAAAATCGCTCGTCGTACCCCTGGATTTACTGGCGCAGATTTATCCAACCTGTTGAATGAAGCCGCAATTTTGGCAGCCCGCCGGAATTTGACTGAAATTTCGATGGATGAAATCAACGACGCGATCGACCGTGTATTAGCTGGGCCAGAGAAGAAAGACCGGGTAATGAGCGAAAAGCGCAAAACCTTGGTGGCATATCACGAAGCTGGTCACGCTTTAGTTGGTGCTTTGATGCCAGATTATGACCCAGTACAAAAAATTAGCATCATCCCTCGCGGTCGTGCAGGTGGTTTAACTTGGTTTACTCCTAGTGAAGACCGGATGGACACTGGTTTATACAGCCGCGCTTATCTGGAAAATCAGATGGCTGTGGCTTTGGGTGGTCGGCTTGCTGAAGAATTAATCTTTGGTGAAGAAGAAGTTACCACTGGTGCTTCTAATGACTTGCAGCAAGTAGCACGGGTTGCGCGTCAGATGATTACCCGATTTGGGATGAGCGATCGCTTAGGCCCTGTTGCTCTTGGTCGTCAACAAGGTAACATGTTCCTCGGACGCGATATTATGTCAGAGCGCGATTTTTCTGAAGAAACTGCCGCCGCCATTGATGAAGAAGTCCGCAAACTTGTAGATGTAGCCTATACACGCGCGAAAGAAGTGTTAGTGGGCAATCGCCACATTCTAGATCAGCTAGCGCAAATGCTGGTTGATAAAGAAACAGTAGACGCTGAAGAGTTGCAAGAAATTCTGTCGAATAACGATGTGACAACTGCTGCGTTTGCCTAATTTAATGAATAGTTAGGAGTAGAGACGCGATTCATCGCGTCTTTACAAGAGTTAGGAGTTAATGGCAAAAGCCCGGTCTTCACGATCGGGCTTTTACCGTAATGGGGTTATATTCCCCGGAGGTTCGTTATAGAGTTTCAGTATAAATCGCTCATCTGATGATAAAGACTACCACGCGAGCATAATCAGTTCCGGAAAATTAGAAAAAATTTTTTAGATACACCAAAATCAAAAGAGCTATAACTTTGACTTCACAAGGGAAAAGATACAATCTAGCTACAATTTAAGAAGTCTGGATTGTGAAAAAATCCCCGAACCCATCATGTTAGAGTACAATCCATTAGCTTGCTTGCCTTCCTCTGAGGAACTGCCCGACTCTGACGATACCCCTGTGGATAATGAACTACAAGACTTAATTCCTAGTTTACTTAAAGCCGTACTGGCAATGGCATGGGCAGATCGAATGGACTGGTTTTTCGGGGCTGATATGGCTGTTTACTATGACCCCAATCTACCAGCGATAGTGCCAGATGCATTTTTAAGCCTGGGAGTCGAGCGATTTTTTGATGAAAACCTCCGTCTAAGTTATGCAATTTGGGAAGAAGAAAAAGTTCCTATATTGGTACTGGAAGTAGTATCTCAAACTTATCGCGGGGAATACACTACCAAAAAAAACGAGTACGCAAAGCTCAAAGTCTTGTACTATGTTGTTTATAATCCTACTCGCCGCCGCAAGCAACACTTAGAGGTCTATAAATTAGTCAATAACGAGTATCAATTGCTGTCAGGAAATCCTGTTTGGCTACCAGAAGTAGGTTTGGGAATTGGCATAGAACGAGGAATATATCACGGTATCACGCGAGAGTGGCTGTACTGGTATAACGAGCAAGAACGACGTTTACTAACGCCAGAAGAACGTGCCCAAATGTTGGCACAGAGGTTACGCGAACTTGGTATCGATCCTGATTCTCTCCCGTAATCACTCGAAAGCAGGGTAACTCGGAGATTTTACGAATTACCTTGATTGCGATCGATGCAAAAGAATTTATGCATTCTGTCGCACACCCCTTATGACATCAAATAGATAACTTTCTAAATCTCGATCGGACTAGCGCCTGTGACTGGATACTAATCAGTTGGTTAACTTAAACTCTAGATGTCGGTTTCAAAAATAGCCATGCCACAAAGAATGTAGCTGCCGTAAATAGTTGCGTCAAATCCAAAGCAGATAGATAGCCATCTGCAAATGAAGCAATACTGCGATCGGTAATGCCAAATACCCAAGATGACAGGCCAAATAGCCAAATCCCATTCTTGAGATTTCCGACGAATTCTTTAGAGTCCGATCGTTTTTGATCTTTCATAATCTTCTGTTCCGTTGCTGAACAATCTGGTGATTGATGCTAAATACCTGCCATTAGGAATTTTTTCGGATTCCTGACGCTGAATTTACATTTACTATCTATTAACAATATTAATAAATATTTCACCTACTTGACATCCCTACCTAAAGGGACATCTCCTAATGATGACATTCCTCTTTTGGTTCTGTTACCTCCGATAGACGGCAATACGTTGAGTTCTCAGCTTTACAGCGTCAGGTTTGAATACTGAAATCACATGATTTTTAAATAACCATATAAATATTTATTTATATTTTGTATAAAATACCTCATAGGATAGATGCGTTTCCAAAATATTTTCATATTTCAATTATGTAGAGACTATGTAGGGGCGCATAGCTGGCTGTGCGCCCCTACAAGGAAATGAAATACTTATTTTGGAGTAGATTAATTCCTTACTCTTGATTCTTGACTCAGCACTCTTCACTCTTAACTCTTCACTCTTGATTCTTGACTCAGCACTCAGCACTCTTGACTCAGCACTCATCATCTCACCAACTGCGCGGCAGAATTAAAAAATTGCCGACACAACCCCTTCGTGACTAAAACTGTTGTCAACAAGTTAGCAAAAGCAACCATGAACATAATCAAAATTTCGTAGGAGACAGCATCTAGAGGTTTGACACCAGCTAATAACTGTCCGGTGGTAATTCCTGGTATTGCGACCATACCTATGAGTATCATTTGATTGAGAGTAGGAATCAATCCGGCTTTGATGGCGTCTTTGCGATACTGGCTAACTGCTTGCTCTGGAGTTGCACCTAAGCTTAAATGGGTTTCTATTTCGAGATGGCTGGAATTAATGGTGCTGACAAGGCGATCGCCTGCGATCGCCGCTGCATTGGTAGCATTACCTAAGACTATCCCTGCTAGGGGAATTATATACTGTGGTTCGTACCATCTCTCTGGTTGAACGATTAAGAAGTTGATGTAAAACACTGTCACGGCGGTACTAATTAAAATTGCACCCCACACCAAAGGCAATAAATGAGGAATTTTTGGAGTAATGCGATTTCGTGCGACAATCGCCGTAATTGTCAGCATTATTGCTAATAGCGCCAAAACTGCCCAAGCATTGTCTAAAGCCAAGATGAAATCTAAAATGTATCCCAATACAAGAAGTTGTAAGATGGTTCTCCCAGTAGCAAGGGCTAAGTTCAACTCTAATCCTAATTTTTCCCAGGCAGATAAACCAATGGCGATCGCCATCAATCCCACAGCTATAGCTAAATCCACGAAATCCAGCTTGATCAGATCCTGCATGGGTTCTCTATTTCCTAATGTTTTCTTCTCCAAGCAGTCTACACAAGAGGAACTTTGATCCGATGTGTTGGATCTTGGTTGATATATATCACTTTCATCAATTCAAAATTCCAAATGGTACGACTTTAACATGGCAAACACCTAGTATGCCTACTATCTGTAAATTAAATGTGCAGTGGTTTCCCGCACCACAATTTAAGTAAAAACCCTAATAGATGCGTATCTTGGGCGATAGTCTTTTCGTAGCTCCTCTTTGATTAACAATTCAATCAGCAAAAATTGACTGTCGAAGTGCATCCTTTGTATCTCCCGATAAAATGAGAACTCATGATCCAAAGTGTAAATCCCATCCCAGCCTTTGATATCAAGCAGCAATACACCACCATCGAAGCAGAAGTAAGTGCAGCCGTCTTAGAAGTTTTAGCTTCTGGCCGCTATATTGGCGGCCCCTTAGTCGAAGGCTTTGAACAACAATTTGCCGCTTATAATACTGTTACTGAATGTGTGGCTTGTAATTCTGGTACTGATGCGCTCTACTTAGCGTTACGAGTCTTGGACATTGGTGCAGGCGATGAAGTGATTACAACGCCTTTTACCTTTATTGCAACATCTGAAGTAATTAGCGCCGTCGGTGCAAAGCCTGTTTTCGTTGACATTGACGCGACTACGTTTAATTTGGATGTGGAGCAAGTCGCGGCGGCGATTACATCTAAAACTAAAGCGATAATCCCGGTTCACCTCTTTGGACAACCTGTGGATATGACATCATTGATGGCGATCGCTCAATCTTACAATTTGTCAATAATTGAAGATTGCGCTCAGTCTACAGGCGCGATTTGGGTCGGTGAAAAAGTCGGAAGTATTGGACATATTGGTTGCTTTAGTTTCTATCCTACCAAAAATCTTGGTGGTTGCGGCGATGGTGGAGCAATAACGACTAACGATCCAGCGATCGCCACTAAACTGCGAATACTACGAGATCATGGTAGTAAAATTCGATATTTACACGAAGAAATCGGTGTAAATAGCCGATTAGATGCTCTCCAAGCAGCCATTTTGCAGATTAAGCTACGTTATTTGGATATTTGGAACGATCGCCGCCGAGATATCGCCAACTATTACTATCAGTTCCTCAGTCAACTTCCGGGGATTGTCCCGCCCCAAGAATTACCTGGGGGTATTGGGGTATGGAATCAATACACTATTCGTATATCCGGCGAAGGGCGCAATGGTTCTAGCGCTAAATATCGAGATTGGGTGCGTAGTCAATTGCAAGAACAGGGCGTGAGTTCAATGATTTACTACCCCCACCCTTTACATTTGCAGCCAGTTTATCAAAGTCTGGGCTATGAAATTGGGGACTTACCAATAGCAGAGCAAGCTTGTCATGAGGTTATATCCTTGCCTATGTTCCCAGAACTGACACAACAGCAGCAAGACCAGGTGATTTATGCGTTGAAAGAAGTTATGAGTTAGAAGTTAGGAGTTAGGAGTTAGAAGTTAGGAGTTTGAAATTAGAAGTTAGGAATGAATAAGTTCCTTCAACTCATAACTCATAACTCTTAACTCTTAACTCCTAACTCTTAACTCACTTAATTACTGCATTTGCAGTTGCTAAGGCTTCTACTAGTCCACGCACAGCGGCAATCATTGCAACTTCGCTATTGAGTTGGTTGATGGCGGAACCAACACCAACACCAGCAGCACCAGCCGCGATCGCTAATGGTGCGGTAACGTTAGAAATGCCGGAAGCACACAATACGGGCACTGACACTACACGGGAAATCTCAAAAGCTGCTGCCAAGGTGGGAGCAGCTTTTTCAATTAATCCTAGAGTTCCGGGGTGAACTGGGTTACTGCTAGTACCGCCTTCGGTTTGGATAATGTCTGCTCCAGCTTTCACCAGTTCTTCTGCTAGCTGTACTTGTCGATCTAGTTCCAAGATGTGGGGAACGGTGACAGATAGGGTGATTTCCGGGAGAAGAGCGCGAGTTTGCTTAGTCAGTGCTAGCACTTCTGGAGCTTCAAAACGGCGTCCTTGAGCATAAAAGGAATCGAAATTCCCGATTTCAATTAAATCAGCACCAGCTGCCACTGCTTGTACAAATTTATCTGGCTCTACTGCTGACACACAAATCGGTAAAATTGTCAAACTTTTAGCTAGTTGGACTAAGGCTACATCGGCGGCAATATCGACAAAAGTAGCACCGCCTAATTCAGCAGCTTTGACTGTTGCAGCGACGCTAGTGGCGTCGAAGTTATTCAAGCCGCTAATCACTTTGAGAACGCGGCGGTTAGTAAATGCACGTTGGAGTGTGGAATGCATCGTCATAGTTTGGCTTTTGAAGCTACGAAAATTAGGTATATTCTACCGTCCCTCATGTTGATGAGAGACTAAATCAGTATGGTAGTTGCCAAATATTGATAATTTTATCTTTATTGCCACTAATCAAAATTTTGCCATCTGTACTGAAAGCGATTTAAGTCTGTAGGGTTTTTACCACTATCCTAGTCAAACTCTGGAGGCCACAAATCTGCAATTGGTACTTCCCATCCTGGGAGCAGTTCGGGAACTGTTAAAATATCGCCATCATGAAGTATTATTGGCTCTTGTCCAAAGTTGTAAACTTCAACAATCCGCTCATCTGGATTGAGCAAAATTCCTACCTTAGTTCCTAAACTCAGAAATTCTTGAATTTTGGCTCTCAGATCCTCTAAATTATCGCTAGGGGACTTCACCTCTACAGTCAAATCGGGAGCCAATTGAGCAAAAGACTTGGGACTACGACGCAAGCGTTCGGCTAAAACAAATGAAGCGTCCGGTGCGCGCAAATCAGAATTAGGCAACCTGAAACCGGCGCTAGAAGCTGCTGTTCGCCCCAGTTTGCGCGGTCTAACCCAGTTACGTAACTCGGTAATCATGGCAGCTGCGACTTCATCTGATTCGTATCCTGATGGACTCGAAACAATAATATTACCCTTGACTAATTCCATACGAAAGTCAGGATAGTGTTGCTGCATTTTTTCCAAGTCTTCAAGCGTTAGGGACATAAAACCTCTAATTATCGCACGCCTTGTATTTATATTATGGAGACAACAGACCTCTCCAGATGCGATCGCTCCATGAATTACCTTGACTTTTTACGGAATGTAGAAAGGGTACATTGATTTTACTAAATGAATTTCCTAATTATTTTTCGCGTTTACAATCAAACTTTATTTCCTGCGACTATGATTTCAGATACCAAAACCATTTTTGCTATCTTGACTGATAAAAGGTCTACCATCGACTGGAACCGACTGCTTACCGAAATCTTGACTGCTTTCGATTGCTCTACAGCTACCATCCATACCCTAGATAAAGACAGCCAGTTATTGCACCTAAAGGCTTACCAAGGCATTCCAGAATTGCTTTTGCCTAAAATGACGATAATTCCCACTGGCAAAGGGATGGCTGGTGTCGCCGCCGAACGCAAGCGACCCGTACAGATTTGCAACCTGCAAACCGACGAATCAGGAGTGGTTAGACCCTCAGCAAAAGAAACGAAGGTAAAAGGTTCTATGGCAGTGCCGCTGATGCTGAATGGTCAATTGCATGGTACTTTGGGCATTGCAAAGCCAGTTCCCTACGAATTTACTGCCGAAGAGGAAGAGATACTGATGGAGATTGGAGAGGCTATTAGCCGGAAAATCGTCAGTTAAAATCAAATACTATTACTATTTTTCAAAATACTTCATTGCTGTTTGTAATTTTTCAACTTGTCTGGGTGCTTGCATTTCGTTAAAGAGTGCGTAGGCGTAGCCCGTCGCAGACATCGCTTGCACAAAATTTTCCTGACTACGCTCAATTTCACCCATTTTTTTATAAGTTAATGCCAACTGATAATAAGCCTCGGCTAAGTCTGATTTAGCGCCGATTTTATCAAGAATTTCTATTGCTTCTGAATGATGAAAAATTGCTATAGTAAATTCTCTCTGCTCTCGAAAAATTTCTGCAAGACAACTTATAGCTTTAGCTTTAATCTGGGTAAAGTTGTTTTCTTCGGCATGAAATATAGCTTGTTGGCAGAACTTAAAGGATTTTTTAAGATTACCTAAATTTTTATAAGTTAAGCAGAGAGTTACTAAACTATGCCCGATTCCCCATAAAGTCACTCTACTTGACAATGACATAGCATAAAAGGCATCTTCAGCAAGATAAAATGCATCTTTTCTGCTACCATAGCGTGATTTTATCAAAGCTAAACAGCATTAAAATATTTTTTGTTGGTACTATTTGGCATTGCGATCGCTTACGTTTTATCAAGTGGTTTGGGTATCTTACAAATCATACCCATACTGCTGTACCTTTTACAACAGTTTTTGCTTCCACTGGGAATTATCCTGTTGTGTTTAATGACAATAGCAGTCATTTTTGAATCCCTGCGTTAAAAATTGGGGGAGTTAGGAGTTAGGAGTTAGGAGTTAGGAAGTTAGGAGTTAAAAGTTATTTTCTGCCCCTGCTTCCCCTGCTTCCCCTGCTTCCCCTGCTCCCCTATCTCCCTAATCTCCCTCACTTTCCCCTGGCATCTAAAAACTTCAACTGGTGGTATAAACAGCTAATCTGCATTAAATTCACACCCTTTACTTGGGCTTTCCGTAATGGGTTGCCGAAAATTGCTTCTATCTCCAAAGGACGATGTTCGTCGTAGTCAATTTTCATGCTGGGGCGGTAAGGTGTCATTTTGACAGTATAATCGAGCATTGTTTGAATGAAGCGATCGCTAATAATCCGCCCATAACTTTTTGCCCCCGCCGCTACTTCATACATCAATTGTTCAACTAACTCGCGGGTGTACTCATACGCCATTAATTCATCAGTTCTAGCGTTGAGAATCACAGAAAGCCCATTGTAGGGGATATTCCACACCAGCTTTTTCCAACGTGCTAGTAGTAAATCTTCAGCTAATTCAATTGATATACCAGCGCTTTCAAAGTCATCAGCAATTTGCTGCATCCTCTGAGTTATCCCACTAGGCTGATAATTAGGAGTATATTCACTGAAGGTAATTTGCCCATAGTCTAGGTGGTGTATATGCCCTGGCCCCACTTTATTAGAACATAAAAAGCACAATCCACCGATAACCGTTACATTACCAACAATTTCAGCAACTTCCTCTTCTACACCAAGTCCATTCTGTAATACCAACACCACACCATTATCTGTAACTACAGGTGGCAACATCTTTGGTAGTAAATGGTTTTGCGTCGTCTTCAGTGCCACCACCACCACGTCGCATTGTGGCATCTTTTCTACGTCGTTGTAGGCGTGGACTTCAGGAAGGGTAAAGTCACCGTCTTTGGACTCTACCACTAAACCATATTTCTTTACCTGTTCGTAATCACTCTTGAGCAAAAAGTGGACATCTAACCCAGCTTTTTGCAGTCTGGCACCATAGAACCCACCTAATGCTCCAGTTCCCAGAATGGCATACGTGCGATCGGACATTTCTTTAGATAACGGAATTTTCCTAGAAACATCATAAGGTGATGTCTGGCGAGGGTACGCGTCTAGGTGTAGTTTATTCAACACCTGATTTTAAATTTATTTTGTTTAATAAAACTTAAAATAGGTTTATTATCCTTTAAAATCTTTTGCAGAGATTTAGGTAAGATATATGGCTGATATTGTTGATATTGCAGTTACGTCTGAGTCGTTTAAAACACTGGTAGCGGCTGTACAAGCTGCTGGTTTAGTAGAAACTTTAAAAAGTCCTGGCCCGTTCACTGTCTTTGCACCAAATGACGATGCTTTTGCCAAGTTACCACCGGGAACTATCCAAACTTTGTTACAGAATATTCCCCAGCTAACACGGATTTTAAAGTATCATGTCGTTCCCGGAAAGCTGCTAGAGGCTGATTTGGCACAACTCGGTACGGTTAATTCTGTGGAAGGTTCACCCATTAAAATTCATTCTTCTGATGGTTTTGAAGTTAAAAATGCCACAGTTTTAGCAGCAGATATCGAAGCTGATAATGGTGTGGTACACGTTATCGATACGGTGATTTTACCAGGTTAATTCTGGCTAGGGTGGGTATTTTCCACCCTACCGATCCAAAATCTTTATAATTAACTAACTATTGGTACTATCAAAACGCAACTCAAAAGTTTAGTTTGTGTTATGTTTGCAATGTGAGTACTCACTGTTATGTTAATGTAAATTTCGTTGTTTTAAAATAAATTAAATTCTTAAAAAGCCAACATCTATCCCAGGAAATTAATGCTCGAATTTACCACCTTAGCTGAGTTCTCTCGTGGCAACTGCGTAAGCATTTGTACATTTCTCGTACCAGCGAACTTACTTGTCACAATTTTAACGATGAGCCTAGTTGCCTTACGTCGTCCATCGCCTCAAGTGTGGCAATCTGCTGGAATCGCTAGCTTTTTCGCTTCTGTAATGATACTGCACGTATATACTTGGTTCATGATTGGTGTGGTGATGGCTCCTACTTATATCTTGATGTGGCTAGCAATCACCTGCTTAGTGACTAATTTTGCAGCAATTCTTTTTCAAAGACGCTACAGCAACAGTCCTAGTCTTTCCAACTGAAGTCTATCAGACATCTATGGATGATATTTTCAGCAAATCAATCATCATTCGATCGAATAATTACTAATTCGTAATTCGTAATTATGAAGTTAAATTACGAATTACGTTAGCGTAGCGGTAGCGAGTCTGCGAGCGTCATTATCAATTACGAATTATGTTGTCGCCTCTCCATTCATGCTCAAGGATGGCATATAGCCAAGAGTCTCGCCATTCTCCCTTAATCCAATGGTGTTTTCGCAAATACCCTTCCTGCTGCATTCCGATTTTTTGCATAACTCTTGCTGAGGCAATGTTTTCTGGGTGACAAGTGGCAAAGATGCGATGTAAGCCTAACTCATGAAAACCAAATGATACAACTGCTTTTACAGCTTCAGTTGCATATCCTTGTCCCCAAAATTCCTTAGTAAAAGAGTATCCAATAGAGCCTATTTGATTGTCAGTATCCCGAACGGATATACGACAGATACCAATTAATTGCTTTTGGGGTTTTAAAGTCACTGCCAAGGCAAAATGCTGACGGGGTTTTTCGCCTTGTAATGAAATCTCTTTTTGCAAAAAGTTTTTGGTATCTTCTTCAGTATTCGGGCCAAAAGTCAAGTAACGCACAACTTCAGCATCAGCAGCATATTGATGAACCTCTTGCCAATCTGATTCTACAAAGTCTCGCAGTATAAGACGTTTGGTTTCTAGTGGTATCATTTGGGAAATTCTGCACGTAACTGACTGACTACCCGATCTAGTCCTACGGAATGGGCGGCTTTGAACAATAAACGATCGCCTGCTTGCACAAATGTCTTCAATCTAGCCACCAACTCGGCATGAGTTGCAAAACACTCCGATGCAACACCCTCTGCACTAAGAGCGATCGCTTCGGCATCTTGTCCATCTACCAAAACCAACAAACCGTCTAAATTCAAGTTACGTACTGTTTCGCCCACTCGCTGGTGCAACTGCTGCGATCGCTCTCCCAATTCTTTCATTGCACCCAATACGGCAATCTTCCGTTTTCCGGGTGTATCTGCCAATAATTGCAATGCTGCAATCATAGCTTCTGGTGCAGCATTATAAGTTTCATCTAAGATTACCACATCGTTGGGTAAGGTAAATCGCTGCGATCGCCCTGTGGGCATATCCACCATTACACCTGATTTGAGCGTTGCCCAATCGATCCCTAAAACCTTTGCCACCGCTAAAGCTGCCAAGAAATTAGTGGCATTATGGCGACCAGGCAAAGGTAGAGGTAGTTGGATTCCTGCGACTTCCACCTGGTCGTTATCAATTAACTGCCCTTGAATATCTCCACCAGAAAAGCCGTAAGTCAAAACTTCTCCGTGCCAAAATTTCGCCGCCGTGGCCATTAATAAAGGATTGTCGTGGTTGAGAATTGCCACACTATCAGCAGGCATTTCGACTAACAACTCACATTTTGCCTCAGCGATCGCTTCTTCGGAACCTAGTAACTCAATATGTGCTGTGCCTACATTGGTAATCACTCCAATTGTTGGCCGCGCTATTTGCGTCAGTTCGGCAATTTGTCCTCTACCGCGCATCGCCATTTCAATCACGGCGTAATCATGTTCTGCGCCAAGTTCTAAAAGAGTTTTCGGGACACCGATTTCGTTGTTGTAATTTCCATAAGTTTTGTGAACTCGTCCCTTTGTTCCTAAAACTGCGGCGAGCAATTCTTTGGTTGTAGTTTTACCCACCGAACCTGTTACACCAATCACAGGAATATTAAAGCGATCGCGCCACCATCGAGCAATTGTTTGATATGCCTTGAGAGTATCTTTTACTTGTAGTACAGGAAAACCAGGATTTTCGTATTCAAAATCTACGATTGCAGCTATTGCCCCCTTTGCGATCGCAGTTGGCACAAATTCATGTCCATCAAACTTATCACCTCTCAAAGCGACAAATACTTCACCCGGCTTCAAGGTACGGCTATCTGTTTGGATACCGCTAGTGACTTGTGTTAAAGCAGCTTCAGATAAGTTTACAGAATGAGCAAAAATAACTTCAACCAGTTGGGTTAGGGTGGCAGAACAACGCATAAGCAATTGATAATTTAAAGTTCAAAATCATAAAAGCAAAAAATAGTGGCAAAGAAGCTTAACTTCCGTGCCACGCTTTATTTATAAGCTACTTATACAGTTTAATCAAGTAAGGACAATGGGCATAACAAGTTATGTTCGATCGCCCTATGCACGATTTTTAATCAAGATTACTTGCACAATTTGTATTGCTATCTCACTCGAAACCCCTAAAGCTTGATATAAATCAATTAAGAAGTTTTTTTCTTCTTCAGGTATAATACCTTCAGCTAGGACTAAATCGGTAGCTACTGCAAAGGCTGCTTCCCGCAACTCTTGAGATAGAGAATCTTTGGCTGCATTAAACAAAGCATTAAAGTCATCGCCTTGGAGAATGCCCAAAATTTTTTCAAACAGCCTGTTCATCATTTCATTAGAATAACTTTTAAAAAGTTTCATCCGAGACAGCACAGAAATGATAGAATTTGCTTGCTCAACAGAAAGATAACCGTCTGAAGCAGTTGCCGTCAATATAATGACAGCAAAAGCTTCCGCTGGATTGAGTGCTGCTTGGATTTGGCTATCTGTACCCAACACAGCGTCGAATAGACCCATTGTAGTAGCTCCTTGGTTAGAGTCCCAATAGCGTTACTGTTACCTGTATGTTTGGTAGATTTACAGGTAAGACTGTGACGCTTGAGACTTTCATCCTTTAGTGTTCCCAGGATTTATTCACGGCGAACACTCGTATCCAAAGGTTTTTGGTAGGAACTACATTGCCATCCGTAAACTTAGCGTTCTCCTGTCTTTTCTATTGTCTCAATTACCGCCAGACCTATACCAGAAGCTGCCATTAACAGTACTACTGAGATCAAATAGGCGTTGGTCAGCATTTGTAGAGCTTCGTCGAAAAAAATATAGGTGGTCATTGCTTCACCTTTGGGAATTTGTGCTGCTTGTGCTTTTTATTTCTCCACACCCCGATAGGTGAATTTCGCTGAGAAACTGCTAGCAATTGCATCTTAACAAAACTTTAGCTCTTTCAGAACCCCGCTGAAAATTTTTCTTTCTGAAGATTCTATGAAGTTTATAAAAAAGGGAATGGGGCATGGGGCCCATACCAGTACCTTTGCCGATAGGTGTCGTGGTGAAAAAAGGATTAAAAATGCGCGATCGCACTGTTTCAGGTATCGCACAACCATCCTTGGCGATCGCAACCGCACCAACTACAATCCTTAATAAGGAAACACCAACAAAGCTTGCAACCAGTTTGTGAGAAATTTTCATAACTGTATGTCAGCTATAACCGCGTCAGTATTCAGTGTTCCCAAATCTTTGCAGAAAATTTAGGCTATTACCTTGGTAATTGCGATCGTCGGTGTATATATCAGGTATTTCGTGAAATGGGATAAACAAGACAAGCTTAAAGTAAACAGCGTTCAATCGTCGCTACAACTGATTGAGAAAGAGTATCGAAGTCGTAACCACCTTCTAAGCCAAACAGAATTTTACGAGTTAGCCCCAAACAATAATCAGTAAATAAAGCGTAGTTTTCTGGCTGTAAATTAATACTTGCCAAAGGATCTTCTGCATTGGCATCGTAACCAGCACTGACAATTAGTAAATCTGGCTGGAAGTTGGCTAAAAACGGTACTACCTGTTTTTCAAATAGTGGCTGATATATTGCAATATCACTACCAGGGGGTACTGGTAAATTTAATACGTTATTGTGAAAACCCCGTTCTGTCGATCTTCCCGTACCGGGATAGCATGGGTACTGATGTAGGGAACAATAGGCGATGCGTGCTTCAGTTTCAACGATCGCCTGAGTACCATTACCATGATGTACATCCCAATCAAGGATGGCGACGCGGTTAATTCCAGGTTTTTCTAGAGCAAATAAAGCGGCGATCGCGGCATTAGAAAATAGACAAAAGCCCATCCCTGCATCACTTTCAGCATGGTGTCCTGGGGGACGCGCTAATACAAAAGCAGGATTAGCCGACTTTAACACAACCTCAACTCCATCCAACCATCCACTGACTGCTAACAATGCCACATCATAACTGCGTGGGGAAACTGGCGTATCTCCATCCAAAGGGCCGCCGCCACTAGAAGCGATTTGCCACAGTTTTTTGATGTAGGCTGGGCTATGTGCTTTAACCAACGAAGACATCAGTGATGGTTGTTCTGATGCTGGTGTAGGCGAATACCAGGTAATTTTATCTGCGAATGTAGCTGCTTTTAAAGCATTTGCGATCGCACTTAAACGTTCTGGTTTTTCAGGATGGTATTTTCCAGTCTTGTGATCTAAAAATTCGTCGGAATAAATGACTGGTAGCATAGGACGAAAAAGGTCGGCAGCAAGACAATGAATTTTATTGTATCCTCACTGGTACAAAGAGTTTTCCTTTGTACTAGATCGTTGGTCGTTTACTTTCGAGGACTTCTGTTGCTTTCTGTTCAGAAAGTGGGCGGTAGAATAAAAAGCCCTGTACCTCCTCGCAGTTGATAGATTTCAAAAACTCCAATTCCTCTTCCTTTTCTACCCCTTCGGCTGTTAACTTTAATCCCAAACTGTGTCCCAAGGTAACTATGGCCTGGATAATATGAGCTACTTTGGCATCCTGCGTCAAATATTGAATAAAAGATTTATCTATTTTCAGATTGTGGAGTGGCAAAAGCTGTAGGCGCGAGAGCGAAGAATGACCTGTACCAAAGTCATCGATGGAGATATAAACACCCATCTGCTGTAGCTCCTCTAACACCCTTCTGGTAAAACCCAAGTCCTCAATTGCTGTGGTTTCCATAATTTCTAATTCTAAAAAACGCGGCTCCAGACCCGTTTGTTCTAAAACCTTAGCTATAGTCTCTACCAATTTGGGTTGGCGGAACTGCTTCAGAGAAAGATTAACAGCGATCTTAATCGGTGGCAATCCAGCATCTTGCCATGCTTTATTTTGGCTACAGGCCGTCTGTAGAGTCCATTCGCCGATGGGGACAATTAATCCACTTTCTTCGACTAAGGGAATGAATACACTGGGGGCGACCAATCCCATCTCTGGGTGCTGCCAACGCAACAGAGCCTCCATACTAGTAATTTCTCCTGTGGCGATGTTCACACGAGGCTGATAGTAAAGCTTAAATTCATTGCGTTCTAGGGCATAGCGCAAGCTCTTTTCTAAAGTCAGGAGTTCAGGATTTTTAGCACTTAGAGAAACACTGTAAAATTGGTAGTTATTCCGCCCTTTGTCCTTGGCGTAGTACAGAGCAGCATCTGCGTGCTGGATTAGTGTTTCGGTGTCAGGGCTGTTGCGATCGAGTAAGGCAATACCGAGGCTAGCAGTTACATAAAGTTCATGCTCTTGGAGATGAAAAGCATCCTCTAAGGCTTGTAAGATTCTCTGCGCCACCAAAGTTACCTCTTCAATATCATTGATTCGTGGAAGTAAAATAGTAAATTCATCGCCTCCCCAACGGGCTACAGTGTCTCCATCTCTGAGTGAGTTTTTTAATCTTTGAGAGACGCTTTGTAACAATTGGTCTCCCAGAGTGTGACCCAGAGTATCATTAATCACCTTGAAGCGATCCAAATCGAGGAAAATCACAGCTAAACTTTCGCCATTTCGAGTGGCGTTGGGCAGAGTTTTACTGAGCAATTCGTTAAATAGTAGACGATTTGGCAACCCTGTCAGCAAGTCATGGAGGGCTTGATGGCGAATCTTTTCTTCTACTTGCTGACGCTGCCGCGCACCAATGATACTGGCGGCCATGGTCAAAAGAGTAGATTCTTCATGCTTTGACCAATGACGTTCAAAGGTGCAGTCTGCCAAGCCAAGATACCCCCAGAAATGATTATCCAAGCGAAGAGGTACCAAGAGAAGGGATTTAATGCCATCTCGAATCAGGAATTCTTGTTCGGCGACAGGAAATTTTTGAGTGATGCCGCTAATCGACTGGCCGCTAGAGAGAACTGTGTACCAACGGGCTAATTCAGGAGCTTGATAAAACTGATTCTGCCAATCGTGGAGGGTAGATTTAATCCCAGATTGTGTCCATTCAAAGCGTAGGCTGACTGCCATTTCCTCTGTAATAGGATGGAGATGGTTTTGAAAGAGATAGGCACGATCTGCCTTAGCAGCTTCACCCACTACCGCTAGAGCTAGATCGATACCAGTTTCGTAATTCATTTCTCCTAGCAAATAATTAGCAGCTTCTGCAACTGCTTGTAGCAAGCGATCGCGCTGGCGTAGTTCGGCTGTAGCTTGCTTTTGCTCTGTAATATCTCTAATAATAAAAGTTCTAATTAAATCACTTTCTGGAAGATAAAGTACGGATTGTTCAAAAACTTCTGTACCTACTTCCACCTCGCGCACAAAAGAATTGTTTTCTAGATTTTTAGCTCCAATCAACAGTCCCGTTAAAATTGGGTGTTCTGTCCCAACTTCCCTAAGATTGGGAAACTTGATCGCTGCGGCTGGATTGAGATACGTAATTCTTCCCTCGAAATCCATCTCAATAATTGAATTGGGGATGAGTTCAGGGAAGGATGCTAGGCGAGCTAGAGCAGACTCACTAGCTGCTTCAAAGCTGGGATCGATGGCTAAGGTTTGAAAAGGATTGGCAGGACTGGCTTGCTCTGATAAAAAACCAGATAAGTCTTCAACATCAAAAGATTCAGAAAATGCTTGTTCGGAAATGTTGGAAATAGCATAATATTTAGCCTGAGCTTTATTACTGCCAAAAGCGATGATATCTCCATGCCTAAGATTATGAGAAAAGCATTTAGTGCCATTTACAAATAACCCATTAGTGCTTCCTTTCCCCTTATAGTTACCATCAATAATCTGAAAGCCGTATTGGTCAGTTTCTGGAACAGTGACTCGCAATAAAATTGCATGTTGCATTGATACCGAGCGGGAAGCCAAGACAATAGTGTTTGCAGGATGCCGCCCCAGAGAATAAGTAGTCTCTCGTAAAGGGACAGTTCGCCGCCCTTCTAGGTCTTGGATGACCAACAGATGGCGTATTTTTTCCCGCTCATTTCCTTGCATGGCTGTTCCTCAAATTTCTCATATAATTAATATTTATGTCTTAGTCTGAAAAAGACTGCTCCTATAAGTCCAGAATTTCAGGCTGCACTTATGGGAAAACTTGCTCAATCAAAGTTCTCACCATCTGCGTAGGCGAGCATTTACCGCAAGCATCGCAAAATTGGTATAAGGGTGTAAACGAGCTTTTACCTTCATGATTGACCGCACTCAGCACTCTTCTTTTTATAGAATGAGTTGGCTAATTATTCAATCAGTTTTTGTAGTAGAAATTATAGTTTTTTCTCTACTCATAGATAAGTTATAAATTTTGTTCCTTCATCTATATCATTTAACCTTGTCTTTCTTAGGATACCCAGATTAACAATTCAAAATTAAAATTTGAAAATTGCACCCTTACAGGGAAGCAAGCTAGGCGTAACGTGATGTTGCGGCAGCCTCTTGTAGAGAAGAGAGTTACATAAGAAAATTTCAAAGCCGACTAAAACTGAATAAAGTCGGAGCCAATGCACCTTCGATCTCAGTGTAGATTTTGGCGTTAGTCTCTCTTTACAGCTATCTATTAGTCACATGTTTTTTAAGACTTTATAAAATACCTAATCTCCGACCTCATAAACTTAGAGACTTTTTATGTCCCATATATAGATTATTAGTACAAGAGCTTAGGGATATAAGATAGAGAAGTATGTTTAACTTTTCCTTTCCCTGATAATGGGGTTGAAAAAGTGAGCATTGATTGAGTATGGTTAATGAGTACGAATTCATACCTATTATTCACAATCGAATGCTGAAAGTAAGTGTTTTGAGCATTGGATGAGCATTTTAGAGAGAGTGAAGGCTGAAGCGTTGATATTATGTCGGTTTATCGTAATCTGCAAGAAACTCACTTAAATCGTGCCCGCGCCAGTCTCAGACAAGGGCTTTCTTGGTATGGATATCTTCGCAAGTCAGGACAGTTATCATCTAACCCAGAATTAGCAGGTTTGATGAAACCAGAATTAGAAGCTTTGAGAGCCACACTCAACAAGCTAGATTCAAACGTCATTAGAATTGCTGTCTTTGGTTTGGTGAGTCGGGGAAAGTCAGCAGTTTTAAATGCCTTGTTGGGAGACAAGATTTTGCAAACTGGGCCTCTGAATGGTGTCACCCAATGGCCCCGTTCCGTGCGGTGGCAGCCCAGCGATAAGGTACTAGTAGAGTTAATTGATACCCCTGGATTAGATGAAATTGAGGGGGAGTCACGGGCGGATATGGCACGAGAAGTAGTACATCAAGCGGATTTGATTTTATTTGTCGTGTCTGGTGATATCACACGCACTGAATATCAAGCGCTGCTGCAATTAAGGCGATCGCAAAAACCCCTGATTTTAGTGTTTAACAAAATAGACCTTTACCCAGATACAGACAAAGGAGCAATTTACCAAAATTTACAACAATTGGGTGCAGGGCATCCAGAAGCGAAACCTCTACTACCTGATGAAATTGTGATGGTGGCAGCGGAACCAGCGCCAATAGAAGTGCGGGTAGAATGGCCTGATGGGCGTGTCACTTATGAATGGGAGACACCACCACCGCAAGTAGACGAACTCAAAGAGATAATTCTGAATATTCTGAATCGGGAAGGGCGATCGCTTCTGGCTTTAAATGCACTGATCCAAGCACGGGATGCAGAAGCCGCGATCGCTCAAAAAACCATCGATTTACGCGAAAAGGAAGCTGAAGAAATTATTTGGCAATTTACCAAATACAAAGCTTTGGCAGTAATGCTCAATCCCATCGCCTTCTTAGATATCCTTGGCGGAACTGTTGCTGATTTAGCTTTAATTCGCGCTCTCGCTAGATTGTATGGTTTGCCGATGACTAGCTATGAAGCCGGGAAAATTTTAAAAACGATTTTATTTAGTTCTGGCGGCTTGCTACTTGGAGAACTAGGTAGTAGTTTTCTTTTGGGTTTAAATAAAAGTACGGCTGCGATCGCTAGTGGTGACAATCCCAGCAATATTACTGCTTTTGCTGGCAGTGCGATCGCTCAAGCTGGTATCGCAGGTTATGGCGCATATTCTGTTGGCAAAGCTGCCCAAATCTATCTCGAAAAAGGCTGCACTTGGGGACAATTAGGCGCTAGCAGCGTCATTCAAGAAATTCTCTCTCAAGTTGACCAAAATACAATTCTGTATCGTTTGCGACAAGAATTAAACATAAAGTATTGAGAATAATTAAAAACTGCTATCTTTTTGTTACCGTTTATAAGCGTTTATCAACTTCTATCAAAGTCTTCTGACAATTAACCGACATTCTCAATTTGGGATGCAAGATTGAGAACATGACCACCTCTGCTTGCGATCGCAACTAGTAGAATTCCCATACCTTTTTGAATTTAAAGATGACAAGAGGGTAATCCCACTCAATTTTGCGAAAAAGATGGCGGTGTTTACCACTACTTATTGTGGGAAGCCTATCTAAACTAGAAATGTGAGCTGACTGAGGTCATTAAAAGCTCGCAGTTAATAACTCTGTCTGTAAATTAAAGGTGAAAGTATCATGACAACTACCCTAAAAATTGAAATTGCTGGGGCGGCAACTCTTGAAGAAGCCATTACTAATGCCATTACTGAAGCTCGGACAACTTGCGATCTAGATGGCAGTAATTCTGCTGGTTGTGCTGTAGCGTGGGACATTGTAGAAGAATTGCAGGCTGAAAAATCTCACCAACATCAAGCAAAATCCAAAAAAACCTCTTTGGAAAATTACTGCGATCGCCATCCAGATTCCGTAGAATGTCTAATCTACGACCTTTAATAAGAAAGAATTCAGGAGTCAGGAATCAGAATTCAGTATGAATTGGAGTCAGAGTGCAGACTTCGGCGTGAGCGCTCAGTCGAACGCTGAACATATCGGTTTAAGTCCCTGACTAATTGATTCTGAATTCTGCATTCTTTTTTAACTCTTGCGTAAATCAGTTGTTGCTGATTGCGTTATTTGCTTAATTGCTTCTAAATCAACTGGTGGTGTTTCACTTTCTATTGCCAACCACAAAAGATATTCGATATTCCCAGCCGGGCCAACGATCGGCGACCAAGTTAAGCCTTTGTATTTCCATCCTAATTCGTGGGCAGCTTGCAAAACCTGGAAAATGGCATCAGCTTGGTCGTTTGGATCGCGTACAACACCTTTTTTACCCACACGGGATCTGCCGACTTCAAACTGTGGCTTGACTAACAATACAGCTTCTCGGTTAGCTTGAGTTAGTTGCCACAAAGCAGGCAGAATCTTAGTTAAAGAAATAAACGATACATCAACCACCGCCAAATCAGGAATCGGGTCATTTTCACCATATAACTCATCTGGTCGTAGTTGCCGTAAATTGGTGCGTTCCCGTAAAATCACCCGCGAATCATTTCGCAACCGCCAGTCAACTTGTCCGTAACCAACATCAATACCGTAAACTTGTTTTGCTCCAGCTTGCAAGAGACAATCAGTAAAACCACCAGTAGAAATCCCACCATCTAAACAAATGCGCTCTACTACGGGAATGGCAAATACTGATAAAGCTTTGGAGAGTTTTTCACCGCCTCTAGAAACAAAAGGCGATCGCTTTTTAATATTTATTTGAGCCGAAATATCAACTTCAGTACCAGGTTTATCAACTAACTGCTGATTAACAGTAACTTCCCCCGCCTGAATTAACCGTTGTGCTAAGGCGCGAGAAGAACATAAATTTAGCTCTACTAATAGTGTGTCGAGTCGCTGTTTAGCCAATTAACTAGACTCTCCTGGTAAGATTAAAGCCAAAGCACGATTAATAATTTCTTCTTGGTTAACCAGCTTTTCTAATTCTTGGGTTTCATAACGACCTTCTTCTACTTCTAGAGAAGCCCGATCGATGGCATTTAAATAGGCTTCTGCTAAAATTTCTAACAATTCCTCTGGCGTAAGATAATAGCCCCCAGCTTTGCGCCGCTTATTTTCTCGTTGAATTTCCCGAATTGAATTCCGAATTGAGACTTCCCAAGAACGAGTCGTGCGATTTTCCGCTTGTTGTTTAATCAGAAGCAACAGCAAAATCACTGCATAGCTACGAATCGTTTTGATTATGTCATTTCGGCTCATTTCCTCTAATTCTTCAACTATAATCAATGCTCCTTGAACATCGCCTTTAACAAGCAAGTCTTTCAGAGTTAATAATTCTTCCATCATCAGCGCCTCAAACATCGGCAACTTCTATTGTGGCTTATAGAGGTTCCAGTTTAGATAAGATAGGCTAATGCGTTTCATCTATAAGCGATCGCTACTTAAATGTATTATTCTTTGCAAATACACAATATTCAGATAATTAAGATACAGCAAAATCGGTGTATTGCCGTAGTTCAGCAGGATGGAAACCCAAGACAATATCTTCGCGCAAAATACCCGCTTCTAATAATGCCTCTGCAACTGGCTCAGAAGTACGATCATATTGAATCCACACTTTATCATTAATAATATCTATATGTACCACCGAACCATGTACGCGGCGCACTCCATCCCAGCCAATGTGTAACACTTCGTAGTCGTTTCGCTCCGAGTCAATGACTGCTTCTGTGTCTATTTGACCGTTAGCAGGCTTGTGACTAGCATAGTCAAATATCAACTGACGAATAATTTCACGATACCGAGTTAGCTTATCCATCTGATAATCCTTTCTAGTTGCTCGTCAAAGACAATTAGGTTTATTCTTATACTATTAAGAATTAGCTGACCAAAGCGTTCGGAAAATATACCTTCGTAAACCCGCTTGGGAATTGCTGGTTATGATTTTGCCCTTTGCAGGCAAAATCTTGAATAAAGCCCTTCTCAACGTCTAGAGTTCACAAAAAAGCGATCGCTCCATTAAACCAAAGTGCGATCGCTATTTAAGTTTATGTCGGGGCAGACACCTTGCCCACCTAAAATCTAAATATCTATCTCGCTCAACTCACGTGTAATGTGATCGAATGGTTCATCTACAAAAGCACTATTAACCACACCTGCTGCTGCTACTTGCTCCTTAATTAGCTCCTTGAGAATCTGGATACCGCGAACCGTAGGGCCAATAGGTACTCCTAAAGAATTGTAAGTTTCCCGCAGCCCTTGCAGCACTCGTTCATCCAACACATTGGTATTCCCAGCAACCAGCGCATAAGTGGCGTAGCGCAGATAGTAGTCCATATCGCGCAGACAAGCTGCATAACGACGAGTTGTATAAGCATTTCCACCAGGGCGAATCAATTCTGGCAGTTCTTCAAATAACTGTAAACCAGCTTGCTTGACAAGTCCAGCCGCATTAGAATTGATTGCCGCCGCCGCTTGTACTCTTGCTGTACCACTATCAAAGTAAGACTTTAGGCTATCGATCGCATTCCGGTCAAAATAACGACCAGCTAAGTCATAATTCTTAATTAAACTTGTTACTGCATCGCGCATTCCTTCTTCTCCCAATCATTGCTATTTATGGTTTGATATTTATTTGGCTGCACTTATGCACCAGTAAATTTTTGTGCTATTAAAAATAGATTCGGCACAAAAACAATCTATCCACTACATAAGGATTTTATGTCAAAGTTGACCCTATATGATGAACTTTCCAGTTTTGTACAGATGATCGCCGAAAGGTTAATATAACCTGATAATCCAGATATCTGTAGCACAAGCTACAAAATCAGCTAATGTCTAGTATTTAAGATATTTCTGGTGTGTCACGGCCTGATTGAGATCGGTAGGGTTAGGATGCAATGTAAGATTTTGGTTTACTTTAGGAAATTGGTAGAGAAGGAGTAACAATGACAACACCACAAGAAGTCTTGAAATTGATCCAAGACCAAAAAATTCAGCTGATCGATCTCAAATTCATCGATACAGTAGGGACTTGGCAGCACCTCACACTGTACCAAAACCAAATCGATGAGACTGCATTCACTGATGGCGTACCGTTTGACGGTTCCAGCATCCGGGGTTGGAAAGCGATCAACGAATCGGACATGACGATGGTACTCGACCCCAACACTGCTTGGATAGACCCATTCATGGAAGTCCCAACGCTAAGTATAATTTGTAGTATTAAAGAACCCCGCACGGGTGAATGGTACAATCGTTGCCCACGCGTTATTGCCCAAAAAGCAATAGATTACCTGGTTTCCACTGGTCTTGGCGACACAGCCTTCTTTGGCCCTGAAGCTGAGTTTTTCATCTTTGACAGTGCTAGATTTGCCCAAACCGCCAACGAAGGCTACTACTTCTTAGAGTCCGAAGAAGGTGCTTGGAATTCCGGTAAAGCTGGTACAGATAACAAACCCAACTTGGGTTACAAACCACGCTTCAAAGAAGGTTACTTCCCAGTTTCACCGACGGATTCTTTCCAAGATATCCGTACAGAGATGCTGTTGACGATGGCACAATTAGGTGTACCCATTGAAAAGCATCACCACGAAGTTGCTACTGGTGGTCAGTGCGAACTAGGTTTCCGTTTTGGTAAGTTGATCGAAGCGGCTGACTGGTTGATGATTTACAAATATGTCATCAAGAACGTTGCCAAGAAATACGGCAAAACCGTTACCTTTATGCCAAAACCAATTTTTGGCGATAACGGTTCGGGAATGCACTGTCACCAGTCCATTTGGAAAGACGGCCAACCTCTGTTTGCAGGTGATAAGTATGCTGGTTTGAGCGATATGGGGTTGTACTACATTGGTGGTCTTCTCAAACACGCCCCAGCGCTGTTGGCAATCACCAACCCTAGCACCAACTCATACAAGCGCCTAGTACCTGGTTATGAAGCTCCTGTGAACTTGGCTTACTCCCAAGGGAACCGTTCTGCTTCTATCCGTATTCCTTTATCTGGTACTAACCCCAAAGCCAAACGTTTGGAATTCCGTTGTCCAGATGCTACTTCTAACCCCTATTTGGCATTTGCTGCAATGCTTTGTGCTGGTCTCGATGGCATCAAGAACAAAATCCATCCTGGTGAACCCTTAGATAAGAATATCTATGAACTCTCTCCAGAAGAACTGGCAAAGGTTCCTTCAACTCCAGGTTCTTTAGAGTTGGCTCTGCAAGCACTAGAAAAAGATCACGCCTTTTTGACCGAATCAGGCGTCTTCACGGAAGACTTTATCGAAAATTGGATTGACTACAAACTAGGTAACGAAGTCAAACAGTTGCAGCTGCGTCCTCATCCTTACGAGTTTTACCTCTATTACGATGCTTAATTAAGAGTCGTATCTAACTAAAAAGTAATAAGTAAGTTTTGCCACCCTAGAGTAAAGGGTGGCTTTTTTTAGAGTTGTCGGTTGAGATATTCACTCAAAAAATCAACCTTAAAACTTAGCTCATGGAAGCATGACTCGGCCCATAAATCATCCGAGTGTTAGCATCAACCTTCCCTTGAATCGGGTTCCAGTAGTGGGATGCTTCTTCAGGAAGACCAAGTTCTTGTGCAGCCCGCATCAGCATAGATTGTTGGCGATTCTTGACTTGCTGATGTTCGCGCACCATTAACGCACGGGATTTATCTGCGATAGACATAACCATAGTCCTCTCTATTTTGTGAATATATAATTTTTGGTTTTTTACTTACAAGACTAATATAACAAAAATTCTGTAACATAAGCTACTTTTTGCAAAAGTTTATATTTGCCTTTGCTGACAATATCAAGTATTTGTTTCCAAAAGCCGGAAAAATCTTCCCAATCTACTTTTGATAACTAAAATCATCTAGCTTCAGATTGGTCTAACCTAAAAAAACACACCTTACCCAAGGCTGAACATTTATTCGTTACTTTTTTCTACACTTAAGGTCAACTCAAGTGATTAATTTTTGTAACTTTGATTTTTTTTTCGGTGAAGCGACACGAATACAGCAGTTGCAAAAAATTAAGTTACGATCGAATAAAGATTTACAAAAATTTACATAAACTATGGCAGTTACCTATCCGCGTAAATTTCAGAATGTTTTGAGTGCCAGAGATATATTAAAACGGGTGGTATGCGATCGCGAAATCCATCTAATTACTCTCAATCGCTACCGTTACAGCGAACAACGCAGTTGCAAAGACCTAACTGAGGTAATTGAACAACTGAATGGACAGCCACGGGAACTGATCCGGGATTTGTCTCATCACGTCTCAGATGAAGCTCGTCATGCCATGTGGCTAACTGACTTGTTGATTGATTTGGGAAGCGATGTAGGAACTCCCCCCGGAACTTCCTATATTGATGAATTCGATCGGCTGCTCGACAAAGACACCTACGATCCAAAACACAACCTAGAGGACGGCATGATTGCTGCCTTGGCCGCAATTAACATTACCGAAAAGCGGGGTTGTGAGTATTTCTCTGCTCACATTCACGCGCTTAAACAAGCACCGCAGACAGAAGAAAACATCAAAATTCGGGAAACTCTTGAAAAAATTCTCCCAGAGGAAGCAGGACATGTCCGTTGGGGTAATCGTTGGCTAGGAGAACTTGCGCGTAAGAGTCCAGAACATCAGCAAAAGGTAGAGCAAGCCAAGCGAAAATATACTGCAATTGAACAAGCGGCCTTTGAATCAGGAATGGATATCACCTTGGGTGCAGAACTACGGGGAGTTGCCAACCTGGTGGAAGTCGCAAATACTATGCCGCTTTGGCAACGTCCCCAATACTTGATGGAACGTTTACCCCAGACTTTGCTAGCGCCGGAGTTGCAATTTACTAGGATTCAGGCTGCACAAAAGGCTTGGCAGCGAGATCCACAGACATTCATCGAGAAGTTTGTGCCAATGTTCCTCAACGGCATCCAGGGAAGAGAAAGTAGCCGCAAGAACACAACGGTGTAAAAAGGCATTGGGCAGAGGGGCACAGGGGAAAAACTTACTGCAACTTTTCCCCTGCTCCCCACTCTCCACTCCCTTTTCTTTAAGGAAAATTCATATAAAAAGACCAGATGCAAAGTTTTGCATCTGGCCTTGGGTGTAAAATAATTAAAAAGACTAAGATGATCTGGCAGATCCTTCTTAACATTTATTTTGTCGGGAGCTATCTACGAAGAGAACAAACTAAGGAACAAAAGTAGATTTACATTAGTAAATTTGTTAGCAAGCGTAATAAGCCTATACTACTTGTGTGAATGCCTACCTAGATAAGCAAGAGATGAAACGAAAGGGATTTTATGCTTCGGGAAAAGACGCTAAACAGATGTCAGAGCAAAGATCGGTTACTTGCTTATGTAGATAATCGGCTACTGGATGTATGAGAAGAAAATTTATTGGGAAATAAAGTGAAGTTGCCCTAAGGCTGTTTGTTCAACAAGCAAAATGTTTGAATTAGATGTGCTTTAGATTAACTCATAGCCTAAGTAACATCTATTTCTAGAGCCGTTGAGGATTGAGATGCAAAGCTTTCCATCGAATATGAGCAACAGTTGTAGAGCTTTTGAGGAGTTGGTAATGCTATCGATCCAAGCACTTAATTTGATTTGCTTTTCGATCGGCAGGATTGAGACCAACTATATATACAAAGTTTGCAGTTGAAATACTAAGCGATCGCTGAAGACTTTCGTGTGTCAACTGTATATATCTTTGCCAGAAAAGCTGTGTAAAAGACGTTAGCCCAACATCCTGTTTTCTGGTAATTCTGTTCCTTTGAGAAAAGAGGCATTACCTTACAGTAGTTAAACCACAGCATAGATAGTTCGGACTTTTTGTGTCACTTCTCTGCGCCCACTACCGCGATGACGTGGCGCATCATCTGAAGCTTGTTCAGATGCCGCCGAGAGCCACTGTTCCGAAGTAGGCGTGGAAGGCAGCCCTGTTGATAAGTGATTGACCATTGCTTGGCAGTTAAAAGCTAAGGGGCCGAACACCAGACTCGAGACTAAAAGTGAAATGGCAGCACGCATAGCAAATGTCTATTTTGGAACTCTCCACTTCACTGATACTTAGCTTTTTGATTAATATCCGGACAATTCATCAAAAAGTATTCTGTTTTACTGAAAATAAACTCTTCTTATCCTCCGTTTAAATGTTCGACTAATAACCAATTACCAGAGCGATTGTAACGACCCCACAATGTAACTAATTGTTCGTGGGGATAAGCGCGTAATTGCTCGTCAATATGCGATCGCAAAGTCACAAGCTGCCAGTTTTGCCCTTGATATGTGGCTGGTGCTATGACAGTGAATCTATATTCCTGCTGTTCCAAGCGGTAAAAAATCCCTTTGAAACAGTTACTTTCCTGAATTAATGGCTTGCCAAAAGCAGATTCAGGGCAATCGCCACTAACTGGATAGGCTTGTGGGTTATCTAAGTAATACAGTTGCCAGTGCCGCCAATCCGAACGATTGGGGGGAAGATTAAACAAAGGAATAATTAGCGCTTTTGAGCGATTATCTTCTAATAAAGCAGTTTGCAGCTTTCTAATAGGTAAATCCCTCGGCTGGCAGTTTAATTCAACACATATCGCCGCCGCCATCCCTGCTGCTTGACCAATGCCCATAACCACAGGTTGTAATCTAGTAGCGCCATTGGCAATGTGGGAGACAGAAATATTCTTTTCACAGACCAAGAAACCATCTGTTGTGGCTGGAATTAGACAACTGTAAGGAATTGTAAAAGGAGTTCCAGTCCAACGCCCTCCCCAGCGGATGGATTTAGGTTGCAGTGGGAATTGAACACCAGGATAATGATGGTCATTGGCGTAATTACCAACTGCGATTGCATCATTAAATATAGATGCAACTCTACCTTTTGCGATCGGCAAAATATCCTGTTCTCGGACAGTAGTTAGCCCCACTAAGCGGCGGCTTTCCCGGTAATAGGGATGTAGTGCAAAAGCTGTAGAAGTGTGAGGAAATACTTTTTCGGCTAAACCATAGCGATGACCAAGCCGTTTTTGGATAAAATGGGCAAAATTTTGGCTGTGCCAGCGAGATTCTTGGATGAATTCACCTCTGGATACATCTGACTCTATCAATCGCCCTACCCCTTCGCCGTAGTCATTGCCACAGATTGGCCAATTCATCATAAACAGGCCACCGGGCAAACGTCCATAATTTAAAAATGTCTCTGCTCCATAGCCATCCCAAGCACCTGTAAACTGTGATGAATTATAGTTAGGCGCAGCCGGAATCTCTGGTGCGTAGGCGTAGCCCGTCGTAGACATCGCTTTACCAAAGTCTTGCATAATCACTACATAAGTGGGCGCTTGCACAGGATATTTTTGGGTTAAAGAGTTAAAAGTTACTGGGGCGCTGGGTTCTCCCCACTCCGATTGCAATTCCCAACCCCAACGGTAAGGTATGTCAGCTAAAGCTAATAAATCTCCTAATTCTGTGCCATCAAGAATAATCTTGGCTGTGATAGCAAAATCAGCAAAGCGGACACCAGTTATAGAATCACCTTGTCGAAATACCTCTAAAGGTACTTGTCCAGAAATCCAATGCAAATTGGGCAATTCCTGCACCCAATCTGCAAAAATCTCTGCTCCAATTCGGGGATCGTAACTGAAAAAGCTTACCCAACTGTTATCTAATCCTCCAAGCTGTCGTTGTCGCAATTCCTGCAAAAACGCACCCCATAACCCTGTTTGAAAGGCTTCTAATTCATTGCCATCGGGTGCAGACACTCCAGACGAAGTTAGCATTCCTCCCAACCAAGGAAATTCACTCACCAAAATGGTTTTGGCTCCCCGTCGTGCCGCTTGAATAGCAGCCGCAGTTCCTCCGGTTCCTCCACCAACAACTATGACATCAGCTATGTATGTCTGATGAACCATGACCAAGTCCTCCACCAGGGTTAGCTATCTAGCTGATTTCGGTTGATCCTTGGCTCTACTTTTATCAGCTGAGTTTATAATTCACCTCTAGAAATCAGCTTTTGTCAAGTTTAAGAGGACTTTTCTAAACACTAAAGTGCTTACTACAAACATTTAAAATGTACTATCGCAATTACGTATGAAATATTACATATTTGTTTTGGTAAGTTACAGGGTCTTGCATTTTACACATCTGTATGCAAAGATAATTTTACATAAAATACTGTAAATCTATCGATTTACCGGATTAATAAGTTTTAGTGCTTTTAAATCTAACTGATTGCAAATAAAGGCATTCAGCAAGTATTCATTTGGCAATTAGCAATGAATAACTAAAATTTAAATAATAATTTCCTTTAATGTAAATCGCACTGACAGACTAAAGAAAAAAGAAGACTTGAAACTAAAAAATAATGTGGATTGTTAAACTTGCTCTTCGTCGCCCCTACACCTTTGTAATTACTTCCATACTTATTTTTGTTTTAGGAGTAGTTACTATTACGCGCATGGCAACGGACATTTTTCCAGAAATTAATATTCCTGTTGTCAGTGTAATTTGGTCTTATGGTGGTGTTTCACCAGAAGAAATGGAACAGCGTATCGTGACAGCGAGCGAACGCTCTTTTACAACCACTGTTAATGATATTGAACACATCGAATCACAATCACTCAATGGTGTTAGCGTCATTAAAGTTTTCTTCCAACCAGGAGCAAAAATTGAAGCAGCAGTAGCTCAACTTACTTCTAACACTCAAACAATTCTTCGAGGTTTACCTCCAGGAATTACACCTCCTTTAATTATTCGCTACAATGCCTCTAATGTGCCTATTCTTCAGCTAAGTGTTAGCAGCACATCACTATCAGAGCAAGAACTTTACGATAATGGCAATAATTTTCTGCGGACTCAGCTAGCGACTGTTCAAGGCGCGTCTGTACCGTTACCTTATGGAGGCAAACCTCGGCAGATTATGGTAGACATTGACCCGCAGGCACTATTTGCCAAAGGTCTTTCAGCTACAGATGTCACAACCGCAATCAGCGCCCAAAATCTTATCTTACCTGGGGGAAATGCCAAATTAGGCGATCGCGAGTACAGTGTTCGACTCAATAGTAGCCCCCAAGTCTTAGACGCGTTAAACAATTTACCCATCAAACAGATTAACGGCACTGTAATTTATATACGTGATGTTGCCCAAGTCCATGATGGCTTTGCAGTGCAAAACAATATCGTTCGTCGAGATGGTCGGCGTTCTAGCTTATTAACCATTCTCAAAAGTGGTAGTGCTTCAACTTTAGATGTTGTAGCTAGAGTCAAAGAAAGGCTACCAAAAATTCAAGCTACATTACCCAAAGAATTAGATTTAGAAATCTTATTCGATCAATCTATATTTGTTAAAGCTTCCATCCACGGAGTATTAATCGAAGGATTGATTGCTGCTTGTTTAACTGCCGCCATGATTTTATTATTCTTAGGCAGTTGGCGCAGCACTTTAATTGTGGCAATTTCTATCCCTTTATCAATTCTTTGTTCTATCATTGCTCTGCGATTGATCGGACAAACTCTAAATATTATGACCTTGGGAGGTCTATCTCTAGCAGTTGGAATTTTAGTTGATGATGCCACAGTAGAAATTGAAAATATCCACCGCAATTTGGCACAAGGAAAACCTCTGCAAGAAGCTATTTTAGATGGCGCACAACAAATAGCTGTTCCGGCTTTCGTTTCTACCTTGGCAATCTGTATTGTTTTTATCCCAATTGTCTTTTTAACAGGAGTAGCACAATCGCTATTTATGCCTTTAGGAATGGCGGTTGTTTTTGCGATGCTTGCTTCTTATCTACTGTCGCGGACAGTAGTACCAATGTTGGCAAAGTTTCTCCTTGGTAAGGAACTACATCTTTATACTGAACATGAAAATTTAGGTAATAACGGTAATGGTCATGTCATTCCCAAAAAAGATATTTTCTGGCGAATTCATGAACAGTTTAACCGCCAATTTGAGAAATTTCGCCAAACCTATCGAAATACTTTAGCCAAAGCTCTAAATCATCGGGGTATAGTTTTTGCGATGTTTGGTGCTTTTTGGGTAAGCGCCTTAGTTTTACTACCTTTTGTCGGTCAAGACTTTTTCCCACAAGTAGATGCAGGTCAGTTTCGGTTGCATGTCCGCGCTCCTGCGGGAACACGACTTGAAAAGACAGAACAGATTTTTACTCAAGTTGAAAATGAGATTCGCCAAGTTATTCCTGAAGAAGAATTAGAAATTATTCTTGACAATATTGGTCTACCTGTAGGTGGAGTAAACCTTGCTTTTAGCGACACAGCAACTATAGGGCCTGGTGATGGAGAAATTCTTGTCGGTCTTAAAGAAGGTAAACATCATTCAACTTGGCAATATGTTAGACAACTACGCCAAAAATTAACTGCCCAATTTCCTGAATTAACCTTCTTTTTCCAACCTGCGGATATAGTAACTCAAATTCTCAATTTTGGTTTACCAGCCCCTATTGATATTCAGATCATAGGCCCAGCTAAAAATCGTCGGGATAACTACAAAATTGCCAAACAAATCAAAACCCAAATAGCTCAAATTCCGGGAGCAGTTGATGTTCATTTACATCAAGTCGTTGATGCTCCAGACCTACGTATTAATGTAGATCGTTCTCAAGCACAACGTAGCGGTTTAACTCAACGAGATGTTGCCAATAACCTACTCACATCATTAAGTTCTAGTGGTCAAACATCACCCAATTTTTGGCTCGATCCTATCAAAGGAGTCAGTTATTTAATAGCAGTACAAGTTCCTCAGTACAAACTTAACTCCCTAGAAAAAATTCAAAATACTCCTGTAGCGAACGGTTCTAACTCGTCACAACTTTTAAGCAATCTTGCTGTTGTTAAACGTGGGAAAGCTCCTGCTGTTGTTAATCATTACAACGTACAGCCTGTATTTAATATTTACGCCAATGTTCAAGGTCGTGATTTAGGTGGTGTAGCCAGCGATATTTATAAAATAGTTAGGCAATTTCAGCAGAAGTTACCACGGGGAACTTCAATTATGGTGAAAGGTCAAGTAGAAACTATGAATTCATCTTTTCTAGGATTAGAAGTAGGATTGATATTTGCCATTGGATTAGTTTATTGCTTAATAGTAGTCAATTTTCAATCTTGGATCGATCCATTCATTATTATGATGGCACTGCCAAATGCTTTAGCAGGAATTGTCTGGATACTATTTATAACGAATACGACTTTTAGCGTACCTTCTTTGATGGGTGCAATTATGAGTATTGGGGTTGCTACTGCCAATAGTATTTTGCTCGTCACCTTTGCTAATGAGCAACGTCTAATAGGAGAAAAAGCTGTTTCTGCGGCTTTAGCTGCTGGTTATACCCGTTTGCGTCCAGTATTAATGACTGCTGGAGCCATGATTATGGGGATGTTACCAATGTCTCTTGGTTTAGGAGAAGGTGGTGAACAAAATGCTCCTTTAGGACGTGCTGTAATTGGTGGATTATTAGCAGCAACAGTGGCAACTTTAATTTTTGTACCTGTAATTTACAGTATTTTACGCAGAAAACAACCCCAAAATTTAGAGTTAGAGGAAGAATTATCTTCTACTATCAAATTAACTGTAGCCAATCGGTAAATTATTCGGGAATAATTAGATCCCCGACTTCTTTAATAAGTCGGGGATCTTAAAGAATTTCATCAACAAATCAAATAGAATTATATAGTATGGATACTCAAGAAAATACCAAAGTTGATAATTCTGATATCGCAGCAACGACTAAAAAAAGTCGCTTCAATTTTATCACCATTATTGCTACGACTACTTTTGTTGTTACTGGACTTTTAGCACTTGGTATTATACCTCGCTTACAAAAGCAGTCAGAATTAAATGCTTTCGCTAAATCTACAACAAAAAAAGCTTCTTCGGTTAATGTAGTTCAACCAAAAGTTGCTGCTAATTTCACCGAATTAGTTCTACCTAGCAGCATTCAAGCCAGCCAAGAAACCACGATTTATGCCCGTACCAGTGGCTATTTACAAAAAAAATTAGTGGATATTGGCGAACGTGTAAATAAGGGGCAGCTACTAGCTATAATTGATGCCCCGGAAACTGACCAAGATGTACAGCAAGCTCGTGCAGAATTGGCGAAGTCTGAGGCTAATCTCGCTCAAGTTCAGGCAGATTTAGCACAAAAGCAAAGTAATCTTTCTCAAACAAAAGCTAACTTAAAGGCTAGACAGGCGGAATTAGCCGAAGCACGTACTAACCTAGAACTAGCACGTCAAACTTGGCAACGTTGGCAATTACTTCAAAAGCAAGGAGCCGTGACTACACAAGCTGCCGATGAACGTCAAACTGCTTTTAATGCAAGTCGAGCTAATGTAGATACTTTAATTGCTCGCGTTAATTCAGACCAAGAAAGTGTAAATACTGCTCTTGCAGCTATTAATTCCCAAAAGGCTAACATTAATGCGTTTATCGCAAGTAGGAGTGTTACTAAATCAGATTTACAACGGATAACTGCTTTACAAACATTCAAACAAATTGTTGCCCCTTTTGCGGGTGTAATTACTGCTCGCAACATAGATTCAGGAGCTTTAATTTCTGCGGGTAGCAATAATAACAGTGGAAATTCCTGGTTATTTAAGATTGCTCAGACAAAGAATTTACGTATCCGAATTAATGTTCCCCAGGCTTTTGTGCAATCAATTCACCCTGGACAAAATGCGCTTGTTCGCGTTCGTGAGTTACCGAAAAAATCTTTTTCTGGTAAAGTTATTCGGACTGCTGATGTCTTGGATGCTACTTCTAATACTCTTTTAACTGAAATTGAAGTACAGAATTTAGAGAATGTATTGCGTCCTGGGATGTATGCTGAAGTCACTTTTAAGACTGAACGTGCTAATCCACCTTTATTAGTACCAGCTAATACCTTAGTGATTAATGCAGATGGTATACAAGTAGCCACTGTGACGAAAGAAAAGAAAGTTAAGTACCAGAAAGTAGAGCTTGGACGAGATTATGGTACTGAAGTTGAAGTTGTTTCTGGTTTAAGCCCTAATGTTAGGTTAATTACTAATCCTACGGATGCTCTCCAAGATGGGAAATCGGTTCAGATACTTGCATCCAAGCCTAAGACTAAGAATTGAATTTTGAATTCGGAGCGTACCCCTTCTCTACGGGACTCTCTGTGAATGGGAAGCAAGCGACGTGACTACGCAAGAGTTATAAAATAACGAACCACAGAGGCACGAAGGACACGGAGAAATCAGAGTTTGAGAGATATTTTGCGTAAGTCCTATAGCTTAACGTTGACCACTAATGTTACATCTAGTATCGTTGAGCGGGGAAAAACCAACGTGAAAGCACAGGTATTTAGAGGCGTTAATCAACTGTCTTACGAAGATATCCCAGTTCCAACCGTGGAACCAGATGAAGTGCTGGTACAGGTGCGGGTTGTGGGATTGTGTCAGTCAGATATTAAAAAAATTCGTTATCCACTTTATGAACCGCCGCGCATTTTTGGACATGAAACCGCCGGCACGATCGCAGCAATAGGCAATAATGTCAAAGGTTGGCAAGTTGGACAACGGGTAGCAGTGATGCACCACATCCCTTGTATGCGTTGCGCCTACTGCCTAAATGATAATTTCTCTATGTGCGATGTTTACAAGAACATCTCCACTACCGCAGGCTTTAATGCTAGTGGTGGTGGTTTTGCCGATTATGTCAAGGTTCCTGGACATATTGTGGAAAATGGTGGGTTGATTCCCATCCCGGATAACATCAGTTTTGAAGAAGCGAGTTTTGTAGAACCAACTAACTGCTGTTTGAAGGCAGTGAGAAAAGCTCAAATTGCCCCAGGACAAACTGTATTAGTTACTGGTGCTGGGCCAATTGGGTTAATGTTTATCATGTTGGTGAAGTATTTCGGAGCAAAAGCGATCGCTACTGATTTACTACCCTCTAGAATTGAAAAAGCCTTGAGTGTCGGTGCAGAAGCGGCTTTTGATGCTCGCGATCCCGATTTACCCGCCAAAATCTCTGCCTTAACTGGTGGACTAGGCGTTGATGTTACACTGCTGGCGGTTCCGAGTGAAAAAGCTTTCTTTCAAGCACTTGATAGTACTCGCAAAGGCGGTAAAATCTTGTTTTTCGCCGAATTTCCTGATGAAGTGGAAATTCCCATTAACCCAAATATCCTCTACCGTCGGGAAATTGACTTGATCGGCAGTTACAGTTCATCTTACCGGCTTCAGAATTTATCAGCCGATATTGTGTTTAATCAACGAATTGATGTAAAAGCATTGATTAGCGATCGCTATCCATTAAAAGATTTATCAGCAGCCGTGGAAGTTGCGATCGCACCCACACCGGATACTTATAAAATCTTAATTTATCCGTAAAAGGAAGATTAGAGAGATAGGAGAGTGTTAAATAATTCGTAATTCGTAATTCGTAATTACAGCAGATTTCAAGTTAGTGAGGTACACAAGCTCGCGTCTCAAAGCCAAGTATAAGCCTGTTTTACTTCTGACTCCTGAATTCTGAATTCTGAATTCTGCTGTAAGTTTTGCAATGGGGATTTTAACCCCACCGCAAAACTTGCCGCTTGATAGAAGCGGGGGACTTAAACCCACATAATTTGTTAAAACTAGAATTTTAAAGCTCAAAGGTTCGACGATGAGGCTCAAAGGTTCGACGATGGAGCTAAAAGGTTCGACGATGAAGCTCAAAGGTTCGACGATGAAGCTAAAAGGTTCGACGATGAGGCTAAAAGGTTCAACGACGAAGCTCAAAGGTTCGACGATGAAGCTAAAAGGTTTAACGATGAGGCTCAAAGGCTCGACGATGAAGCTCAAAGGTTCGACGATGAGGCTCAAAGGTTTAAAGTTCACCCTTAAAAGCTCAAGTTTCATCCTTATCTCTCTCACTTTCCTCTTGTCCCTAACAAAATGCTTATTACCCTACTTTTCGTCGCTCTACTAGCTTTCTATGTCGCCTGGAATCTCGGAGCAAACGATGTCGCTAACGCGATGGGAACCTCTGTAGGTTCCAAAGCTGTCACCCTCAAACAAGCACTAATAATTGCTGGGGTATTAGAGTTTACGGGTGCTGTGTTGTTTGGACATGAGGTAACGGAAACTCTAGCAACAAAAATTGCTAATCCCGCTTTATTCGCAGCTACACCCCAAATATTCGTAACTGGGATGGTAACGGTATTAATATCGTGTGGTGTGTGGTTGCAAATTGCGACATCACGCGGTTTACCTGTATCGTCTTCTCATGCGGTTGTTGGTGCGATCGCTGGATTTAGTTGGGTAGCTTTGGGAGTAAATGCAATTGATTGGTCATCAATTGGCTTAATTACCATTGGCTGGATTTTAACGCCGTTAATTAGTGGTGCGATCGCCGCTTTATTTTACAGTCAAATCAAGCACTGGATTTTAGATCGACCCAATCAAGTAGTCCAGTTACAAGAATGGATTCCCTGGTTGAGTACTCTGCTGCTAAGTGTCTTCGGTGTAATTGTCTTACCATCGCTCACAGAACCGCTAACCAATTTTGTAATTGAGCAAACTGGTTTTACGATCCCTTCTCATGACATCCCGCTTTTAACGGGAGCAATCGCAGCAGTTGGACTCACAATCATTAGTTGGCGACAATTGGGAGACAAACGAACAACAGCGCAAACACAAGAGTCTACCCAATCCCCCATGCCCAATGCCCCATGCCCCATGCCCAATCAAGTTGAGCGCTTATTTGCGCGATTTCAACTACTAAGTGCTTGCTTTGTAGCCTTTGCTCACGGTTCTAATGATGTGGGAAATGCGATCGCTCCTTTAGCTGCGATCGTTTACATCAATCGCACTGGTAGCGTACCTACTGATGGTATAACTATCCCCCTTTGGATTTTAATTCTTGGTGGTGCTGGTATTGTTGGTGGTTTAGCTGTCTGGGGAAAAAAAGTTATTGCCACCATTGGCGAAAACATCATTGCCTTGCAACCCAGTAGTGGTTTTTGTGCCGAACTGGCAACTGCTACCACTATACTTATTGCTTCCCGGCTAGGTTTACCAGTCTCCACCTCCCACGCTCTTGTCGGCGGTGTAGTTGGTATTGGACTAGTGCAAAATCTCAAGTCGATTAAGTTTGAAACACTAAAAGGTATTGCTGCCGCATGGCTAATTACAATCCCTGTGAGTGCTACCCTTAGCGCTGCCATTTTCAGCATCGCCCAGATTTTATTCTTCTAAAAATTATTAATATTTTCCAAACTTTTCCTCTATTGGAATTTACACAAAGCAAAACCCAGACTGCAACAACGCCAAAAAAAGCGTGCTTTTGCAGAATTGCTGCTCATTCATTAGAATGTTGTGCAGGGGATAACGTAACTTAGAATTTCCACAGAAGGATACTTTAATCCCCGTTTAGAGATATAAACTGTCACACCAGTTACATTCCACACAAATTTACAGTTAGTTTCGCAAGTCAGACAATTTGGTGGGGATATCTAGCGACAAATCGCCTACGCACAAGCATCTGTGAATCTTTGACAATTATTATTGGCAGCAAAACAATAAATATTATTTGGAGTGAGATTTCTTTAAAAGAAAAAATTTCATTGGCAAATAATTTATGAAAATTAAACTGACCAAAAATAAAAAAGTCTTTATTTAAGCGACTTCCAGGCGTGGCGATCGATCGAAAATCCTTTCGGGTTGGGCAATCCCCCAGATGCTCTGGCGTCGCTAACTATGGGAATCGCCATCGCTCTTAGCGTCTCCCCTTGGGAGAAGACGGGTGCTACCTCATCAAAATTCCCAATCTAATGGTTAAATACTTATCAATGTTGAAGAGAACACGGTGTAGTAAGCTGTATGGCAAACTTAGGATGCTTTGCTAACTTGTGTTCAGTATGACAGAATTACGTTGAAATGCGGAAGTGCTGTTAAAATTTTTAATTTATCTGACAAAATACAGGAAATTAGGATGACCGCCAATAAAGTGTACGGGAAGCAGCTTTATCGTCAAAGTGTTAGAGGTTAGAAGCTAATGGGGCGATTCGAGAAGCAACCAGAAAACCCAAGAGTCAGAGGGGAGCTATCTAGAGCAGCAGAAAATGCTCTTTGGGCTTTAGTTGAAGACTTAGAAAATCTTCAGCAGAATGTCCTCAGAGGCTTGCAGGAAGACGTAAAGCGGCTTCAGTCAGAAAAAAATCGGTTATCTGATGAGATTCAAAGCTTGGTAGAGGAAAAAGAGCATTTACAACAAGTGCGCCAAATCACCGAGCAGCAAGTATTAATTCGGCAACTGGCAGAAGTTCTGGCAAAGCATATATCTTCACAACTGCAATCCTCTCTGGCAACTTTAGCTAATCAAAGCATAGAGGGCAAATCTTACGAACAAGCCGCGCTCAAGTCTGCTGAAGTGAGCAGCAATGTAGTAGGTGAAATTAATGAAAAAGTCGAACATATGTTTGACAGTCTCGATGACACCGTTACTGTTACCTTTAATTCCTTACAACAGGAGCTGAAGAACTATCAAAGTAATCTTTCCCAACAGTTGTCACGGATGTATAGCCAGCAGCAGCAAGGGGAAACGATTTTGGCGGAGTTTGTTAACCGCCTGCATGGAGAACTAGAAAAAACTATAGAAGAAACTTCACGTAAATCAGCAACAGCAGGTATACCTACTGTTTTGCAGTTTACGGAGCCAGAAAAAAACAGTTCTGTTGAAACATCCTTACCAGAGTTTGAGCAAGTAGTAAGAAATTCCCTTGAGCCAATTTCACCGATTTCCAATCAATTTTCACCAAGGGAAACAACATTAGAACCGCCGATTGTTAAAGAAAACACCGCGCCTCCAATTTCTTCTCCCAGCAAAAATTTATCGGTAAGGGAAACGACATTAGAGGCGCCGATTGTTAGAGAAAACGTTGCGAATCCAATTTCTTCTCCCAGCAAGGATTTGTCGCCAAAAGAAACAACATTAGAGCCGCCGATTATTAAAGAAAACGTCGCGAATCCAAGCAAGGATTTGTCGGTAAGAGAAACGCCATCAGAATCTACTGCGGCTATAGTTCCGCCATCGAAGGATAATGCCACCGAGCCAATTTCTGTCCTTAATCAGGAATCGCCGGAAAACGAAACTAAATCAGAGCCTTCGATCGCATCTGTGCTACAGCCGAGAATAATCCGACCTTCTCTCAAGATTCCTACTGAACCACTTTCTGTCCGCCGTAAGAACGTATCGCAAAGCAAAGCTGAACCCTCATCGACCACTGCGCCAGAACCGCAGGTGGAAGCAAAACCCCCACAATCGCGATCGCCTAATTCTTCTAGCTCATCGACACTCAAAATCGGTTTGTTTTTGATCGTCTTATCGGCAGTGGTATCGTCGCTTTACAACGTAGCCATCAAGGTGATTTTCCACGAAGGTTCCCAGATTTTTGGAGTATTAGAGGTAGAACAATTGCTACCGCCGACTTTGGGCAATACTCTGTTAATTTTGACGCTACGGTTTATGGTAGTCGTACCATTAATGGTACTTTTGTCTCCGATATTGCATCCAAGACTGTGGCAAGACTTGGAAACTTTGTCTGCTTCAGTCCGAGGAAATGCTACACCTGCCAATGCAGCTACCAAGCAGATTTTGGTGTTGTCAATTGTGAGTGGGTGCTTTTTGTTTTTATCTCAGGTACTAATCTATATTGCGATCGCTCAAATCACAACTGGAATGGCGATCGCACTGTTCTTTATCTATCCAATGGTTAGCGGTCTATTTTCGTGGTTTCTGTTTCGCGATCGCCCCACTCTATTCCGCATCGCCGCGATCGCCGCAATTTGCTGCGGTGAATTGTTGGTTTTAGGAGGTTCTCCCAGCATCGGGATCGGTAATACTTCAATCGGAAGCAGCACTGCCATTCTTTCGGGTGTGGCTTTTGCTGCCTACATAATTCTGACGCGAGTCTGTGCTAGCAAACTCCATCCGGTGACTTTTACTTTAATCAACTTCACTACCATGTTGTTGTTGAGCTTTATCTGTTTGATGCTACCTTTGCCAAGCAGTTGGAATTTGGTAGTAGTTGACCCCTCGAAAATGTTGGAATTGGTTTTAAGCGCGTTTATTTTAGGCGTGCTGACCCTTGCAGGTTATTTACTCAATAATGTTGGTATTAGTAAACTAGGTGCCTCGCGATCGGCGCTCATCGGTGGTAGCATCCCAGTTTTAACCGTGATTTTCGCTGGGTTAATCATTCAAGAAAATTTGGATATTGTGCAAATTCTGGGAGTGTTATTTGTAACCTTTGGCGCGGCTGCTTTCAGCTTTGAAACAATGCGAAATCAGGTTAAACCCTCTAGTCCCACGAATTAAATGGCGAGTTCAATCAGCTTAAGAGTGATAGGAGCTACTTTACTCCTCATCACTCTCAGCATCAATCCTGACACTAATGTGACAAACAAGATCCCCGACTTCTCAAATAAGTTGGGGATTTAAATTTTTACGAATAATTTCAGAATGCTGTATAGGTGCAGATAACACTTAATAGATCGGCAAGCAGTATTCAGAATAAATCGACTTGTAATATATTTTTAGGAATTTAGCCTGATACAGGTAGGGAAAACACGTATATGTAAGCAATATGAGTAGTACTGACTCCAGCAATTGGGCACAAGTACTTGCTCAGAGAGAAGATTCGCAAGGAGTTAAGACTATTGCAGCATATTTTGGAACTAAGAGATGGAGAAGTCGCAGAAATGCTTAGAGGAACTCATTGTTTCAAGCCAAACGTACTTAATTGATATTAGGCGGTGAACCTACCTATTTTTCCAGTATGGGAGGCAAAGTAAGTGGGCAAGAATAGACTAACTTATGTTAAGCAATGTAAATTACATGAAATTGCCTTGTAGTGAGGACTAAAGCCCTTATCCTTTGGTTTTATTTGTCCCTAATGGGGAAGTTTATCAGACCGCACTAAGTCACTACAAATCTTTAATTATTCACACCCACTTACTAATTTTGTTTTGTAAGATGGTATCTTGATTTCTGTCGTTTTATACAAGCTCACTGAATCTGCGATCGCCAAAACACCCAGAAAAAGAAGCTTTTATCGTACCTTACTACGGATTATCACTCTTTTCTCGCAACCAACTATCTACGTAATTTAAGCCTCTGAAATATATAAAATAGCGAGGTAAAACATACTTAAAAGTAGCCAATAAATTAGTTAAATCATGAAAATTTAAAATTCTTTCATGAAAGAAATATAAATTTATGGCAAAAAACTTTTTAAACAATCATCGGATAGAACCCAAGATGTTTTATTATATGTATGGCTATTAACTAATTTTTCGGTTATTAGCACGAGCAGCAAAGCCTTATAGATACGCGATTTAATTGGGAATAATCGCGGCTTTTTGTGTCCAATCATCATATAGAAAATAATAAATAAAACTGGGATTTAGGCTAGATATAAAATATCATCAAACCTTGATTTAAGCAGAATATAAAATATTTAAATAGTCATCATTTATAAACTTTAAAATGCATAATTTTATTTCAAAACCAAAAAATAGTGATATGATGAGGAACAATATTTGAAAAACAACAGGTATTTTGAAATTGGAATTATTTGCTCTACTTGATGTCTATTATTTTCCCTCAAGCCAACGGCTGATACTGCCGAGACATCACTGGAGGTTGTGAACGGAATGATAGTTTACAACGGGCTGTATAGCTCAACCTCTAAATTTGGCTACACCTGGTAAACGATTTGTTTTGAGACAATTCCCAATTATTTCTAGTCAATTGTGTACTACAAATAACTCGCCAAAGTTGCAAAAAAGCATCTTTTTCTAGTAACAGATATCCCAGATTAACTGCGTAAACTAGTTTTTATTCTGAGTCAGCATAGCGCCATCATTCGGTGTATGCAGCTTGACGTTGTTGCTCTTGAAAGATGAAAAAAACCAGAAAACTGAAAGGCTTTGGAGATTAATTGCAGCATAGTTGAGTGTTGGGACATAAAGCACTGTTAAGCTAGATTTAATGGTGTCTCTAATTTTCCGGTTAGATGCTCCAGACAGTTATAGTCACAACTACTAACTCTGCTTTTTTAGCAGGAAATATGCGAAAACGGTAGTTTCCGCTACCACCGATATCATCGTTATCGCATACTAATATAGTTTGAAGTAAAGACAGCCTTCAGCCAGGTGTATACTACCTAATTCTCACTCGATTAAAAATTTTGTAAACGTGCTATTCAATTGTCTGTAATATGAGTAACGACATAGATCTGATCAAACGTCTTGACCCCAGTGCGATGGATCAGATCATGCTTTATCTGGCTTTTAGTGCCATGCGGACGAGTGGGCACAGGCATGGGGCATTTTTAGACGCAGCCGCAACAGCAGCAAAGTGTGCAATTTACATGACCTATCTAGAGCAGGGACAAAACCTGCGCATGACAGGGCATTTGCATCACTTGGAGCCAAAACGAGTAAAAATTATTGTAGAAGAAGTCAGGCAGGCACTAACAGAAGGCAAACTGTTAAAAATGCTGGGTTCTCAAGAACCTCGCTATTTAATTCAATTGCCTTATGTCTGGCTAGAAAAATATCCTTGGCAACCGGGGCGATCGCGTGTTCCTGGTACTAATCTGACAAGTGAAGAAAAAAGACAAATTGAGCAAAAACTGCCCAGTAATTTACCTGATGCTCAGTTAGTTAGCTCCTTTGAGTTTCTGGATTTGATCGAGTTTTTACACAAGCGATCGCAAGAAGACTTGCCACCAGAACACCAAATGCCTTTGAGTGAAGCTTTGGGCGAGCATATTAAGCGCCGTCTGCTTTACTCAGGAACGGTAACACGGATTGATTCTCCTTGGGGAATGCCCTTCTACGCGCTTACCCGTCTTTCTTATACCCCAACAGACGATGAAGAACGTACACACATCACCGTGGAAGATACTGCTCGGTATTTCCGCATGATGAAAAATTGGGCAGAACGGCGACGAAATGCCATGCGCTTGCTGGAAGAACTTGACATCCTCCCAGAAAAAATGGATCAGGCTATGGAAGAATTGGATGAAGTTATCCGTGCCTGGGCAGACAAATATCATCAAGACGGTGGTATTGCAGTGGTTTTACAGACAGCTTTTGGTGAAAGAGAAGACTAGTACAACTAACTGTCCAAACTGTGCAAAATCCTAAATTCCCAAAGCTGAAAAACTGACGTGAGTTCAACTAACCTCTCTCCAACTCCTCTTTGCGTTGGAGAGGAGAATTATAATGTTTTTCATTTATTTGAATGAAATGCTTACCTAGTCAGTGGACACTTTGGGAACAGTGCTAGGTATCGTATGCCCACAAGTGGCAGAAGTGCTACGGAAGTTTGTCCTAGCTAATAGAACGTTTGACAAAAGTTGCATTAGCGTACAATCCGCCTAAAAGTTCGCATGATATCTTTGTAGTCTAGATAATACCAGATGTTGACATCATTGAGAAGGGCAAAAGGACGGCTTTTTTGGGCGAGGTAGAGAAACTTCTGCAACCTTTTGATGATGATATAAAGACCAAAGTAAGAAATATAGTAACTAATGTAAATATTACTGTCATTGCCTAACCAAAGCTATACAGTCAGCAAAGGTAAATTAACGTGAGTTCGACAAGCCCTTTTTTGACCTCTCCCCCAACCCCTCTTGGACACCCAGAGAAGAGCCAAAACCCTAATTTCTCGTTGCTCCTCCCTTTCCCCGTGGGAGAGGGAGGTTGTCCGGGAGAGGTTCATCGAACTCACGTTAAATTATCCAGTCAGGTTGAAGCATTGTAAATATATAAGGTTGGGTTTCGCTGTTGCTCAACCCAACCTACAAATTAAAATCAGATAATTTATTTTTTGGTAGTCCCTGAATCAGGGTGGCAAATAGCCACTCTAAATTCAACCTGTATATCAATTACACAAAGCACTGTAATCTAATTAGTGCCCGGTTGAGTTGGAATAACTGGTTGAGTTGGAATAACTGGTTGAGTTGGAATAACTGGTTGGGTTGGAACAACCGGTTGGTTTGGAAATGGGGTAGTTTCTAAACTTGGACTTGAACCCGCAGGAATTATCGTTGGCGGTGTAGACGAAGATGAAGCACCGATAACACTATCATCAGCACTGATACAAGTATCTAGCGCTTGAGTAGCGGGAAAGTCGATTTGGCTACGCAAGCCAACCACACACTGGCCAAAGCGCACGGGTAACAAACTGCGTCCACAATAATCTAAAACTGTTGGATTAGCTTCTTCTTTAGTACTTAAGCTGACGCCAACTACACAGGTTGCTAACTCTTCAGGACGCCGGGCCTTTCCACAAGAATAAAGCGCATCCGTTGCAGCAATTTGGGTTTCCTTATCAATTTTCACCACGCAAGCAGCCAAATCTCTTGGACGCAATGCTGCTGCACAACCTTCTGATGCCGCTTCTGCCCTTACACCCACACTCAGGAGGCGACCCGCACAGACACTATAATCATTTCTGTAAGAGGCAGCGACAGCCACATTAGGCAAGATTGCTAAACATCCAGCTATAGCCAAAACTGGTAATGTTAAAATCCTGGAGGTGGAACTGCCTTGTTTGTTCTTAACTCTGCTAACCACTTTTTTGCTCATTGACATTGCCATTCTCCAAACACCCAAAGTTATGCTAACTCAAATATCTTAAAAATCCTCTGTAATCTAAGAATTTCAGAGGTAGTAAGCTGTTACGCAAAAAGAAAAGCACATCAACTGGTGTTCGCGCACCATCTCCTTCAGGAGAAGTTGTCCTAAGTCAATTGTCCTTAGTAAACACAAATGACTAATGACTAATGACTAATGACGGTCTACACGGAGTTTGTGCAATATGTAGGCGCGTTAGCTTCAAGTATAGACATAATTAATTATGTCGAAAATTGTGTTAATATAGCTGTTTGAAAGATAAGTAGGCAACGTAAAAAGTATTTCAGAGTAAGAATACTGCGTAAACCAATCTGATGATTGAGTAGCCTACGAAACTAAATAAACACAAAAAACTTATTGGCAGGAGTACGGCGTGACAGGTCGGAATTCAGGCTTGGAGGCTAGTTTGTCGGGTTTACCGATTAAAAGCAACTGGCGCAAAAATCGATGCGTCTACCTTGGTGAGATACGTCTTACCTCGGTAAGCAGCTTCAAAAAACCAAGAATCCCCTGATTAAAAATTAGGGGAATGTCAAAATTGAATGTTTCGGTAAAGTTTAAACAGGATTAGATTAAGGAAACTCATGTCCCGATATAGAGGGCCCCGCCTCAGAATTGTCCGCCGCTTGGGCGACTTACCAGGATTAACGCGTAAAAGTGCCAGACGCGCTTACCCACCTGGGCAGCATGGCCAGAATCGCAAGAAGCGCTCTGAGTATGCTATCCGTCTAGAGGAAAAGCAAAAGCTCCGCTTCAACTACGGTTTGACTGAAAAGCAATTGCTCCGCTATGTGCGGAAAGCCAGACGTGTTACTGGTTCTACCGGACAAGTGCTGCTGCAATTGCTGGAAATGCGCTTGGATAATACCGTTTTCCGCTTGGGTATAGCCCCGACTATCCCAGCAGCTCGTCAACTGGTAAATCACGGTCACGTAACTGTTAACGGTCGTGTGGTGAATATTGCCAGCTACCAATGCCGTCCTGGGGAAACAATTGCAGTCAGAGATCGGGCACAATCCCGGAAGTTGGTGGAAGCTAACTTGCAATATCCCGGTTTGGCTAACCTCCCCAGTCATTTGGAATTTGACAAAAATAAGTTGGTTGGTAAAGTCAACAGCGTTATTGAGCGCGAATGGGTGGCACTACAAGTTAATGAACTACTTGTGGTGGAATACTACTCACGACAAGCTTAATAATCATTTGTCCTTAGTCATTTGTCCTTAGTTATTTGCAAAGGACAAATGACAAATGACCAATGCCTAACCACCAATTTGCGACATGGTGCGGGTATATGCACCTGAAATGCCAGAATCGCGCCCTTTAAAGTTAATTTCTGGTTTGATTCCGAGTAAATGTCTCACCTGCTCTTGTAATTGAGCGGTGCTGACACCAGAACGCAGGGCAGTTTTTAAATCTATTTGACCAGTTTCATTTAATAAACAGGGGCGCAGCCAGCCATCGGCACTTAGGCGCATCCGATTACAACGATCGCAAAAACATTCTGACATCTGACTAATAAATCCTAGTGTCCCCTTCGCATTGGGAATTTGAAAGACATCAGCAGGGCCAGCACCACGAACTTGAGCTTCTGTCAAGCCCCAGCGATCGCGAATGCGTTCTCGTAAATCGGCTGAAGATACCCAACCGCGATCGCCAAATAAATGCACATTACCAATGGGCATAAATTCAATAAATCGAACGTGCCACTGTTTATCGATTGTCAGGGCAGCTAAATCGAGAACTTCGTGGTCATTAACCCCAGGAATCACCACCACATTCAGCTTCAGGGGGTCGAATCCGACTTGATGGGCAGCTTGAATCCCCTGCCAAACTTGTTGCCAACGAGAACGCCCCTGATTACCGATAATTTGGTCAAAAATATCGGGATCGAGAGAGTCAAGACTAATATTAATTCGTCGCAGACCAGCATTATAAAGGTTTTGTGCCATCGGAGCCAGCAAAAAACCGTTGGTCGTCATTGAGATATCTTGAGTTTGGGGTAAAGTTGCGATCGCACCGACTAAATCCACCACACGCGGACGCAATAAGGGTTCTCCCCCAGTCAAACGAAATCGGGTAAAGCCTACTGGAATAAATACCTCTTCAATTAAGGTGAGTAGTTCTTCATCAGTCAATAACTGTTGCTTGAGAATATAATCCAGTTCTACTCCCTCTGGCATACAGTACTGACAACGAAAATTGCAGCGATCGATTAAGCTAATGCGGAGGTAGTCTACCTGGTTCATCGTTTTATTTTTATTCTCTCTGATTAATTAAAGACTTTACAAAAGTTGTTTACCCCTTCCTACTATCTTTGTTGTAACTCAAAATACCGTACTCCCCCTTAAGTGAGAGTCCACAGATTGTGGCATAATAAGCCGATCGCATCCACTAGTTAGTCATCAATCGTGCAAGATACCGACTCCATCAACGACCTTGCTGCTGCTTTACAACAGCCAGCCGATATCAGCTTTGAACTGCCCGATCCAGAAGATGAACAGATTCTAGAGTCAGATTTTCAACAGCAGCTAGAAGTAGCTTGGCAGGTATGCGATCGCTTTGATTTGCAAACTGAAATCTGGCGAGGGCGAATTTTACGGGCGATCCGCGACAGAGAAAAAGTCGGTGGTGACGGCCGCGGTACTGGCTTTTTGCGATGGCTAAAAGAGCGGGAAATCAGCAAAAGTCAAGCATACTCCTGGATTCAACTGGCGAATAGTGCCGATACTCTGATTGAAGATGGTAAACTTGACCCCGGATCTGTGAATAACTTCAGTAAACGGGCATTTGTCGAAACCTCCAAAGCAGTCCCAGAAGTGCAACAGATGGTGAGTGAAGCTGCCCAAAAAGGCGATCGCATCACTAGGCGAGAAGTGCGTCAGCTCAACGATGAATGGACAGCCATGTCCTCAGATTTATTACCCGAAGCAGTTAAAGAAAAAGCCGCAGATAACACCCTTCCCCCGCGCTACATTGCCCCACTGGTGAAGGAAATGGAAAAACTCCCAGAATCGCATCAAAAGTTTATCCAGAAGGAAATAGCTGCTAATCCTGATGTAGATACCCTGAAACAGGTAACTAGCGAAGCGCGTAACTTGGCGAAATATCTCAAAGGTGCGGCTCAAGTTCAGGCGTTAACGCAGGAAAATGTTGATATTGAAACAGCTTTAGAAGAAGCGCAAAGGGTCGGCTGTTTGAGCATTGCTGCTGATTTGGTAAATCAAGCATCGCAGATTGAACAAACGATCGCTAAATTGTACATGACTTGGAAACGGATCGGTAATTTAGCAGATCGATTATATGTAGATACTGGCGCAAGTACACCCAACTTGCGATCGCTCCTCACCTGCTTGGAACCTCTGGGTGGTGAAATCATGGAATTGCAACTTAGTGGTGCGACTGAACACACTGTTCGTTTGCAAATTCAAGAGACAAATTAGGGAGTGGGGAATTAAGAGTTGTGCGACATAATAGCAATAACCACCTGACTCCAGGTTTCTATGTCAACAACTATCATTGAACCCATTGTCACTTGGGAAAAGTTACCTGATGACTTTCCTTTACCCGATGAGCCTGTGGATAATATTAGTCAGCCAGCGATCGCATTTGCCTTAACTGAAAGCTTGGAACTGGCTCTTTTAATTCAGCCTCAGATACTCATTGGTACAAATTTTGGAATTTGTGCAACTGTAGATGGCAAGTTGGTAATTAAAGCCCCGGATTGGTTCTATGTCCCTTCTGTGTTACCGACAGTTCCACTAAACCAAAACCGTCGTAGTTATACCCCGAAGCTAGAAGGAGAAATTCCGGCGATCGTCATGGAATTTTTGTCAGAGACAGAAGGTAGTGAATACTCAATTAAAGCTAAGTACCCACCTGGTAAGTGGTACTACTATGAGCGCATTCTTCAAGTCCCCATCTATGTAATTTTTGAACCAGAGGCGGGGTGGGTGGAAGTCTATCAACTTAGTGCTTCAGGGCAATACGAACTCCAGCAACCGAATCAGGATAGACTGTATTGGATTGCTAACATTGGACTGTTTTTAGGAATTTGGCAGGGTGCGAAAGTAAATCGCACTGGATATTGGTTGCGCTGGTGGGATGAAACTGGTCAATTGCTGCTGTGGGGAGCAGAACGCTTACAACAAGAGCAGCAATTGCGATCGCGTATGGCCGCAAAGTTACGAGAATTAAACATTGATCCAGAGACAGTTTAACTTATAGCCGTTTTATGCTCTTTTTGAACCACAATCTCCTCTAGGGGCACACAGCTAGTTATGCGCCCCTACCCTATGGTTTTATTTGCTATATCGGCGTACGCATTTGCTATATCGGCGTACCCATTTGTTATTTCGGCGATCGCAGTTTATCTTTCAGTCTTTGGAATTGCTGAGAGTAAGGCACGGAGAGCGTTGTTAACAGCTTCTGATGTTTTGAATATCTCAGCGACATCAGCATCAAGAGTAACTGTCAAAGGAGCTTTTTCTTGCTGACTAGCAAAACGGTTGGGCAAGGCTTTGCGATAGTCAAAGTTATACTCTAGAAGCAAGTCATCGTCTGCGTTGTTGTAGAATTCAGAAGCCTGTGAATTCTTCATAATCTCTTCGTTCTTTCTTGGTTGCTAGACGTGCGCTAATAATACGGATAACGTTTGCTCTTTCTGTAAAACAGACCAATAACAGGCGATTGTCTTGGTCATGTCCGATGATGATTTTTCGACGTTCACCAACAGAGTGCTATTCATCATTGAATATGTAAGCTAGAGGTCGTTAAAGACAGTCTTAACTGCGTCAAAGCTGATACTATGCTTGTTGAGATTCAAACTAGCTTTTTGGTTATCCCACTCAAATTTTAAATTCATCCCCTGATATCAGGCTACTCTACTTGCAATGAAATCCTAATTTGTGAAGGTAGAGCGATCGCAACAAGAGCAGCAATTGCGTAGGTGTAGCCAGCCGTAGGCATCGCGGATGACTGCAAAGTTACGAAATATCGCCATATCTCAAATTTTAATGAGCAGCGCAAGATGTATTGGTGAGCGATGAATTATGGGGCGATTGTGTGGGTACTTGAGCAACCAGAACTACGTTCCCATTGGCATCTATTACCCAGCCTTGGGCTTCTACAATTTGAGTAGGTTCATTGACAAAATTAACTTTCTGTAATTTTTTTTCTGTGTTTCTCTGCGCCTGAACAACGGCTCTTTTCTGAATACCGCCAGCACGATTCTGATTCTCTGGAGGGAGCGCGATCCAATCTGCTAGTACAGCATCATCAGCTATCAATGGCTCCGTGGGATCGGCTACTACTCCTCCACGTCCAGTGGTAATAAATGAATTTCTTGCTATTTTTCCACCAGAACTACAACTAGCAACAATTTGCCGCGAAGCATCAACCAGATTTAGGGGCAGTTCCACTAATCCTTTGCTGGGGTCAGCATCCGGTGAGTTGATTTGTACAGTGCCATTTAATGAAGGATTTTGCTGAGAAAATGCAGTGATGTCACTTGTTGGTAGATTATTCGGGTTTGTTTTGCCTGTTGGATCGAGCTTCTCTACATCTGCACCTGTGCGAGGCACAAAACCAAAGAGGTTCTTAGCAGTGATTGTGATTTTACCACCAGAGCCAGAGAAACCGTTGGCGGTGATATCGTTGTTTCCGAAGGGAGTGGCGACGAGGAAACCATTAGGTGCATTAATGGTGATATTACCGCCAGTTTTATCACCCCCTCCATTAGTGGATATTTGACTATTGCGGCGCATCAGTAACAAGTCTCCCACCTGTAACCCAATATCACCACCCCGATTTGACTCACTATTAGATGTGAGTGTTCCTTCGTCGAGTAGGATGGAGCTAGCAGTTATATTTAGATTTCCGGCTTCTCCTAGTTGATAGGTTGGATCATTTTGAAATTCACTGCTTACAGTTACTACAGCTCCATCCTGAACAATCAATTGCTCTGTAGTCAGCGTTAAGTCTCCAGCAGCTCCAAAACCTCGTGTAGAAGCAAGCAAGCCGCTGACTCTAGAAGTATTTTCCGGGATTCCAATTAATTCTATAGACTCGGATGCGTTTACAGTCAAACGTCCTCCTTGTCCTTTAGCTGGTATAAATTCGCCATAAGGTGACATAGAACCAGCAGATTCTGTTAGTATCCTTGCTCCATCTTGAATACGCAATCTTTTAGTGGTGATAGTTATGTCGCCAGCATTTCCGTTTCCTGAAGTTGCAGTAAACAATCCGCTTGCCAAAAAATTATTACTATTTGGTAAATAGGATTGGGATGCACCGCCAATCAGTTCTACGGAGTCTGAGGCGTTTACGGTCAATAGTCCAGGGGAACCTGAACTAATACGATTACTATTAAGTACTACTTGTGCGCCATCTCTAACAACTAACTTCCTAGTTGTGATTGTTAAATCTCCGGCATTTCCAATGCCGAGATTTCTGGTTCTCAAAGAGGTGCCAGAACCAATCAATTCTACTGAATCTGAGGTAGTTACCGTTAAATTTGCTCTTGGTTCCAAGCTAAGAGTATTAGCTAAAATAATCGAACCTCCATCGAGTACTAACTGCTTACCTTGCACCTGGATATTGCCGCCACCTTCGCCACTGACATCTACATAAGACGGAGTATTAGTTCGTTGAGTTAGTTGAATATTTTGAAAATTCTGAACTCCTTCATATCCCAAACTCCAAGCTTGGTTTGTTGGGTTTAGGTTGACCTTAACCAGACTATTAGCAGCAACACTTCCGAGTTCAATTCTTCCTGACTTTGCTGTTAAATTCCCGCCCTCCAACGTTATGTCACCACCCACTAGTGCCAAAGTTTTACCTGTTTGCACTTGTAGACCAGGAGGGGAACTCAAACTATTAGCTTCGCCATCAAGACTAGGTGCTTGGGATCTATTGTATATGGGAGCTGCACTTGGCCCAAATTGTAAGCCAAAAGGAACGCTGACTGTGAGCAGAGGTATATTTTGAGGTTCTATGGCACTAAACGTTGTACCATCAGCAAAGTTCAGACTATTCGCCGTGCTTGCAATAAATGAACCGTTAATTTGTAAAGACGCATTAGGTCCAAAAACGATCCCATTAGGATTAATCAGAAATAGATTAGCTTTGTATTGAGCTTTAATGATGCCTTCAATGTTAGAAAAAGACTTACCTGTTACTCTGCTAATAATATTCTGAACACCCTCAAGATTTCTAAAATCAGCAGTAGTTCCATTCCTTACAGAAAACTCTTTAAAACTGTGAAACAAGTTGTTTCCTACTAAGGTGCCACCTTCAATACTTGTGATGTTGTTACTTTCTGTAACTTGAGAATTAGTAGGTAGAGTATTATCTCCAATAATTTGAGCTATAGCAGAGTTTGCATAGAAAGTTATTGCACTACTTATTATGACTCTTAGCCATCGATTCCAACTCATAAAATTATTCATACCAAAATATTACAACCCACTAGATAAAAGTTTATTTAGAGGATGTCTGAAAAGTTTTGGCAAGGTATATTTTGTCATTCTGAGTGGAGCGAAGCGGGACGAAGAATCTCGATTTTTCGTTAATTTGTGAGATGCTTCACTTCGCTAGCGCTACGTTCAGGATGACATTTTTGACTTCTCAGACATCCTCTTAGGGACATATCCACCCACCATCTGGACAGCAAGGTAATTTGTCATACCATACACATCCCATTAGTTTCTTTTTCTGGCCTGGAATTGCTAACAATAGTTCATTAACTTTTTGGTCGTTAACAGCATCACTCAATTTAATCTGAGTTAAGTCGAGAATACACTGAACCTTGAAAAATTCTTGCCCTGATATGCCATATTTTTTCACTATCTTGCCTAAATTAGAGTTATTCAATATATTATTCAATTCGTTTTTAATCTCGTCTTCTAATTGCTGTAATTTTTGAGTATCAATGACTGTTTGCTGTGAGGTTTTAGATTCCATGAATTTTGCTCTCCTTGTAGACTGTTAGATGTGTGAACTTATCTTGTGATGTACTAAATAAACGTGAGTTTGATTAATACAGTTTGGCAACGAAGAAATAAATAATACAGAGTTTAGAGTGGTACAAAAGCACTAAGTTTCTAACGCTCTTGTGAACTTCGATAATTATGAATTCAGCTTGACTAGTTATAATTACGCATGGTGTTACAAAACTTCATATATTCTGCCGGATTTGCTTAAAGCATTCATGAATCTGGCTACTCACCGTTGATTACTCAAAAGAATTGAGTAATTGATACCTCCTCAAGTCTCCCACTCTGCTTACGGTTTGGATAAGCCTACAGGCTTTATTAAGGCGATCGCTTGCATAAAGTCCATAGCGAATCAGCGATCGCACTCACACACCTGAATTCAGCCAAAAGAGCGATCGCTTGCATAAAGTCCATAGCGAATCAGCGATCGCACTCACACCTATTTGAGTAAAAAAGCGATCGCTCATATAAAGTTCATTGCAAATCAGCGATGTCTACGATGGGCTACGCCGACGCACCAACAAAAGTTTGAGAATCTCAATTTTTAATTAGCACCGCAAGATGTAGCGACGAGCGAGGAGTTATGAGGCGATGCAGTAGGTACTTGAGCAACCAGAACCACATTCCCATTGGCATCTAAAATCCACCCTTGGGCTTCTACAATTTGAGTAGGTTCATTGACAGAATTAACCTTCTGTGATTTTTCTTCTGTGTTTCCCTGCGCCTGAACAACTGCTCTTTTCTGAATACCGCCAGCCCGATTCTGACTCTCTGGAGGAAGGGCAATCCAATCTGCCAACACTGCATCATCAGCTATCAATGGCTCTGTGGGATCGGCTTGTATTCCTCCACGCCCAGTAGTAAAAAATGAACTTCTTCCTATTTTTCCACCAGAACTACAACCAGCAGCAATTTGCTGCGAAGCATCAACCAGATTTACAGGTAGTTCCACTAATCCTTTACTGGGGTCAGCATCCGGTGAGTTGATTTGTACAGTGCCACTTAATGAAGGATTTTGCTGAGAAAATGCAGTGATATCACTTGTTGGTATATTATTCGGATTTATATCTTTTGGATCGAGTCTCTCCACCTCTGCACGGGTGCGTGACACAAACCCAAAGATATTCTTAGCAGCGATCGCGATTTTACCACCAGAACCAAAGTTGGCGTTAGCGGTAATATCGCTATTTCCGAAGGGAGTAGCGACGAGGAAGCCATTAGGTGCATTGATGGTGATATTACCGCCAGTTTTATCACCTCCAGCATTAGTAGAGATTTGACTGTTGCGACGCATCAGTAACAAGTCCCGCACCTGTACCCCAATATCACCGCCCTTACCTGACTCACTATTAGATGTGAGTTCTCCTTTATCCAGCAGGATGGAACGAGCGCTTATATTGAGTTCGCCTGCTAGACCGAAATTGGATACACCCCCTTGATAGTTAACATTGTTTCGAGCTTCACTGCTCACAGTTATTGCCGCCCCATCTTTGATAACCAATTGCCCTGTAGTTAAGGTCAAGTTGCCGCCATTTCCAGGCCCTTGAGTGCCAGCAAATAAGCTACTGAGCCTAGAACCATTTGCTGAGGTTCCGATTAATTCTACGGACTGAGAGGCGTTCACTGTCAAATCTCCTCCATTTCCTGTAGCTGGTATAAATTGGTTAGAAAAACGCCCAAGTACACCCTCAGAACTTGTTGATATTGCTGCCCCTCCCTCGATACGTAACTTTCCAGTATTAACTATTATGCTGCCAGCATTTTGAGCGCCATAAGTTGCACTAAATAATCCACTGGATATTAAATCACTACCATCTGGCAAAGGAGAAATGGGGATACCTGCAATTAGTTCTACGGAATCTGAGGCGTTGATGGTCAATTGCCCGGCCAATCCCGAACCAACATTGAACATTAAGACTTGCGCTCCATCTTTGGCAATCAACTTTCTGGTAGTGATATTTATATTCCCAGAGTTTCCAGTGTCGAAAGTTCCAGTAGACAAGAACGTATTTAGTCCAAGTTCTACAGACTCGGAAGCGTTCACTGTTAAATTTCCTCCTGGTTGCGCTCCCAGGGTAAAAGCCAAAATTTGTGAACCGTCAGTTACCAGTACTCGTTGTCCTTGCAGGTGGATATTACCGCCACCTTTGCCACTGGTATCTACAGTAGATGGAATCTCACTTTGCTGGGTGAGTTCGATGTTCTGAAAATTTTGAACACCTTCATATCCTAGCGCCCAACCTTGATTCGTTGAATTAAGACTGACCAAACTATTGCCAGCAACGCTTCCTAACTCAATTCTTCCCCCACTTGCTGTTAAATTCCCGCCCTCTAGCGTTATATCGCCGCCTATAAGTGCTAGGGTTTTGCCTTGCTGCACCTGTAGACCAACACCTTGTCCAAAGGTATTAATTGCATTATTGGGACTTGCTTGGGATTGATTGCGGATAGGTCGAGCATTTGTTCCGAATTGTAAACCTATAGGAACACTTTCTGTGAGTAGAGGTGCAGTTTGAGGTGATGTAGCACTAAAGTTTGTACCATCAGCAAAGTTCAAACTACTCGCCGTACTAGCCACAAATGAACCGCCAATATTTAAAGAAGCATTAGGCCCAAAAACGATGCCGTTAGGATTAATCAGAAATACGTTGGCTGTGCCGTTAGCTTTGAGAATGCCATCTATATTAGAAACAGAATTGCCTGTCACCCGACTGATAATGTTCTGAATATTGATTGCATTGTTAAAATGGGCTGTCCTTCCCGCAGAGATAGAAAATTTTTCAAAGCTGTGGAGCAGGTTTGTACCACGAACTGCTCCACCATCGATCTGGTCTATAGGCTGACCATCGATTAGCTTTGGTGTAATGATTGAACTTTCAGATCCAAGCGTAGCATCTTGTTGAATTTGAGCTAGAGCAAAACTCTCAGCAAAAGTGAGCACTCTAGCAATTACTAAAGTACTCACTATTCCTAACTTCCAGTGGCAACTGCTTCGATTTTGAGACATGAAAAACTGGCGCTCAAAACATCAGAGTTTATTAAAATACTGCTTTTTGCTAAGTAGTGATGTTAGTACGCTGATGTTATCTTTGTAGCCTAGCTACTACATAAAAGCAAAGTTTAGTATTTTTACATTCACTAGAATAAACTCTTTGCAGTCCGAAGATAAAATTATTTAGCAGTTACAGCCTAAAGGGCTACCAGTTGATGGACAAGGGATACACAATGCTTTTTTGACTAACACAATTTCTGGTATTGAAGGTCTTGAAGTTTCTGCCAATAATGCATTGGGTTGCTGTTCATCAAGTGCATCATCAGATTTGAGTTGATTTGGATCGAGATTACACTGCCAATGAATTCTCAAGACTCTATATTCTAATAAGCCGTACTTTTCAAGCACTGAGTGTAAGTCAGCGTTTTCTAAGCTTTCATTCATTTTCTGCTGAATTTCTTCTTGTAACTGCTGTAATATTTGAGGATCTATGACTTGTTGAGAACTCATGAGTGTTTTCGTTCCTGACGGGAGGTGTATAATTATTGCTTCAGTTTAGTTAGCAATGATTACGCTCAGTGTCATAAAAGTTCATAATTTTCCTGCGAGATTTTCTTTACAGCTATTTTTAACTAATACCAATTCAAATTATTTCTTGTCGAGTGGGCATCTCTAGTAACTAAAATCGGGCTTCCACTTACCGCCTTCCCCACTAATTCTTAATCCCTGTCGCAGCAATACCCTGAAGAAATTGACGCTGACCGATGAGAAATAATACCATCACTGGAATTGTGGCTATTGTTACTGCTGCCATCATCAAGGGCCAATTATTCGTAAATTGCTCCTGAAACTCAGCCAATGCTAGTTGCACTGTGCTTAATTCTGGTCTTGTCGTAAATACTAGAGGCTTAAATAAATCATTCCACTCACCGATGAAGGTGAACAAAAACAGCGTTAGCAAGGCCGGACGGGCTAAAGGTAACATCACCCGCCACAAAATTTGCAGTCGGTTCGCCCCATCTATCGCTGCGGCTTCCTCTAACTCTACAGGAATTGTCTGGAAATACTGACGTAATAAGAAAATCCCATATCCGCTAACCGCAGTGGGTAAAATCAGCGCCCAGTATGTATTTATCAGGTGTCCCCACTTCAACACCAAAAAGATGGGAATCACCAATAACTGAAAGGGAATCACTAAAGTTGCTAAAACGACTAATAACAGTGCTTGGCGTCCCCGAAACTTCAACCGTGCTAGGGCGTAACCAGCCAAAGCAGAAGTGACAATCTGAAACGCCGTCACAGCGATCGCTACCAAGGTAGAATTAGCAAACGCCAGCAAAAATTTTCCTTGTTGCCACGCAACGCGGTAATTTGCTAAAGACCAGTTATTTTTGAACAAATTTTCTGGGCTGGCGGATGTCGGTGCAAAGGAGGTGAGAAAGACCACAAACAATGGTAGTAAAACGATAAATGCCCCTAGCAGTAAGATTACTAGGCTCAAAAAATCGCTAGATTTCAGATTCGGGTTTGATTTGAACATAAACTTAAACTGCAAAGCATTTATTTCGCTAGTACTAGAACATTGCCCCCAGCAACAATTAATCTATAAACATAGTCTACTTGTTAAGTTAAATTAAACCACAGTAATTGTTACTCTTAGTTCATAGGGAAAATCAATACTTGGTGTCAAATAACTCAGGTTTACAGGAGTAAAGATAACTATGCAGCAGCTTGCAGACCAATTTAAAGAATTAGATTTCAAGAGCGAAACATACAAAGATGCTTATAGCCGGATTAATGCGATCGTGATTGAAGGGGAACAAGAAGCCCATGAAAATTACATCACATTAGCCCAACTGCTGCCAGAATCTCATGATGAATTGATTCGCCTCTCCAAGATGGAAAGCCGACACAAGAAAGGATTTGAAGCTTGTGGGCGGAATTTGGATGTCACCCCAGATTTGCAATTTGCCAAGGAATTTTTCTCTGGACTACACCAAAATTTCCAAACAGCAGCAGCGTCCGGGAAGGTCGTTACTTGTCTGTTGATTCAGTCTTTGATTATCGAATGTTTTGCGATCGCAGCATATAACATTTACATCCCCGTTGCCGATGCTTTTGCCCGCAAAATCACGGAAGGAGTAGTAAAAGATGAGTATAGCCACCTCAACTTTGGAGAAGTTTGGTTGAAAGAACACTTCACAGAATCCAAAGCTGAACTTGAACTTGCAAATCGCCATAACCTACCCATCGTCTGGAAAATGCTCAACCAAGTAGAGGGTGATGCCCACACAATGGCAATGGAAAAAGATGCTTTAGTAGAAGACTTTATGATTCAATACGGTGAAGCATTAAGTAACATAGGCTTCACGACTCGCGACATCATGCGCTTGTCAGCCTACGGACTCATAGCCGCTTAAAAAAGTTAGGAGTGAGGAATGATTAGTGAGAAATTATGAATCGTACTCCTAACTCCTAACTCCTAACTCCTAACTCCTAACTCCTAACTCTACTAAATTCCACGCCCTCAAGACAGCATAAGCCTAATAATCACTACATGTTTGGTCTAATTGGACATTTGACTAGTTTAGAACACGCTCAATCGGTAGCTCAAGAATTGGGATACCCAGAATATGCCGATCAAGGGCTAGACTTTTGGTGCAGCGCCCCACCACAAATTGTCGATAGCATTATTGTCACCAGTATAACTGGGCAACAAATTGAAGGACGGTATGTAGAATCTTGCTTTTTGCCAGAGATGCTTGCTAGTAGGCGCATCAAAGCTGCAACACGCAAAATCCTCAACGCGATGGCCCATGCACAAAAGCATGGCATTAACATTACAGCTTTAGGCGGATTTTCCTCAATTATTTTTGAAAACTTTAAGTTAGACCAGTTTAGCCAAGTCCGCAACATTAAACTAGAGTTTGAACGGTTCACTACAGGAAACACACATACTGCATACATTATTTGTAAGCAGGTGGAAGAAGCCTCAAAACAATTGGGCATCGATCTGTCAAAAGCGACTGTTGCTATATGTGGCGCAACTGGAGACATTGGTAGTGCAGTTACCCGCTGGCTAGATGCGAAAACAGATGTCAAAGAACTTCTGTTGATCGCCCGCGACCAAGAACGCCTCAAAGAACTGCAAGGCGAACTGGGGCGAGGAAAAATCATGGGTTTGACAGAAGCATTACCTGAAGCTGACATTGTAGTTTGGGTTGCGAGTATGCCTAGAGGCGTGGAAATCGACCCGGCCACTTTGAAACAACCCTGTTTATTGATTGATGGTGGCTATCCGAAAAACTTAGCAACAAAAGTTCAGCATCCTGGTGTATATGTGTTAAATGGTGGGATTGTAGAGCATTCCCTGGATATTGACTGGAAAATAATGAAAATCGTCAATATGGACGTGCCAGCCCGCCAGTTGTTTGCTTGTTTTGCCGAATCAATGCTGCTGGAATTTGAGAAGTTATACACGAACTTTTCCTGGGGACGGAATCAGATTACCGTAGACAAAATGGAGCAGATTGGTAAGGTATCAGTGAAACATGGATTTAGACCGCTGTTGGTTTAGTCATTGGTCATTGGTCATTGGTTATTAGTCATTGGTCATTAGTCATTGGTCATTGGTCATTGGTCATTGGTCATTAGTCATTTGTTATTTGCAAAGGACAAAGGACAAAAGACAAAAGACAAAAAACAAAGGATAGATAACTTATAACTCGTACTTATAAACCCTACGATGGCAACTACCGAGCGTAAACCGCTACTGTTAGATTTTGAAAAGCCCCTAGCAGAACTTGCAACCCGAATCGATCAAATTCGGCAACTTGCAGAAGAAAATGGCGTAGATGTTTCTGGTCAAATTCGTCAACTAGAAGCACGCGCCATGCAACTACGTGAGGAAATTTTCACTAGTCTATCCCCGTCCCAGCGATTACAAGTCGCTCGTCATCCGCGTCGCCCCAGTACTCTCGATTACATTCAGGCAATTAGTGATGAATGGATGGAATTGCATGGCGATCGCTGTGGTGGTGACGATCCGGCTTTAGTTGGTGGTGTTGGTCGTCTGAGTGGACAACCTGTGGTGATGTTGGGTCATCAAAAAGGCCGCGATACTAAAGACAATATTGCCCGTAACTTTGGAATGCCTTACCCTGGCGGCTACCGCAAAGCCATGCGGTTGATGGAACACGCCAACAAGTTTAGTATGCCGATACTAACTTTTATCGACACACCAGGAGCTTGGTCTGGGGTAGAAGCAGAACACCAAGGTCAAGGAGAAGCGATCGCTTACAACTTACGGGAAATGTTTTGCTTAGATGTGCCAATTATCTGCACAGTTATCGGTGAAGGTGGTTCCGGCGGCGCACTTGGTATTGGTGTAGGCGATCGCTTACTCATGTTTGAACACTCCGTTTATACCGTCGCCACTCCCGAAGCCTGCGCTGCAATTTTGTGGAAAGATGCTGGTAAGGCTCCCCAAGCCGCTGTGGCGCTAAAAATTATTTCCCACGACCTGAAAAAGTTGGGAATTATCGACCAAATACTGCCTGAACCCACTGGTGGCGCTCATTCCGACCCCTTAAAAGCCGCTACTACTCTTAAGCAAGTGCTGATGGAAAACTTAGACGAACTCAATCGTTTAACCGCTCCAGAACGCCGCCAACTGCGCTATGAAAAATTCCGCAAAATTGGTGTCTTTACAGAAGTTGCCCACTAAAGCAACTCTATAATGATAGATTAGCAAAACAGCAATGCTATAATTGCCTATGTGCTTAAAGATTTTTAACAATCTAGCCATAGGCATTTGCATTTTTTGCAAGTCTACTCAATTTGATTGAGTGGATTTTGTATTATGTAAATAATCTAATTTGAATGTACGATGTACCGCGTGGTTTTCCAGGCAACAATTTGTTGTCTTTACTGTTAAAAACCACAATATGGTTACTATTGTGCTGCATCATAACATCTGCTTAATGAAAATCATCAGATTTTTAGATTCCTTTAATCTATCCAAACCGAGAAGTGTGAATAATGGGGTGGTAATAGGCTTTGGGAACTGCCAAAACATTGGGAGACACTATGAGTGTTGAGCAAAAACGACGCGCCCTGATTACTGGGGCCAGTAGTGGAATTGGGAAAGCAACAGCTTTAGCCTTTGCAAAAGCGGGAATAGATGTTGCCTTAGTCAGCCGTTCTTTGGATAAGTTGGAGGCAGTAAGAGAAGCCGTAGAGCATACTGGGGTGGAAGCGAAAGCTTACGCTGTAGATTTAGCGCGGATTTTGGAAGTCAAAGACAAGATCCAAGCGATCGCCCTTGACTTTGGTGATATAAACATTCTGGTAAACAATGCTGGCATCGCTTATACAGGCGCTTTGAGCGAAATTCCCCTAGAAGACTGGCAGCAGGTAATTGACTTGAATCTCACCAGTGTGTTTCAGTGCATTGTGGGGATTTTACCTTCAATGCGCGATCGAGGCACAGGCACAATTATCAACGTCGCCTCAATTGCCGCCAAGCAACCCTTTCCCGGTTGGGGAGCATACAGCGTCAGCAAAGCTGGTTTGATAGCCCTCTCTCAAACCCTGGCACAAGAAGAACGCATTCACGGTATTCGTGTCACAGCTATTTGTCCCGGCGCAGTCAATACCGAACTTTGGGATACAGAAACAGTCCATGTCAACTTAGACCGTTCCAAAATGTTAACCCCGGAAATTGTGGCTCAATCAATTCTCTACACAGTTCTGTTACCACAACAGGCAGTGATTGATGAATTGACTCTGATGCCCAGCGCTGGCGCACTCTAAATTAGTCCTTCGTCCTTTGTCTTTTGTCTTTTGCAAATGACCAATGACTAATGACTAATGACTAATGACTGATGACTAAACCATAACCAAGACTGAATCATGACTATTGCTAGTTCCAACGGTTCCAATTGCTCTCAATCGCCTCTGATTCCCGATTTGGCAGAAGCCATAACTCCTAGACCCGATCGCAACACCCACAACGGGCGACAACCGGATGTGTTCCCGCCAACAGAGGAACAGATGGAGGAAATGAAAGACGCCGTGCGGACACTAATACTGGGAGTTGGCGAAGACCCCGAACGCGAAGGACTCCTAAAAACACCCAAACGAGTAGCCGAAGCAATGCGGTTTCTGACCAGTGGCTACAACCAATCTCTTGAAGAACTTGTTAACGATGCCATCTTTGATGAAGGGCATAGCGAGATGGTACTTGTTAGAGATATTAACTTCTTTAGTCTGTGCGAACACCACATGCTGCCATTTATGGGTAGAGCGCACGTTGCTTATATTCCTAACCAAAAAGTTGTTGGACTGAGTAAGCTGGCCCGGATTGTTGAGATGTATTCCCGTCGCTTACAAGTACAAGAGAGACTAACCCGCCAAATTGCCGAAGCAATCCAGACCATTTTAGAACCTCAAGGCGTTGCTGTAGTGATGGAAGCTAGCCACATGTGTATGGTGATGCGTGGCGTCCAGAAACCAGGTTCTTGGACTGTCACGAGCGCAATGCTTGGTGTATTTCAAGAAGACAACAAAACCCGCGAAGAATTTTTCAACTTGATTCGCCACCAACCAGCATTCTTTTAATAAATGGGGAGTGGGGTTAGGGGAGAGGTGACAGGTGACAGGTAACAGGTGACAGGGAATAATCTGTACCCTGTTACCTGTACCCTATTGCCTTCTTCACTACCTCCTCCCCAACTTCTCAAACAACTTGGCTACTTTATCTAAATCCTTATCTCCTGGTGTCCGTTCCACACCACTAGATAAATCAACGCCGCTAGGATTGACCTGATTTAGGGCTTGCACAATATTATCGGCTGTTAATCCTCCTGCTAAAAGCCAAGGACAACTAGGGCTAAATTGCTCTAGCATCGTCCAATCTAAAGTTTTGCCTGTACCACCTAGTTGTTGCGGATGGTAGGCGTCAAGTAGCAAAGTATCTACAAATTTGGTGTAATCAGCCGTTGTGTCAAGATGCTCAAGACTACGAATTCTCAGTGCTTTAATAATTTCGACATTGGGTAAAGCTTGACGTAATTGGTAGCAAAAATTTGTTGATTCATCTCCGTGCAACTGCACACCAGTCAATCCAGAATCAGCAACTATCTGACTGATTTCAGGGATACTAGCGTTGGCAAAAACCCCAATTGTGTCAATATTTGCTGGGAGTTCTGCCACTGCTGCCCGAATTTGGGATTTAGTCACGTAACGAGGTGAGTTTGGCACACAAATAAATCCTAGTGCCGTTGCGCCTAGAGAGGCGATCGCTATAGACTGCTGTGGTTGAGTGATGCCGCAAATCTTAACGCGCATAAAAAATTTAACAACAAATTTAAAATAATATCAAGAAAGTCTAAACTATCCGAAAAACTTTTGTGCCTTGGTAATTTTATAATCTTGTAGGTCTATATTTTAGGAGACAAAAGCTTGATTTCATCTATTTTACTAGCAGCAGCTGAAACTGTTCCCGCAACACCCGCGTGGAATCCCACAGTAGGAATCATCATCAGCATCAGTAGCTTAGTAATAGTTTTACTAAGTACTAGGATTGAAAAACCCTTAGTTGGCCCCAAGTTCCCTATCCTGCCGATTAGTATTCCAACATTCGTTGCAGCGATGGCTTTTGGTCATATTATCGGCGTTGGCATTGTTTTAGGATTGACTAACATCGGTCGTCTATAGTTTTGTGATGACAGAGGTGTTACTTGTAACCTCGCTATCGATGCAAAACTCCTAAAAATGATTTTGGGCAGGGGGAGTAGGGGGTGAAGAAGGGAATAGGTTACAGGGTAAAGAGTATAGATTATTCCCTGTCACCTGTTACCTCTCACCTTTACCTTAACCTCATGCCCAATTCCCAATTCCAGAGTTTTGCTCACAGGCATTAATTGTCTATTCTAGAAATAAGAGCATTTCGTCACTTGTTACTACCGAATCGATACTCAATATAGATGTGTATAGGAACAAAGGAAGTATTTCGGTATAAAAAGTACTGGCGATATCTAGTTTTAGGGCAATGTAATGCAAACAAATTGGAGAATTGGGTCATTATTTGGAATTCCCCTGTTTTTAGACCCGTTATGGTTTGTGATTTTAGGGTTGGCAACCCTGAATTTTGGGGTAGCTTACCAGGAATGGGGGCCTGTTATAGCTTGGAGTGCTGGAATAGTTATGGCACTGCTGCTATTTGGTTCGGTGCTATTGCATGAGTTGGGTCATAGCTTGGTAGCCCGATCGCAAGGTATTAGAGTTAATTCAATTACCCTATTTATGTTTGGCGGGATTGCTGCCATTGAAGAAGAATCTAAAACTCCTTTTAAAGCCTTTCAAGTAGCGATCGCTGGGCCTTTGGTAAGTATCATTCTATTTTTCCTGCTCCGTCTGGCAGCTTTGGCGATACCTGATACTAATCCCCTCAGTGTCATGGTCGGAGATTTGGCAAGAATTAACTTAGTGGTGGCTCTATTTAACTTGATTCCCGGCTTACCTCTAGATGGAGGGCAAGTATTAAAAGCAGCACTATGGCAAATCACAGGTAATCGTTTTCAAGCCGTACACTTGGCTGCAAAATCTGGGCAAATATTGGGTTATGCTGCGATCGCTTTCGGATTTGTTGTAGATTTCGTCACCAGAGAGTTAGTAGTTGGTTTGTGGATTGCGCTGTTAGGTTGGTTTGCTGTCCGCAATGCTAACACCTATGACAACATGACTACATTGCAAGAAAGCTTACTCAAAGTGGTAGCAGCCGATGCGATGACCCGTGACTTTCGCGTAATTGATGCTGACCAGACATTGCGTTCCTTTGCCGATTTATACCTCTTAGAAACCACTCCCTCACAGGTTTATTTTGCCGCTTCTGATGGACGTTATCGGGGTCTAGTTTCCATTGACGATTTCCGTTTAACCCAAAGGAGTGAATGGGAAACCGAAACCTTACACAGCATAGTGCGTCCGCTGACAGAAATACCTACCGTCACAGAATCAACAGCGATCGCTGAGGTAATTAACAAGCTAGAAAATGAGCAGTTACCGAGAATTACCGTCCTGTCTCCGGCTGGTGCTGTAGCTGGTGTAATCGATCGGGGAGATATTGTGCGATCGCTGGTAGAAAAGTTAAATTTGCAGATAACCGATGCTGAAATTAAGCGCATCAAGGAAGAAGGTAGCTATCCACCAGGGTTGCAACTGGGAGTAATCGCGAAATCAACTACAAATTAAACGTCATACCCTCGTCATAGGTTTGCAATAGATACGTCAAAAGCGTGTGTGATATTTAATTTGGTATTTGGTTACAAAATGCTTTTTTTGGGTAAAAGGTAGGAAAATTTCCTACCTTTTTTATTTTTCAAAGTATGGTATTACCAAACAGCCCACACTTCGGCTGCGCTCAGTGACCGTCGTAGACATCGCCTCAGATGATGGGAAATTATTAAAACTTCAAGTTTAAAGCGAGTAAAATGTAAGTACGTGATATACTACGTCTCTCACTTACCCTGGTTTTATGGCACTGCCAATTGTTGCAATTATCGGACGTCCAAATGTGGGCAAATCCACCCTGGTTAATCGACTCGCCGGGGAACAAACGGCGATTGTCCATGATGAACCGGGAGTGACACGCGATCGCACTTATCTACCAGCTTTCTGGAATGGTCGCGAATTTTTAGTGGTAGACACCGGTGGTTTAGTTTTTAATGATGATACCGAATTTTTACCACTGATTCGCCAACAGGCAATGACAGCCCTTGCAGAAGCGTGTGGCGCTATTTTTGTCGTCGATGGTCAAACAGGCCCCACATCGGCAGATTTAGAAATCGCCGAATGGATGCGCCAACAACCCGTACCTGTGCTACTAGCTGTAAATAAATGTGAATCCCCAGAACAAGGCTTAATGCAAGCTGCCGAATTTTGGGAATTGGGATTGGGCGAACCTTACCCCATCTCCGCGATTCATGGCAGTGGCACAGGAGAATTACTCGACGAGTTAGTTAATCACATCCCTGCTATTGAAGACATTCCAGAAACGAATGAAATCAAAGTAGCAATTGTGGGACGGCCGAATGTGGGCAAATCGAGCTTACTCAATGCTTTTGTCGGGCAAGAAAGGGCAATTGTCAGCCCTATTTCCGGCACAACCCGCGATGCTATTGATACCGTCATTGAACGAGCCGGACAAACCTACCGCTTGATTGATACCGCCGGCATTCGCAAAAAGAAACACATCGAATACGGCACAGAATTCTTTAGTATTAACCGGGCTTTCAAAGCGATTCGCCGCGCTGACGTGGTTTTATTAGTAATAGATGCTTTAGATGGAGTCACCGAGCAAGACCAAAAATTAGCTGGGCGGATTATCGAAGATGGTCGAGCTTGCATCATCGTCGTTAATAAGTGGGATGCTGTCGAAAAAGACTCTTACACAATCTACGACTACGAAAAAACTCTGCAATCGCGGTTACATTTTACCGAATGGGCAGAAACAATTTTTGTAAGTGCCTTGTCAGGGCAACGGGTAGAAAAGATTTTGGAATTGGTGAAAACGGCGGCTGAATCACACAAACGCCGTGTCAGCACATCAGTAATTAACGAAGTCTTAACCGATGCCGTGAGTTGGCATTCACCGCCGGCATCCCGTGGTGGGCGTCAAGGGAAGATTTATTATGGTACACAAGTAAGTAGCCAACCACCAACGATCGCTCTATTTGTCAACGACTCGAAACGCTTCAACGACAACTACCGCCGCTACATTGAACGCCAATTCCGGCAACAGCTAGGATTTAAAGGCACGCCAATTATTTTGCTGTGGCGGAGCAAGAAAGTCCGTGATGCCGAAAGTGGTAATGTTAATAGAGCAACTCGCGTCAAAATAAGTTAGGAGTTATAAGTTAGGAAGGAGTTAAAAGTTAGGAGTTAAGAGTTAAGAGTTATGAGTTAAAGTCAAAATTGCTAACTATAGAACCCTATCGACTTGAGTTTGATAACGGCAGAAGGTGAAAGTTATGAGTTAAAGTCAAAACTCCTAACTCCTCACTCCTAACTACTCACTCTTAACTCCTAACTCTAAAATGGATTTATTGCGATCGCTGCCACTTGGACTTTATTTAGAACAACCCCAAACTTGGCTGCATAAAATCGATCCGCGAGTCAAGTTCGCCTGGTTGATGAGCTTTTTGACAAGCTATGTTTTAGCCAACAACTTTTGGCGGGTGCTGCTGGTGGTAATTTTGATTATTGCCACCTTGATTGCCAGAATTCCTCGACGCGTATGGCAGCAGCAAATGGGTTGGCTATTAATGCTATCGTTTTTTGTGCTAGCGATCGCAGCCATTAGTCCTGATGGATTGGGTGTAGATTATCAGTCACGCCTGCCAGCTAACGAACAAATATTAACCCAGCAAGCATTCTCTAATAATATTCAAGAGCCACCAGCCGAGAAAAAAGCATACAGCTACGTGCTATTTCATAAAGGCCCGGTTAAAGTAACTCGCTACTCATTGAGTTTGGCAGTACGCCTGAGTACACTTATATTTACCGTCATTTACAGCACTAACCTCTATCTGCTGACAACCGCACCAGAAGAAATCACATCTGGTATAGAAAGCTTAATGCAACCCTTGCGACGCTTCAAGTTGCCTGTCACAGAAATCGCTTTAACTTTAACCTTGTCCTTGCGCTTCATTCCCTTGGTTTTAGAAGAAGTGCAAAACTTATTTCGCTCCGTGATGACAAGGGCAATTAATTGGAAAAAGCTGGGATTAAAAGGAGCATTCAAGGTTTGGATGACAGTCGCAGAGAGACTTTTGGAAAATCTGCTCTTACGAGCCGACCAAATGGCAAATGCCATGATGGTGCGGGGTTTTACCAGTCCCAACGAGCATCGAGTCCAGTGGCACGATTTACGATTAAAAGGGCGTGACTGGTTGGCGATCGCAACTTTAATCTTATTCTGGGGAATACGGCTAGCTATCGGAACTCAGGCGTAATTTTGCACCGAAAAAATGGTAAGAGGTAATACAGCAGAATTCAGAATTCAGGAGTCAGAAGTAAAACATTAAATTGCCGTCTCTACCAAAGATTAATTATTGTAGAGACTGCGATTCATCGCGTCTCTTGCCTTAACCGAACACTATTGAGCTATAAGTAACAATATGGTAGGGTAATTTAAATAGCTACCCAGCCATAAAATTGATCCCCTACCATTTCCTGTAGATTTTAGCTATTAACCAGCCTTCCGCGAACACTACAAACTAATCTTAAGATTTTCGATCGAGTACCCTTATAAATCTCTGCACAATGCTCAGGCACAAATTGCACCACTGAAAATACTGGATAATCAATAGACCTTTTGCATAAATGATAGTTTTCTTCCAGTACCCAGTACCCAATCCCCATTACCCCTTATCCCCAGAGGGAACCCCACCTTCCCCAATTTTGTGCCATTGGGCAACAGTTGTGGCAGTATGGAAAGAAGTTGAAAAATTCGCCGTTGCCGTTGGGAACTTCAAAGGGTGTTTTTCCTTCTCACGTCGAACTTTCAACCAGAGGAGCGGCAATGTTTTGTGCCTTGTCCCCACAGATTGCTAAATTGAAGTCACCAAAGCAGATGGTGATATTTGTCAAACAGCCTCTACTCTTTGAATCTACGCTTCGCGGCTTCTGTTGTACCATTGCGCTTCACTACCACTAGCTTCATCTGCCCATTAGGAACTAGATCGAGGTCTTCGTAACCGCAGCTTCGCATTTTAACCAAATATTCTGACGAATGTTGGTATTATCGTCTGAATGTTTGGAATTCACTGCGAAAAGATATATATACTTCCACCTTGACTACACCTTGACTCTTAAATGAATCCAGAAAACGCAGAAACTTACATAAACCATCCAACTTGGGGTTTACTCTACAAAATCTGTATGGTTGATGAGAACCAGGATTTGTTCACCACACTTTATGCCCAGCGCTTATTTTTTTTGGTGGCAAATGACGTTAAAGGTGTTAAATTCCAGTCTCTAGGACGTACTGAGGCAAGAATGATGTTGGAAAATCGCTTACGTACCCTGCGGCGCAGTGGGCATTCTCAGGAGTACGATCAGCTTCAGAGTGTTTTCCAGCGCACCTTCCAATGAACAGTTCGATTTCCGAACGTATTGTTACTATTCGCTCCTCACTGCCAACTTCAGTCAAATTGATTGCTGTTAGCAAGCAAGTTTCTGTCCAGGCCATTCGCTCTGCATACAACGCCGGAATTCGTGATTTCGGGGAAAGTCGTATCCAAGAAGCTGCCAGCAAACAAGCCGAGTTGCAAGACTTACCGGATATTACCTGGCACTTTATTGGACATTTGCAAAGCAATAAAGCCAAAAAAGCCATTGAGCATTTCCCTTGGATTCACTCCGTGGATAATTTGAAGCTGGCACAGCGCTTAGACCAATTGGCGCAACAGCTAGGAGTGAGTCCCCAGGTTTGCTTACAAGTGAAAATTCTCCCCGATCCCAACAAGTCTGGTTGGAGTGTGCCAGAACTTTTGGCTGATTTACCCACACTCAATCAATACAAAAATTTACAAATTCAAGGTTTGATGACAATTCCGCCTTCAGGATTAAATGATTCTGAAATTCTCAGTGTGTTTAATCGCAATCGTCAGCTAGCCAAAGAAATCCAGGAGCAAAACTGGTCGCATATTAAAATGCAGCACCTATCTATGGGTATGTCAGGCGACTACGAACTAGCAGTGCAAGCAGGCGCAACGATGGTACGATTAGGAACCATATTGTTTGGCGATCGCTCTTAGCCGATTAATCATCAGCCTTACTCTTCAGTATTAATAGAAATTAATAGAAGCTAAGGATTTGATGACAAGAATTTTGTAACAGACTGGTGCAATCGGAAACAAAGGATATAGTATTGACAAGAGCAATAGCCAAGAGAAAATGGGGTATAAAGAAGTTTCCTTCGGATAAACCTTAGGATATAATCTTGACTCATTATTGTGTTTGGGCGATGCACAGACCTTTCCAATAAGTGTCAGTTCATCGCCAAAACTCGTAATATAGGCTACAACTAGCAATAAAGTTGCTGAAGTATCCATTGATGTAGCGTATACCGCCGTAGGCATCGCTCTTAACTCAATCAATCCTCAGCCAAGTCAATGCAGGCAATTCGCATCAGGAGAGTACACGCACCATGAACAACATATTTTCCAAACTCAGAGACTTTGTGGGTCTAAATGAGCAAGTAGAATACGAGTATTACGAAGAAGAACCAGAAACAGATAATAATAATTACCAAAATCTGTATCAGCAAGAAAATCCCCAGCCAGCACCACAAGAGAGTCCAGCCGCTCAAAATCGACGCTGGCGGGAACCAGTGCCTACAATGGGAGATGATATGACAGCAGGTTCAAAGCCAATGGGGAATGTGATTGGTATGCCAGGAGCAATTAACGGAATTTCGGAAGTTTTAGTACTCGAACCACGCACCTTTGAAGAAATGCCCCAGGCAATTCAAGCGTTGCGCGAACGCAAGTCAGTGGTATTAAATCTGACAATCATGGACCCAGATCAAGCTCAACGAGCAGTAGATTTTGTTGCAGGTGGTACTTACGCACTAGATGGACATCAAGAGCGCATCGGTGAGAGCATCTTTTTGTTTACACCAAGTTGTGTCCAAGTTAGCACCCAAGGTGGCGTTCTTCATGAAGTACCACAACCACCAGTACGTCCCTCTCGTCCGACAACAGGTACTCCAAATCAAACCTGGGGCAACGAAACTAACCGGATGGCACAATAAAGTTAAATTAGTATTTAGTCCTTTGTCCTTTGTCATTTGTCCTGGGTTTTGCTCATGGTGACAAATGACAAACGACTAATGACTAATGACCAATGACCCTTACGGGTTCGCCAGTCACTCATGGGGGAAACCCCCAAGACCGCGCTGGCTCACTAATGACTAATGACTAATGACTATAAAATTTGGCTTAATTGGTGGTGGGGTAATGGGAGAAGCGCTCTTATCCCGCCTGATCGCGCGTGGAATTTATCAATCATCAGAAGTCATAGTTAGCGAACCACTATCTTCACGCCTAGATTTTTTAAAGCAGCAATACGGTGTTGCTGTAACGACAGATAATAGCCAGGTTTTCACTGAAGCAAAAGAAGTTCTATTTTTGGCAGTAAAACCGCAGGTGTTTAGCGCGATCGCTCAAGAATTAGCAGATATTGATATTCTTAATAGAGAACATACACCTCTAATCATTTCTATTTTGGCGGGTGTGCCCTTAAGTCAGCTAGAAGCTGCATTTGTGCAATTGCCAGTGATTAGAGCAATGCCCAACACCCCGGCAACAGTGGGAGCAGGAGTTACTGCGATTTGTTTAGGTGCATATACTAATGCCAAGCATTACCAAATAGCACAGCAAGTTTTTGCTGCTGTCGGTGAAGTCGTGGAAATTTCAGAAGGGCTGATGGATGCAGTTACAGGGCTATCTGGTAGCGGCCCCGCTTACGTAGCGCTCATGGTAGAAGCACTTGCAGATGGCGGAGTAGCCGCAGGTTTACCCAGAGCAATTGCCAATCAACTAGCCTTGCAAACCGTACTAGGAACAGCGAAACTGTTGCAGGAAACCAAAATACACCCAGCAGAACTCAAAGATCGTGTTACCAGTCCCGGCGGTACAACCATTGCGGGGATTGCCAAGCTAGAACAGGCAGGATTTCGTTCAGCTTTAATTGAAGCAGTCAAAGCTGCCACAGAGCGATCGCAAGAACTGGGAAAATAAATAAGAGTCATTTGTCATTAGTCATTGGTCATTAGTTTTAGACAAAAGACAAAGGACAAAGGACAAATGACAAATGACCACTAACGAAGTTGACAAAAGACTCGTTAGTATAGTAAACAATCTGGTTGCAAATGTGATTGAGTGAATTATCCTGCACCGTCTCCAGAACTTGACTTAGGGTTTATATTTCCCTTTGAACTGGATCAGTTTCAAAAAGAAGCGATCGCGTCCCTGAACGCTGGGCGCTCCGTAGTTGTATGTGCGCCCACAGGTTCGGGCAAAACATTAGTCGGGGAATACGCCATTTATCGCGCCCTAGCGCGAGGAAAGCGCGTATTTTATACTACTCCCCTGAAGGCGCTATCGAATCAAAAATTACGTGACTTTCGAGAAAAATTCGGGTTCGATCGAGTCGGACTGTTAACTGGAGATGCTTCTATTAACAGAGATGCACCGATTTTGGTGATGACCACAGAAATTTTCCGCAATATGCTCTATGGCACACCCATTGGGCAAATCGGCATCTCATTAGTAGACGTTGAAGCGGTGATACTTGATGAGTGCCACTACATGAACGATCGCCAGCGCGGTACAGTTTGGGAAGAATCAATCATCTATTGTCCCCGTGAAGTGCAACTGGCAGCCCTCTCAGCAACGGTTGCCAATAGCGATCAACTCACCGATTGGCTAAACCGCGTTCACGGGCCAACTGACCTGATTTACTCCGATTTTCGCCCAGTCCCCTTAGAATTTCACTTTTGCAATCCTAAAGGGTTATTTCCCCTGCTGAATGATAGTAAAACCAAAATTAACCCTCGACTTCAGAAGAAAAAGGGGAAAGGGGGAGAAAGGGATAGGGGCAGAAATGGCAGACCAGAGGCTCCTGGTATAATTTATACCTTGAGCCAGTTAGAACAACGGGATATGCTCCCAGCCATTTACTTTATCTTCAGCCGCCGGGGATGTGATAAAGCGGTGGCGGAAGTGGGTGATTTATGGCTGGTAAATAATGAAGAGTCTCAGATTTTGCGGCAACAGATTGATGACTTTTTAGCCCGCAATCCCGAAGCTGGACGTTCTGGACAAATTGCCCCCCTGTATCGGGGAATTGCTGCCCACCACGCTGGGATTTTACCTGCTTGGAAAGCACTGGTAGAAGAACTATTTCAGCAAGGGCTGATTAAAGTAGTATTCGCCACTGAGACACTAGCAGCGGGAATTAATATGCCCGCCCGAACAACGGTAATTTCTACCCTTTCCAAACGGACTGACACCGGACACCGCCTGTTGAACGCTTCTGAATTTTTGCAAATGGCGGGACGAGCAGGCCGCCGGGGGATGGATAAACAAGGTCATGTGGTGACAGTTCAAACTCCCTTTGAAGGAGCCAAAGAAGCCGCGTATTTGGGAACATCCAAGCCAGACCCTTTAGTAAGCCAGTTTACGCCCAGTTATGGCATGGTACTCAACTTGCTGCAAACCCATACCCTAGAGCAAACCAGGGAACTAATAGAGCGCAGTTTTGGGCAGTACATGGCGACCTTGCATTTACGGCCGGAATACGATGAGATTGCCGAATTGCAAAGCCAATTAGCTCAACTTCATGAGCAAATCGCCGCAGTTAATGAAAATGAACTGGCTGTTTATGAAAAATTGCGGCAACGCCTGAAGGTGGAACGCCAGATATTGAAAACCTTGCAAGAACAAGCACAGGAAAACCGCCAAGAAGAATTGGTGATGATGTTGGGCTTTGCAGTGTCAGGAACTCTGTTGAGTCTCAAGGGCAAAAATATCATGGTGTCTTCCCCGGTAACGGCAGTTTTAGTGGGAAAATCACCTGGTTCTGGTCAAGCTCCTTACTTGGTATGCTTGGGGCACGATAACCGCTGGTATGTGGCAACTACAGGGGATGTAGTCGATTTGTATGCCGAACTACCGCGAATTGAAGTGCCGCCTGATGTATTACCACCACCAGAGATGCCTTTGAAGCCAGGACAATCGCGCCGTGGTAACGAAGAAAGCTTTGCGATCGCCGTGCGTATTCCCAATCCGATAGAATCTTTGCATGTAGCACCAGAAGTAGCAGAACAACTCAGTAAAGTTACCGCTGTTCAAGAGCAATTAGAAGCTCATCCCCTACATCAATCAGGCAATGCGGCAACGCTTTTCAAACGTCGGGCCCGTTATGTCGAACTAGAAGCCGAACTCGAACAGTTGCAAGGGCATGTAGAACAACAGTCACAACGTCATTGGGAAGAATTTCTCAATTTAATCGCCATTCTGCAACATTTTGACGCTTTGGATAACTTAGTCCCCACACAACTAGGGCAAATTGCCGCCGCCATTCGAGGGGAAAATGAATTGTGGCTGGGTTTAGTATTCGCTAGTGGTGAATTGGACAACTTAGACCCGCATCATTTAGCAGCAGCAGCAGCAGCTTTGGTGATGGAAACGCCCCGTCCAGATAGCAAGGTTAACTTCGATCTAAGTAATGAAGTGACAGAAGCCTTGAAAAAATTGCGGGGAATTCGCCACCAAATGTTCCAACGACAACGGCGGTATAACGTAGCGCTGCCGATATGGTTGGAATTTGAGTTGATTGCTATAGTCGAACAATGGGCCCTGGGAATGGAGTGGACTGAACTCTGCGAGAACACTACCTTGGATGAAGGCGATGTAGTGAGAATTTTACGCCGGACTTTGGATTTATTGTCGCAGATACCCCACATTCCCCATTTGCAAGACTCTTTCTTGCGCAATGCCTATCGGGCGATGCAGTTGATTGATAGATTCCCTGTGAATGAGGTGGTTGAATAAATAGGACGCTCTGGCAGACACAGGTATTTAATAATTTCTGTGCGTCTTTTTCTCTCAGTACTTATGCAAAAATAGTTGCTGTTAGGGCAATTTATGAATTGCCCCAGCAATGAACTTACATGTTATCAAATAATAGTAGTGGTACTTAGTTAAAAATGCTTTTTTGGTTTCGTATATTTTTTATGCGTGATTAATCGCGTGTATCTAACAAAAGTTATAGTCGCTATCAGCGCTATTCAATCTTAGTACACCAAGTTTCCAGTACCCTGCAACTGACGCAAAGAATTTATACATAATGGACAGTCGCAACCAAATACTCTAATTGCAGCGTCGCTTTCCTCTTCAGTAAAGTTCAACATCGCAACATTCCGATCTGATACTGATGTGACAATAGTTGAGGAACTTTTAGAGGTATACGGACGTTTTCTCTCTGAATCTCGAATGCACACAAAATCTTGTCCACCATGTGGGTTAGTGATACAGGTACGACCGTCTTGTGTGTGCAGTAATCGCTGTGTAATGCTACCACTAGCATGGGCAGGATGAAATGCCACCAGCGTAGACATCATCGACACAAAAATTGAAGAACTGGAAAGCAAATTCAGAAGAATTTTTTTGTTCATAGATTTCCTTGAGAAAATTGTCTATTAGATTAGGGTATTCGATTAACTTTCAAACTTCAAGTGAATTTTCCCTGAGAATAGCTAGATAGACACTTGTTACCCAAGAAAGTTCCATCTCTACACCAGTTCGCTCGGAAATTATTTACGACATTATAATTCAACAATCAAACAGGCTTGATATCTAGCTTTTAGACGTAACCTTATGCAATTGAGCAAATTTCAATCCGCTGTATATTCCCAAGACGGTTATTATTTGCTTGATATAAGTATAAAAGCTTAATCAAATTAGAGCTAGTAATTAGCCCCTCTAGCCCTTTAAATTTTTATACAGAGCAATAAATTGTTCGCTACGAACAAAATTTATATTTTAGATAATTCTATATAATTGAAAGCCGCCATAGCTATTTTTACAAGATTAAAAATCTTAATTTTAATCATCAAGATAGGTTAAGACAAGAGACAGTGATTTATTGCATCTTTAGCTATCTATAATTTTCATCAAAAAATTTTAACCAACCGGATTGAGATAGATTCTCGTTCTTAAAATACCAACTTGTAAAAAATTCTTTTTTTCATTACATTTAAAAAAAGGCTCATATCTCAATTAATTTACTAGCCTACATAGAAAAAATGAAGCAGAAAGTACATTTGGAATCTTCAGATTGTTGCAGCTGTGAACATGACCATCACGAGAATCATAACCATGTTCATCATCACAATCATAATGAGAATCATCACCATGACCACAATCACGAACACGGAGGAGAATTCAATCTGAAAAATGAGATATTGCCTTTGGTAGCAATTTTAAGTTTATATGCGCCTGGTGTGATTTTTGAAAATCAATTACACAATACATTCTACTCAGTAGGAGAATATCTACTTTTCATTCCTGCTTATTTATTAAGTGGATGGAGTGTTTTAAAAACTGCTGGACGCAATATAGTCAGAGGTAGAGTATTTGATGAAACCTTTTTAATGACGGTAGCAACATTAGGAGCGATCGCAATTCATAAATTACCCGAAGCTGTCGGGGTAATGTTATTTTACAAAATTGGAGAATTGTTACAAGATATTGCCGTCAGCCGCTCTCGTAATTCGATCAAATCATTATTGGAAATTCGCCCAGACTATGCGAATATCCAAATAGAAGGAGAACTGAAGAAAGTATCGCCAGAAACAGTAAATATTGGAGATATTATTGTTGTAAAGCCGGGAGAAAAGATTCCTTTAGATGGCGAAATTATAGATGGTAATTCGCAAGTTGATACATCTGCATTAACTGGAGAATCTGTACCGCGAACGGTAAGAATTGGAGAAACAGTTTTTGCTGGGACGATTAACAAAATAGGTGCGCTCGTCATTAGAGTCACAAAACTATTTGATGAATCTTCTATTGCCAAAATTTTAGATTTGGTGCAAAATGCCAAAAGTAAAAAAGCAGCAACAGAAAAGTTTATTACTAAATTTGCCCAATATTATACACCAATAGTAGTTTTTACATCGCTAGCAGTTGCAATATTGCCTCCTTTATTCATTTCGGGTGCAACTTCTTCCGAATGGGTTTATCGTGCCCTGATTTTACTAGTTATCTCCTGTCCGTGTGGACTCGTTATCAGTATTCCATTAGGTTACTTTGGAGGTGTGGGAGGTGCAGCTAGACGTGGGATTTTGGTAAAAGGCTCTACTTTTTTAGATACTTTAAATGCAGTTAAGACAGTTGTTTTTGATAAAACTGGGACATTAACGAAAGGAGTATTCAAAGTAGTAGAAATAGTACCATTAAATGGCTGGAATGAACAAGAACTGCTGCTATTAGCTGCCAAAGTAGAATCGCACTCAAATCATCCCATTGCTCAATCTATCTGCAAGGCTTATGGTGGAAAAATTGATGAATTTGAGATCGGAGATTATGAAGAGATAGCAGGCTATGGAATTAGAGCCAAAATTGAAAATAGGGTAGTGATAGCGGGAAGCGATCGGCTATTGCATAGAGAGAAGATTTCTCACGATAATTGCCAGTTAGAGGGAACAGTTGTTCACCTAGCAGTGGATAATATTTACGCTGGCTATATTGTCATTGCTGATGAACTCAAAGAAGATGCAAAACTTGCTATTCAAGCACTCAAGCGAATGGGTGTAGAAAGAACAGTAATGTTAACAGGAGATAATCAAGCGATCGCTTCTTGCATTGCTCAACAGATCGGTATAGATACCTACGAAGCAGAGTTATTACCTGAAGAAAAAGTTAATGCCATTGAGAAGTTACTCAGCACCGCCGGTAAGCATGGTAAAGTTGCCTTTGTTGGGGATGGAATTAATGATGCCCCAGTGATTGCTAGAGCAGATGTTGGTATGGCAATGGGTGGATTAGGCTCAGATGCAGCGATAGAAACTGCAGATATTGTGATCGTGACAGATGCACCATCGAAAGTGGCAGAAGCAATCCAAATCGCCAGAAAAACAAGGCAAATTGTTTGGCAAAATATTGGGTTTGCGTTAGCAATTAAAGGTGTATTTATTGGATTGGGTATTTTCGGGATAGCGACAATGTGGGAAGCTGTATTTGCTGATGTCGGAGTAGCAATGCTGGCAATTTTAAACGCAACTAGAGCGATGAAATAAAATTTTGGGAAAATTGGGAATCTGTAACTGGGAAATTGTAGTAGTTAAACTATGAGTACTTCTCACTCATATTTTACTAACCAAAATAAAACCCATGAATTCATCAATCAAAGGCATTGCTACAGCTACTTTAGCTTTACTGCTAAACTATTCAGCAAACCCAGCCTTTGCACTACCCCAGAAAATCAATCACCTAATTACTGTTGCTAAATCGCAACCCTTACAAGATACCTTAATTGTTCCTGGGGAAAGAGTTGGCCCGATAACACGCAAAACCACCAAGCAGGATTTAGTCAAACTGTTTGGTGCATCCCATCTCGTTGATAAAACTATCTCTGGTGCTGAAGGAATCGGTAGTTTTGCAGCTACTCAGGTAAATCTAAATCAGGGGCGATCGCTGCTAGTGGTTTGGAGTGATAATACTCGTACCAAACCTCTAGATGTGCGTAATCTAGGTTCAGCTTGGAAAACCCGCGAAGGTATTGGAGTGGGAACCTCGTTGAGCGAGTTACGTAAAAAATTAGGTAATTTTAAACTTTATGGATTGGGTTGGGATTACGGCGGCACGATTTTGTTAGATAGTAGTAAATTATCCCGTTATCAAGGCAAAATCATTTTCCGAGTAGACGCTGCTCCCAATGCTTCTGAAAAGTTTCTCAATGACTACCAAGCAGTGTCAGGGGATGGTACTTTTTCCTCCAGCAATCCACACTGGAAACCTTTGGGAATTAGGCTAGCAGAAATTATCGTTGTATTGAATTCAAGTGAATAATAGTATGTTAAACATCAGTTTAGCTATCTTAAAATATTACAAAGAATGAAAAAAACTCACTGGGAAAACCGTATTAGAGAATGGAGCCAAAAGCGAATAGAAATATTTCTTGAAGATAATTATGAAGAAGATTTATCCCCAGAAGTTCGCAAATCTGGCTACTTAGGTTATCTTGGTGCAACTGAGGAGGAAATAGTTGCTACCGAAGCTCGTTTAAATGTAACTTTTCCACCTTCTTACCGAGAGTTTTTGAAAGCTTCTAATGGGTTGCGTCCTATATCAGAATATGGTCTAGAATTTTGTGGAACTGAAGATATTGTATGGTATGCTCCTGACCATCAAGATTTTGTAGATGAATTAATCGAAACTTGATCTGAATCACCATTAACAGATGAAGAGTATTTTGTTTATGGCGATGAGCAATATGATGTCATATCCCGACCAGAGTATCTACAAACAGCATTGGAAATAAGCAGTGAAGATATGGGTATGATATTTTTACTAAATCCTCAGATCGTTGCAATAGATGGTGAATGGGAAGCTTGGTTTTGTAGCTTTTCAACTGCTTCATTTGGCGCACAGCGTTATCGCTCATTCGGTGAAATGATGGAGCAAATATTAAACGACCCAGAATTTCTTTGATAGATTGAGATATTCAATAAATTTGAATATCTCAATAATCGTAAAATGGTAAATAATTAAAATTACAGATAGAAGTTTGGCGAACATAATCATAAGAACTATTGTGTATTAAATAAATCAAAGTTTGAATTGCATCCTGGTTCCCTTTACCGATGTACCCCAAGGTATAAGCAATGGCTTCGCGAGTTACTTCATCAGAGGTGTTACGTGCTAGGTTAGCCAGAGTCGTAATTGCCTGTTCGTTACAAACAGCAATTTTCGCTAGGTTCTGTGCTATTACCCTACAGGTAGGTGGCTGAACAGTACTGAGTTGCTTAATTAGTGTTTGAATAACATCATTGTTATCAGTACCAATTTTGCCTAAGCTTTGAATTCCTACCCAGCGCGTAGGTTCATCTTGTGTGGTACATACTAGGTCAATTAACGCATTAATTACATCTGCATTACCAGCACCCAAAAACCCCAAACGTTCAGCAACCTGTTTGAGAACTGAGTTATCCTGACTTGTGTGTAGTTGTTGAATTAAAAAATTAATATTGTCTTGGTCTTGCTGGTTGCTCATTGGTTTTCATAAAAATTACCTTGTAACCAATATCCTAAATCTGTGTAAATAATGGCATTTTACAGTGCGATCGCAACAAAAACTAGACGCACTTCAGGCAGAGTTTGACATCCGCAGCGAGAAGTTAAGGCAGATGAAGAAAGCTTTGGCTATTGAGGCTGCTACGGCAGTCAAGTTTCAATTAGAGGATGTCTGAGAAGTATTAAACATTACGCCCGATCCCCCCTAGCCCCCCTTAAAAAGGGGGGAATTTATCTCAAAGTCCCCCTTTTTAAGGGGGATTTAGGGGGATCTACAAGTCTAAAATACAACACTAAAAAGTTTTCAGACATCCTCTTAGAACAGCAACTTCTTGATGAAGAAGCGAAACTAGCATATCTCAACGATGAACTTGATAAACTTGAGTCTGCATTACAATCATGAGATTTATGTAAATATACAGTTATTTAGTACATAAAAATCAGGATTTACTCACCTAGAAACAAGGAAAATAGAGATATTCAGTTAATTGGTGTTTGTTTATACTATTTCATTTTTTTGTAGTCGTTATACTCATAACTTAGGTTCTACCTGGGAATTAGGAAGTGGCTTATGCCACTTCTTTTTATTTATCTAGTAATCCAGTAAAAAAGTAACTTTGTTAAACTTTTAATTTTTATTAATCGTTAGATCATTTTGGAAAACATTTGCTAGACATCCATTGGTCGAGGCGTACATCTATACGCCTCTACAAACGATTCATTTCTTGAAAAGATTGTTGACAATAGTTATAATGCGTGCATTTAATTGGCCAAGCAGTCTGACGAACTTTTGGTCATAATAAACATGGTGTTAGTCATTACTCATTGTATCTTCCCATCTCTCACGTTTGGGCTTGCTTTCCACATCGCGCGATCGCGCTTCTTGCCAAGTCCCCCACATTAGGGATTGCTGTTTTTCAACATGGTTAATAAACTGCATAATTGAGTAATCTGCTTTGATGGGAGTTTTCAAATCAAACTGAATTGTTTGAAGAATCTTGATGTCACCCATGAGAAAGTACTTAGCTGCAATCTTAGTCAGCCATAGCACAACTCGATTGCATAACCAACCAAAAACTCCTTTACGTTTTTTAGTCATCAACAGAACTTGACCTTCAGTTTTTCCGCCTTCGTGGAGGCGAACTGCAACCATCATGTGGACATGAAAGAAATCAGGGCCAAGTGTCACAATGCCAATGCTACCGTACCAATAGCAAATACTGTAAGTTATGACATTTTTGTAGAAAAGACGGATGAGCTTAATCAAAAAGAAATTGTCTTTGATGGGTGTAGTATTACTGAAGATAATCGCATTCTCGTTTAGTTCGTGTCTTTCAAAAATAATTTCTAGTGGCAATTGGTGAACTGTATTGAGGTGTTGAGCATCAATCGCATTAATCATCACCACATTGGGATGACAGTTCATTACGAAGTGGGAATGGATGGCGACATCACACTCTTTTTGCTCTAACTCTGGAACAAAAGGTAGAGGTTGCTGTGGTATTTCTCCAGTCCAAACCCAAATCATCCCGTATTTTTCAGCAGTGGGCCAAGTTTGTAACTTTAGGGAAGGTGGTACATCTAAACACGGAATATCAGTACACATTCCTTCAGCATCAAACTTCCAGTGGTGGAAAAAACAACGTAGTGCATTACCCTCAACTTTGCCTTCAGCAAGGTGAGCGCCCATGTGTGGACAGTAGGCATCTAAGGTAACTACTATTTTATCTTTACCACGGTAAATTACTAATTCTCTACCCAAAATCGTGACAGGTTTTACTTCACCCACCCGCAGATTTTGAGAGGGTATTACCCAATACCATCCCTCAATAAAACGCTCTGGATTATTGAAAATTTTAGGTTTACGGATTGAGCTAAAAGTCTGCGAGTTGAGATTCATTTTTATGGTTTCACTTGAAGTGAAGCAGTTAATCTAGAAGTAACATGGCAACTCCAAAAAAACAGTTACTTTCAGTACCATGAGAAACAGCTACCCATTAACAATTCAAAATTCAAAATTCAAAATTCAAAATTAAAGACATTTCAGATATGGATTTAAACCCTGACTAGAATTGGTGCTATATGTAGATGTAGGGGTCTTAAGCCTTTTAATTTACGATAAAAAGTTCTAATACTGGTGATAATATTTCGCTTACCTCTCAAACCACTTGATGTTTAGCAAAATATGTAATAATATTTACAAGCCTTGGGAAAATCTACCATGTTAACTCAAGATAAAAAACTGCTTTTAATTGGTCAGGTAACAGATTTAACTGGAATACCCATCAGAACAATTCGTTATTACGAGAGTTTAGGTTTAATCAATTCATTAAGACGAACCGAGGGAGGCTTTCGCCAGTTTTCATTGGACGTGCTAACTCGTCTAGCATTCATTAAAAGGGCACAAAATCTTGGTCTTAGCCTAGAAGAGATTGGAAATATTCTTCAAGTTTATGACCAAGGGCAAACTCCCTGTGGTGAAATCAAAGAAAAGCTTGAAGATAAAGTCTTGCAGATCGATCGCCAAATCGATCAGCTGTTTACTTTGCGCTCTGAAATTAAGGGATTACTTTCAGGCTGGAAGAATATCAGCAACCATCATGAGAAGACAATTTGTCCGATTATTCAAAACACCTCTCAGGACTGACACTAATCAGGAATCAGGACTTTTATAGAGAAGAAACCACCACAACTCTAGTCCAATCAAGGCTAAACCTGCGATCGCAACACCAACTTTCAAGCCCAAAGGTTGCTCAATACGATGAAATTGGCTATTTTGCTCTGACGAGTGGGCTGGCATTTCTGCTAATGTTACACCTGATGTTCCAGTGAAAAGCACTAAAGCTATCAGGCTTCCCCAAAGCGTTTTTTTGAACATTTCCTAAATTACCCTACAATTATCAGATAGTTTTTGGTTGAAAGTTACGCAATCTGAGGGCATTGCTAACAACAGACAGCGAAGAAAGAGCCATCGCAGCGCCAGCGATAATTGGATTGAGTAACCAACCAAAGATGGGAAACAAAATTCCCGCCGCAATAGGAATACCAATGACGTTGTAAATAAAGGCAAAGAATAGATTTTGCCTAATGTTGTTGATGGTGGCGCGACTAAGTTGAATAGCCGTGACAATTCCTTGCAAATCGCCAGAAATTAGAGTGATATCGCTAGCTGCGATCGCTACATCTGTTCCCGTCCCAATAGCAATTCCCACATCAGCTTGTGCTAGCGCTGGCGCATCATTTATCCCATCACCTACCATTGCGACAATTTTAGATTTTGGATTTTGGATTTTGGATTTGGGAAATTTCTTTATCTCCCCTTGCAAAGATTGGATAATCGCTGCCTTTTGATCTGGACGCACTTCGGCAAAGATTCGCTGGATGCCAACTTGTCTTGCGATCGCTTCAGCAGTTTTACGATTATCTCCAGTAAGCATTACTACTTCTAAACCTAATTTCTGTAAAGCTTTCACTACTGCTGTTGATGAAGGTTTTAGGGCATCGGCAATACCCATTATTCCTTGTAGTTCGCCATCCACAGCAATCAAAATGACTGTTTTACCAGCAGCTTCCCAGGCATCTTTATACTGTTGGAGACTCATAGTGTTAATTCCAAGTTCGGTTAACCAACGTTGTGTACCAATTTGCACAAGCTGATTTGAAATAACTGCTTGGACACCACTACCTGCATTAGCCTGAAAGTTGTTTGCCTCTATTAAACTCACTTCTTGAGACTGGGCGTATTTCACAACCGCTTCAGCTAAAGGATGCTCAGAATTGCGTTCTACCGTTGCTGCTAACTGTAAAAGCTTGATTTCATTACCATTAGCTGTGCCGTTGACTGTTACAAAGTCTGTAACTGTCGGTTTACCCTGAGTCAAAGTGCCGGTTTTATCTAAAACGATGGTTTGAATTTTGTGTGCTAGTTCTAAACTGTCAGCACCTTTAATCAAAATGCCATTTTCCGCACCTTTCCCCGTCCCCACCATTACAGAAGTGGGGGTAGCTAAACCCAAAGCACAAGGACAGGCGATAATTAGTACACCCACCGTTGTCATTGTTGCTAGGGTAAGGTTGCCAGTGAAATTAAACCAAATGATGAAAGTGGCGATCGCGATCGCAATCACAGCTGGTACAAACCATCCTGTCACCCGATCTGCCAAGCGCTGAATTGGTGCTTTAGAACCTTGTGCTTGTTGTACTAATTTGACAATTTGAGCCAAAAACGTATCATTTCCGACTCGTGTCACCCGAAACTGAAATGCACCCGCACCGTTAATCGTTGCCCCAATTACCTCATCTCCTGGCTGCTTTTTGACTGGCAAACTTTCACCCGTCACCATCGCTTCATCTACTGTCGAAGCGCCTGTAATCACTTCGCCATCTACTGGAATCTTTTCACCAGGACGCACCAAAATTACATCGTTGATTCTGACTTCGGCGATGGGAAGATCAATTTCTCTACCATCGCGAATGACTCTGGCATCTCTAGCTTGCAGTCCAATGAGTTTGCGGATGGCTTCAGAAGTTTGTCCCCTAGCGCGATTTTCCAGCAACCGCCCCAACAAAATTAAGGTAATGACAATGGCGGCTACTTCGTAATAAATATGAGGTATTAAGCCCTGAGCAATAAAAAATTTCGGGAAAACAGTGACAAACAAAGAATATAAATATGCTGCGCTTGTGCCCAAAGCAATCAGCGTGTCCATCGTCGCTGTATGGCGCTTGAGGGATTTCCAGCCATTGCGGTAAAAAGATCCACCACACCAGAACACGACGGGTGTTGTCAGCAGTAATTGTATCCAAGGATTTTGCAGGAAACTTGGAATCAAGGGTAAATTTAGCCCAGTCATCATGGGCAACGACCCCAAAAATAGGAAAATGCTGATTACACCTCCCACCACTACTTTGAGGGAGAGTTGGCGTTGTAATGCTTGCCTACTCGCAATCTCGGCATCATCTTCTTCAGTGAGCAATTCTTCCTGGAGTGAGTAGGAAGAGTATCCAGCAGCAGCGATCGCACCTTGGATTTTCTCTAAATTGGCTAGAGAGCGATCGTATTTGATGGTAGCTTGCTCGGCTCCAAAATTAACGTTGCAGTCAATTACCCCAGAAACAGAGCGAATTGCCTTTTCGATATTGTTGGCGCAAGCGGCGCAACTCATGCCTCGAAGTTTGAGTGTGAGAGTATCCATAACTAGATGAACCCCTGTAATTGGTGTGAGAGGAGCGTGAAGAAGGCAGGAGGCAGGAATATTATCTGTTGCTCTCAACTCCATCTAATTGCAAGCCACCAAATCATAAATTTTGATTAGGGACTTAACGCGGCAGGAGGCTCCAGAGAATTATTCCTTCTGCCTCCTGTCTGGTTGTTGAGCGTAGTCGAAACACCACCTCGTGCCTTTCTTGCTAAAAATTAAGCAACTGGATAACCCGCAGCAGCTAACGCTTCCTTAATTGCTGTTTCTGATGCTTGAGTTTCAACATTGACAAGCTTGGTTGTTGGATCGGCCTGAACGCTAGCATTGGCATCGACTGCCTGAAGTGTTTTGGTGATGGTGCTTGCACAAGCAGAACAAGCCATGTTGGGAACTGTAAGTTGGAGAGTCATAGATTTACGGGATAATATGAACAACTTAGCCGGATCGGGCTGGAGACGTATCTCTCACACATTAGAAATAACTGGAAAGAGAGTCGCCTTGAATTTATCCTAGACTCTCTAGCCGGCTGGAGAGTCTAGAGATTTTTAAAAGTTTTTCGCCAAACTTCAAATTTCTTTACAACTTTGGTTGATTGAGTAACCGTTGCCCATGAAAAATACAACGTACTACAAAACCCTTGTCATTTGATGAAACTGTGTGTTATTAAGGCTATATAACCACGTTAGTCAGAATTAACTTGTTGTTTTGCCCACAGTTCTGGAAAAATGACCTTCTGTACTAATTGAGACGCGGCTGCTAAACCAAGTCTTCTCCTCTCTTCACAACAAGAGGTCTTTTTTAAGACCTTATTTGGAGTTTTCATGCAGCCAAAAAATCTTAAACGTCTCCTGCGTGCTTTAGAGCGGCAAGGTTTAGATGTAACTTATAACAATCGCACTTATTCAGTTCGTTTAGTTAATTCTCCTGATGCTCCTGTAGCAGAAGTGTTGCTGCCAGAAGACTTCCCCGTAGAAGCTAAGGCATTGAAGCAGTTAGCAAATTTAGCAAGCGTCCGTCACCCGTCAGGTGGATGCGTTTGTCGTGCCTGTGCTACGCCTGACTTTCACCCAGGTGATGCGGGTGTTGCCATTGGTTCAGTCGTAGAAACGGTGGGTCAAGTCATTCCTGGTGCTGTCGGTTCTGACATCAATTGTGGGATGCGCCTGCATGTTGTTGATTTGACAATCGACGAATTCCTGGCAAAGCGCGACCAATTCGTAGAACGGATGAAGGGGGATTACTTCTTCGGTACGCGTGATGTGACAATGACTGCTCAAGCAATGCGATCGCTATTTCAGTACGGAGTTCCTGGTTGGCTGGATGCCATGCTAGACGAGCCTACGGGGAGTGTAATCAAATCTGATTTACAACAACTTGCCCAAGAGAGCGAACGCATTTTCTTAGATGGTTCAATGGATGGTGACTGGAAACTAGCGCCTGAAGAATTGGTTCCCGATGCTGGACTAGTACGCGATGGCGGACTGGCAACCATTGGCGGCGGCAATCATTTTGTCGAAGTGCAACGGGTTGATAAAGTTGAAAATCGCCCACTTGCCCACGCCTGGGGAGTGCGCGAGGGACAGCTAGCTTTTATGATTCACTCTGGTTCTCGAAACGTGGGTAAGTATATTGGGGGAATGTGGCGAGATAAAGCTAAGGCGACTTGGCAAAAAGGTCTAAAGTACCCTGATTCTCAGATTTTTCCTCTCTCTACTTCTTCTCACCCGGAACTAGTTGCCAGTTACCTACAAGCTGAGGCAACTGCTGCTAACTATGGCTTTATCAATCGCCTGCTGTTAGCGGAATTGCTACGTCTGCGTTTGCGGGAAGTATACAAAGATGTGGAAGCACCTTTAGTTTATGACTTGCCCCATAACATCACTTTACCAGAAGGTCAGGGATGGGTAACACGCAAGGGCGCTTGTCCTGCCCATATAGGACAACCAGTGATTATCCCTGGTTCGATGGGTGCTTATTCTTATCTGATGGTGGGTAGAGGGAATCCAGCATTTTGTAATTCGGCCTCACATGGGGCGGGAAGAATTCGTTCTCGGTTCGACCTCAGTCGCAAAGGTGCATCTCAAAGTCAGGCAGAACTGGGATTAACCGGAGTAGACTGCATCACCTTGCGTGAAGAACGCCGAATTGAGGAAGCACCTGCTGCCTACAAACCGATTCAGTCTGTGATTGATGTGCAAGTTGAGGCAGAAATGGTAAACGTTGTGGCGCGATTGAGTCCGGTGTTGACGTTTAAGGGGTAGCTGCCAAATAAAAAGCCCCTGGTAAACACCAGGGGTATCCATCTTTATTCCCTCATTTAGAATCGCATCTGTGAAGCTATAGTAAATCCGTATTGATGCGATAATTGCATATTAATGATGATTATTTTGCAATTAGCGAGTTAGATCGGAATTTACTCAGTGGCATGGATGAGAGCGATGTCTACGACGGTCACTGAGCGCAGCCGAAGTGCGGGTTGCGCCTACGCTTTTTTGCAATCACCATTCAAAACATGGGATTGTGTTCATTATCCCAACACTTGCGATCGCTCCAATTTCTGCCAGTATGTTCGCATTCAGATGCATTATCTATCCAAGGAATCGATGTAGAGTGATACGAGTTTCCAATGGAAGCGAATAAGCTAGCACTGAATAAGGGTAATAATAAAGATAAAATTATTAATGTACCAATTGGTAGAGTGATTAAATATGCAGTCAGCAGTAAAATGTTGCTATGAGTCAAAATAAATGTACCTATTTTCTTGTTTTTTTGACGAGTTTTTAAGCTGGTTTTTGAATTCGAGAAATGCATAATGCAACCCTATTAATACCAGTTTATATAACAATCAAATTTGATTTTTAAAAGCCAAGCTAACTCAGAGCAAGCGCGATCGGGTTTTGCTCTCAGTATATTTAGCAAAAATCAAATATGATTCTTATATAAGTATGGATTTTTACGTAAAAATATTATTCAGGCTATACACTCTGATGTCAAAGGTACAAGTGACGACTTCTTAGAACCTTTAATTTTTCAGGGCTAAAAAAGGTTTTTAATGAAAAAAGATTGAAGTTGTGGCGATCGCTCTTGCGTAAATTCTGGCAAATTCCACTCACATCCTGTTTAACCGATACAGCAAAAATACTGCCATAATGCTGGATACTTGTATACAGCAGCTTTCAAGTTGGTGAAGTACACAAACTAAGTCTATTACCCAGACAGAAAGAGTGTTTTACTTCTAAATTCTGCTGTATCTGTATCTGATACCAGAATTTGGTGTGATGGTGGCAGAATAAAAGTAGCACTAATTCTTTTTTATGCCTAGAGACGATAAATCCGAAACTTCACAAAAGAGTGCATCTGCGATCGTTGGTTATGAAGATTTTTTAACTGAACTAAAAACACGAATTTCTAGCGCTCAGTTACGAGCCGCAGTTGCAGTCAATAAAGAATTACTATTACTCTACTGGCAAATTGGGCGAGATATTCTGAATCGTCAACAGCAGCAGGGTTGGGGCGCAAAAGTTATCAATTGACTTGCAGAAAGCTTTTCCAGAAATGAAAGGCTTTTCGCTTCGCAATCTTAAATATATGCGGGCATTTGCCGAAGCTTATCCAGATGAGCAATTAGTGCAACAAGTTGTTGCACTAATTGCCTGGGGTCATAATGTTCGGATTTTGGATACTGTTAAAGACCAAACAGAACGCTTGTGGTATGTACAACAAACTATCCAGCATGGATGGAGTCGGAATATTTTAGTTCACCAGATTGAAAGCAAGTTGTATCATCGTCAGGGTAAAGCAACCACCAACTTTAACCGCACTTTACCTCAAGCACAATCAGAATTAGCACAGCAATTGTTGAAAGACCCCTACACTTTTGATTTTCTCAATTTAGGAGAAGATTTTCTGGAACGTGATTTGGAACGTGCTTTAATCAAACACATCCGCGATTTTTTAATAGAGTTAGGAGTTGGTTTTGCTTTTGTAGGTAGTCAATACTATCTTGAAGTTGGGGGTGAAGATTTTTATATCGATTTATTGTTTTACCACTTGCGTTTACGCTGCTATGTAGTGATTGACCTGAAAGTTGAAGAGTTCAAGCCAGAGTATTCCGGCAAGATGAATTTCTATGTTAGCGCGGTGGATGATTTATTGAGACACCCAGACGATCAGCCTACTATTGGAATGATTCTATGCAAGAGTAAAAATAAGGTAATTGCCGAATATTCTCTCCGAGATATGCATAAGCCAATTGGTGTCTCTGTGTATCAGCTAAAAGATATTTTGCCAGAGGCTTTGCAAGGTAATTTGCCAACAATCGAGCAGTTAGAAGCTGAATTGGAAACGATTACTAAAATTGAATTAGGACTCGGTTTAGGTGCAAAATTTGAGGGGAAAATAATTGATCCACTTGGAGAAACAGTAGATGAGCAAAACGAAATCAAGCAAGACTAACTTGACCAAACAAAACGTGGTCAGCGCGAGACGCAAAGAAGCAGAGAGTATTTGATAACTTCTCTGCGTCTGTGCGTATTTAATAGACAACTACCACCAAACTCGATTTCCATTTTCGTCAACTCGTGCTTCCCGAATCATGTCGGAAATTTCTTCAGCATCTTTAACGTGGTGGAGTGCCTTTTTTTCACCATCAGGTTCATCCACAACGAAGTAAGTTGGTACTGTGATTTTGTCGCCTGTAATATCTGGTACATCATCAACAGCTGCCTGTTTAGCCTTCTCTTCAACTGATTGAGGCTTATCAGAAATTCTATCTCCTGGATTCGCGGTTAAGTTTCTTTCGTTCACATCTGGCTTTTCACGAGAATCCCGATCTTCGCCTACTGGTTGATTAATTTGATTTTCTTGATTTTTATCACTCATGGCGCTTTCAGTTATTCAAAAATGGAACTCGACTAACAACAGCTTAAAAAATTAAAGACATAAAGAGTTCTTTCTCTGGAGAGAGTTTGAGAAGATATTTTGAAGAATTTTTTTTTAAGGAGCATATCTGAGGTTATAGTTTAGCTCTGAGGTTTATAAATAACCTCCTACTCCAGAAATAAATAATAATTAAAAATTACAGTTTAGGCGCAACTCTTAAAAAACTAATTTTATGAAAATCAACCCACAGTAAACACAAATGTATATTAATATTAATGCGATCGCACCGTAGTATATTAGTAGACCTTTGTGGCTAAATCCAATCATCATGGAAGATTATTCTACTAATGGTAAAATTATCTGATTATTCAAAACGGGCCACAGATTGCTGAGTACGCTATCAGTCCAATCTGTACCCATTTAGGATGTACAGTCAAGTGGGATCTTGAGAAGAATCACTTTATTTGTCCAAGTCATGGATCTCAATACGATTCTCAAGGCCGAATTGTTCGTGAGCCAGCTAAACGCTCTCTACCACTAATCACCGTAGTAGTCAAGGAAAATCAAATTCGTTTAGTCGATCGCAAACCTGCTGTAGATCCTCGTTAACCTACCATTAACAAATCAAATTTTACAATGCCACCACAGTTTTTCAGCAAATTTATGAATTATAAAAGACTAACAAAAATTACTGCATGATTTAAATTTGTCGGGTAAGCTGACAACAGCAGTTTTATTCTCAAACCAATGACCACAAGTAGTCCCCAAATTTTAGCCCTGGACTTTGATGGAGTGATTTGCGACGGATTAATTGAATATTTTGAGGTAGCATGGCGTACCTACTGTGAAATTTGGTCTTCTGCTAACGACACACCGCCAGATGATTTGGCTTTAAGATTCTATCGACTAAGACCTGTTATTGAAACAGGTTGGGAAATGCCCATTTTAATTAAAGCCTTGATAGATGGAATTTCTGACGAAAAGATTCTTCATGAATGGGTAAGCATTGCCCCACAAATTTTGTTAAACGATCGGCTTCAAGCAAGAGAAATTGGTGTAAAACTAGATAACCAACGAGATGAATGGATTACCACGGATTTAAGTGGTTGGCTGAGTCTGCATAGATTTTATCCGGCTGTAGTAGAAAAAATCAAATTAACTATCGACAGTGGAGTTAAGCTATACATTGTGACAACTAAAGAAGGGCGTTTTGTACAGCAGTTGTTACAACAAGAAGGAGTAAATTTACCACCAGAATCAATCTTTGGGAAAGAAGTTAAGCGTCCCAAATATGAAATTTTGCGAGAATTAATTCAGTCATCAGAAGACAAATCTGTTAGTCTCTGGTTTGTAGAAGATAGACTCAAGACATTACAATTAGTCCAACAGCAAGCAGACCTTGAAGATGTGAAACTTTTTCTTGCAGACTGGGGCTATAATACCCAAGTAGAACGAGAAGCTGCTCAAAACGATCCGCGAATTCAGTTGTTATCACTTTCTCAGTTTGCCAAAGATTTCTCAGCTTGGCTTTAATATATTAAATATCTAGTCAAAAAGAGATGTAGCAGTGCTACGTCTCTATAAAGATTTTGAATAATCCATATTTAATTTCTGACGTATTTATATAAATCAAATATGTATTTTGTCAATTTAGGTGAAATAATAACTCACAAGTATTCACTCCTCACTTCGCACTTACTTTTATGCTTGACCTAACAAAACTGGCGCGACAAATGCAGGGTTTAAGTCAGCATCTTACCTTAGAAGCTGCTGCTAGTCGTCAGCGTTTAGAACTGGCACAACAACATTTAAAAAATGCCTACGAGTGTCAACAAGATTTAATCGATCGCCAGGAAAAATGGCGCGATCGCATTCTCTTTGCTAATGCTACCCCAATTGAGGCGCTAGAAACCTGCATCGATATCCCAGTTCCCCCAAAAATTCATACTGTCATCGCTACGGATGGTTCTCAAATTGCCCCCAACCATCATGAAATTGCTTACTGTTATCTGCTAAATATTGGCAGAGTCGTCTTGCACTACGGACAAAATCGCCATCCGCTACTCGATAGTTTACCAGAAGTATTTTATCGTCCAGAAGATTTATATATGTCTCGGCAATGGGGAATTAGAACCGAGGAATGGATGAGTTTTCGCCGCACTGCTTCAGAAACAACGGTGTTAGCAGAACTTGCGTGTGATGCAGCACAAGCGGAAACGCCAGCGCTAGCGATGGTAGATGGTTCGCTAATTTACTGGTTTTTAGAACAGTTGCCGATGGATGCACGCGATCGCATTTTACCCCCCATCTTAGAAGCTTGGCAGCAGATGCGTGATGCTCGAATTCCTTTAATGGGCTATCTTAGCGCCTCTCGCAGCATCGAAACAATGAACTTTTTACGGTTATTAGCTTGTCCCCATCCAGTGCCAGACTGTAAAACTTATTGCCCAAATCAGCTAGAAAAAGTAGCTTGTAAAATTTTTGAACAGTTGCGAGATACTTCTGTTTGGTCAACTCGACTCAAACCAGGACAACGCAGTACTCTGTGGCGCAGCAATTCTCCTATTCTCGAACTTTATGGCGATCAAACAATTTACTTTTGCTACGTCCACGTTGGCACCGAAATCGCCCGAATCGAAGTTCCGGTATGGGTAGCTGAGAATACAACCATGTTAGATCAAGCACTGGGACTGATGTTAGCACAAGTGCAAAAAGGATATGGCTACCCTGTAGCGATCGCCGAAGCGCACAATCAAGCAGTGGTAAAAGGTGGCGATAAAGCGCGTTTCTTTGCTCTTCTCGAACAACAAATGATTAAAGCTGGTTTGAAAAACGTGGGAACTTCCTACAAAGAAGCCAGAAAGCGCGGGAGTATTGCTTAAAAATAATTTGTAATGACGCCCCTGCGGACGCTTGAATACTCGCTACCGCAACGCTTTCGCTAACGCTTAACGTAATTCATAATTCGTAATTGAATTCTTAACTACGAATTACGCTTTGTGGTACTAATGCCTTAGCTATTTAAGGACAATTACAAATAAAAATTCTGATTAATTCAGTTTACGTAACACTTCTTATTTTAAATTTTAAATCTAAATGTTTACTTTACAGCTTTTTAGGGAAAACTTTATTCAGTAGAGAATTAACTCGATAACTAGCTAGTTTACTCAGTAGAAACTACTAGATACTTATTGGCTCTACATCAAGTTAATTACGTTTTTATTGGTCAGATCAACAGTCTTGCTTAGAATTGACATTAGGTAAGTCTCTAGGTTGATATATTACATTAAAATGGTCATTCAACTTCAATAAAAAATGTATTAACTTATTTAACCTTTTAAAAAAAAGATTCATACCTAAAAAGCTGATGAAACTAGTTAAATATGAGTTCAAACAATTTGAAGAAAAATACTCCCGCTTTTTCTCACTTTCTCTAGACTTATTGTGTATTGCTAACTTTGATGGTTATTTTAAGTATTTAAATCCGGTATGGACAAAAATACTAGGTTGGTCAATTCAGGAACTTGTTGCTCAACCCTTTATCGAATTTGTTCATCCTGAAGACCGTGAATCCACTATTGTTGCAGCTGAAAAAATTGCACAATCTGTAGATGCAGTCAGCTTTGAAAACCGCTATCTTTGTCAGGATGGTTCTTACAAATGGCTGTCATGGAATGCGACTGCTTTCAGTGAAGAACAATTGATTTATGCAGTAGCTCGTGACATAACTATTAATAAAGAGAATGAGATAGCTCTACAAAAATCTATCAAAGAATTAGAAGCTTTTAGATTTGCCTTAAATGCTCATTCACTGGTAGCTATTACTGATATAACTGGAAAAATAACCTATGTCAATGACCTATTTTGTGAAGTTTCTAAATATTCTTCAGAAGAACTTTTAGGGCAAGATCATCGGATTATCAATTCTGGATATCACACAAAAGAATTTTTTGCAAGTTTATGGAAAACTATTGCCCAAGGAAAAATCTGGAAAGGAGAAATTCAAAATAAAGCCAAGGATGGAACTTTTTATTGGGTTGATACTTTGATCGCCCCAATGTTGGGACAAGATGGAAAGCCCTATCAATATGTATCAATTCGTACAGATATTACACAGCGTAAGCTTTCAGAGTTAGCTTTATTGGAGCGATCGCGCTTGTCAGTTTTGAGTGCAGAAGTCAGTTTAGCCTTATCTCAAAGTGGCACACTTCCAGAAATTTTGCAAAATTGTACAAATACTATTTCCCAATACCTTGATATCGGCTTTGTTTGTATCTGGACATTTGAACGACAAACAAACCAGCTACAATTACAAGCTGGTGTTCATTGCACAGATATTACCTGTAGTACTTTGAGCGATACCCAAGATTTCCCAGAACATATTGCTTTAGTCAATAATATTATTGGCTTAATGATTCAAAACCATCAAGCTATTTTTAACCAAGAATTATCTGTTAATCATTCAGAAAAGCTTATAGAGTCTACATTCTCAATTTCTCGATTTTCTGCTTATCCCTTAATAGTAGAGCAGCAAATAATCGGTATAATGGCTTTATTTAGTAAACAATTATTTACCGAACCAACTCATAATCTATTAAATTGGATTGCTAATAATATTGCTGTAGCTATTGACCGAATCTGGGCACGAGAAGAACTCCTCAGCCGTCGGGAAGCTTTGTTACTGCGTCTAGCTAGTCAAATTCGCAGTTCTCTTGACCTAGATATGATCCTAGAAACTGCTGTGAATGAAATTCGCAGCTTATTACAAATTGACCGTTGCTACTTTCTTTCTTATTTACCGCACCCATCCCAAGCAAGCCTAACTATTACCTATGAAGCACGAAACCCTAACTTAACAAGTATGTTAGGCAGTATTCCACTGCAAAAAAGCAATTTTTTAACTCAAAATCTTCTCTCTCAAGAGCTAATCTGCATCGAAAATATTAATAGTAAATCACAACTTGATTATGATATACAAAAACTTTTAACTGAGTTTGGCATCACATCTCAACTAATGCTACCAGTTAAAAGTAATTCTGGAGAAATTGGAGCAATTGTGTGCAGTCATTGTAGTGGCGATCGCATTTGGACTAACAGTGAAATTAACCTGTTACAAGCTGTTTGCGATCAACTAGCGATCGCTATCGATCATGCACAACTTTATACCCAAAGTCGCACTGCTACTTTAGAAGCTCAAACCCAAGCTGAAAAACTCACCGAAACCTTGCATAAATTGCAACAAACTCAATCTCAACTGATCCAAAATGAAAAAATGTCTAGTTTAGGGCAATTAGTCGCTGGAGTTGCTCATGAAATCAACAATCCAGTTAATTTTATTCATGGTAACTTAACCTTTGCTAATGAATACTTTCAAGAGATGTTAACTCTTTTGCACCTTTATCAGCAACATTATCCCCATCCAGAAGTAGAAATTGAAAATTTCGCTAAAAAAATTGATTTGGAATTTCTTACTAGTGACCTTTCTCAACTTCTATCATCGATGAATATGGGTACTAATCGTATTCGTGAAATTGTTTTAGGATTGCGAAATTTTTCTCGCCATGATGAAGCAGATAAAAAATTAGTTGACATTCATGAAGGAATTGAAAATACCTTATTAATTTTGCATCACCGTTGGAAAAATAACGGAATTGGCTTTGATATAACTATAGTGAAAGAATATGGTAATTTGCCTTTAGTTGATTGTTATGCTGGCCAGTTAAATCAAGTGTTTATGAATATTTTAACTAATGCGATCGATGCTTTAGAAGAGTCAATGGTTAAGATAAAAACAAATCATAAACCGCAAATTGTAATTCGTACTGAAGTTTTAGAGAGTAAATTTGTTGTCATCAGAATTGCTGACAACGGATTAGGAATGGTAGAAGATATTAAAAAGCGGTTATTCGATCCATTTTTCACCACGAAACAGGTAGGTAAGGGAACAGGTTTAGGACTATCAATTAGCTACCAAATTATAGTAGAAAAACATGGTGGAATTTTGAATTGTCTATCAGAACCAGGAAAAGGCACAGAATTCTGGATTCAAATTCCAATTTAAAACTTTTGAAGACTGGAAAAATCTTAAATTATGATTTGCGATCGCTCCAAAAGTTAATTCAAAAATAGCTACTTTTCAAGAGTTCCGAATTATATTTTTATTCTTCCCACAATGCCACTTGTTTTTTGAGTTCATTCATATCCAAATAATCAGTAGCAAAAGCTTTCCGTAAAAGGGAATGAGGAATAAAACCATCATATTTTTGAATTTCCGGTGCTTCTGAGCTACTGACTAAATCTTCTGGAATAATTCTTTGTTCACATAATGAAGTAATTTCACGATAAAGATATTTAAATTTATCCTTGCCTAATTTAATTGTCAAATAATAAGGATTTATTCCGCCAATACTTGTAATTTCCAACGATTCCCGACAGTATGAGTTGAGTAATCTTTCTAAGGTGCGATAAGCAACCGTACCCATCCAAGGAAAAATACAGCATTTACCTTTTTCTAATTGCAAAATATTCTGCTTATCTAATCCAACTTGCTGCGCCATTTGGCGAACTTGACGTAATCGTTGCAAAGCATTTTTTTGTAAGTAACTATACTCGATATTCTCAAATAAGACTTGCTGCATTCGTTGCAAAACTTTGGTATGAATAGTCCCACCACCACCACGCCAATAAATACTAGATTTACCCTCAGCTTGTTTAACAAAAATAGCCTTCTTCTTAAAGTCAACTTCTACGACTTCCCAACTTCTGCCAGCTAAAGCAAATTGATTACCAACAGGAAGCGGTGTGACAATACTGCCAATTTCTGTTGTACCTTGCTTAACAATATATTCTTGCTGTTCAGCAAAGACAGCATAAAACTGAAATTTTCTCACCACCTTTTCTCCTGCCAAATCTAGGATTAATTTACCTTGTTCAGTCTGCTGAATATGACCAATATCAATTAAATAGCGTAGTAATAATTGAAAATCTTCTTTTAAAAGAGCATTAAAGGGGGGTAGACTAAAAATTTGTTTAGCTAGAGCATTAGCTGAAATTTCCCCTGCTGCTGTTAAAATACTCATGGTTTGGTGATAAAGCAAACTCAAAGGATATTTAATTGGTCTAATTGGTTCAATCCATTGTTCCTCTAAATAAAGTTGAATAATAGCAATACATTGCAAAAGTTGCCAGGGTATTTGTTCTGGTAGAGAAGCTTCTGCTAATGGCTTATCTTCAGCGCAGACAAAACGCATATCAGCAGCTTCTCCTCTTCTACCACTTCGTCCCAAGCGCTGTAAAAAGCTAGCTACAGACAAGGGTGATTCTAACTGAATCACTCGCTCTAAATAACCGATATCTATGCCTAATTCTAGAGTTAGAGTGGCGGCGGTAACGGCTGGATTGTTGGGTTCACACATCGCATTTTCAGCAGCTTGCCGTAAGCTAGCAGATATACTCCCATGATGCACATGATATATATCTGGTAGTCCTTGTTCTGTGGCAATTTGTCGCAAAGATGCAATTATAGATTCGGTACGTGTGCGATTATTAGCAAATATCAGGCATTTGCGAGACTTGCTGAGGTTGAAAATATATTGTTCATCTGCTGTTGCTTCTGATTCATCTACTTCATCAGTAATATAAAAATGTTCTACAGCTAGTTTTATCTGGCGTTTTATACCATCAATTTTTGGTGTAATTACTGGCTTATCTGTTCCTGAACTCAACCAATTTTCCGCTATTGAGTAATCCCCAAGAGTTGCTGATAAACCAATACGACGCGGTTGTTTTTGCGTCAACTTTGCTAAACGTTGTAATTGGCAAATAATTTGACAACCGCGTTCTGAACCCATAAAGGCGTGAATTTCATCAATGATGACAAACCTTAAATCACCAAATAAGCGAAGCAAGTCGTTATTTTTATTAATTAGCAAACTTTCTAGAGATTCTGGGGTAATTTGCAGAATACCTTGCGGATTTTTTAACAGTTTGTTTTTTCGAGTTTGCGAAACATCACCGTGCCAGTGCCAAACTGGAATATCTGCTTCTTTTAGTAAGTCATTAAGACGCTCAAATTGATCGTTAATTAAAGCTTTAATTGGACTAATATATAATGCACCAATTGTGGCAGCAGGGTTTTCATGTAATAAAGTCAAAACTGGTAGAAAAGCTGCTTCTGTTTTACCAGCAGCAGTTGCAGCAGTAACTAGCAAATGAGCATCAGTGTCAAATATAACTTGACAAGCGGCAATTTGAACTGGTCGTAATTCAGTCCACTGGTGATGATAAATATATTCTTGGATGAAGGGTGCAAGTCGGTTAAAGGCATCGCTCATATTTTTTATGGATAAAGCGTTAGTAAAACTACTCCTTGGTATTTTAGAACCCTCGAATTATGGATCAACCAGTTCCATACTTGGAATTACCGATTGCTAAAAGCGATCGCTACTCTTAAATTTATGCCATAGAGATTCTACGACAAGAGCATTGATGGCAGAAGTTCTACCTACTATGTCATATATGGAGATTGTTGCTTAATTATTTTATGTCTATTCAAGTCTACGGAATTCCCAATTGCAGCACTTGCAAAAAAGCTTTGATGTGGCTCCAACACAACAACATTGACCATGAATTTATCAACACCAAAGATACTCCGCCGACTCGTGAGATGATTCAAAACTGGGTAAAGTCTTTGGGTTTTGCTCCCATGCGAAACACCTCCGGTCAATCCTACCGCGCTTTAGGAGATGAAAAGAAGACTTGGGCTGATGAACAGTGGGTTGATGCATTCACTCACGATGCGATGCTGCTCAAACGTCCACTTTTCATCAAAGATGGAACAGCTGTGTTGATCGGCTTTAGAGATGAGAGAATAGTTCGAGAAAAATTAGATTTAGCTTCAGGAGTGTTGTTAGCGGATAGCTAAGGTTTAGCCTGTGCTGAGTGCTGAGTTACCCTATAGTTACATCATAACCCCCTGCCACGAAACAGCGAGCAGGGGGTTAGGGGTGCGGTTCAGTACCTACTTAACCGAAAACCTATATAGGGCGATCGCCTTTTTAGATTTGGTGCGATCGGAAGCCGATAGGGCCTTCACCAGAATATGTCGTGGTTCCAGTTAGGGTCTTTCCACCATCATTAGATGTGACATTGAGCGCTACTACATTCTGTCCCACACGACTACCGATTATCCAAGTCCCACCAGGATTCCAGGGTGCTGTATTACCACCCCACTGGTTTTCTACTGTGTAGTTGTTGCCGGCGACAATGTTACCTTTAAAGCCAATGGGGCCTTCACCAGCATAAGTGATAGTTCCAGTCAGGGTTTTACCGCCATCGTTCGATGTAATATCGATCGCAACAACATTTTGATTCGATCGAGAGCCAAGTACCCAAGCTCCGCCGGGATTCCACGGAGCAGATGAGCCTCCCCATTGGTTTTCCACATTATAGACACGGCCATCAACAGCAGCACTCTTAAAACCGATGGGGCCTTCACCAGCATAAGTGATAGTTCCAGTCAGGGTTTTACCGCCGTCGCTCGATGTAATATCGATCGCAACAACATTTTGATTTGATCGAGCGCCAAGTACCCAAGTCCCGCCAGGATTCCACGGAGCAGATGAGCCTCCCCACTGGTTTTCTACGTTGTAATTGTCGCTTCCAGTTAAGGTAGCCTTAAAACCGATGGGGCCTTCACCAGCATAGGTCGTAGTTCCATTAAGTGTTTTGCCGTTGTCACTTGATGAAACTTTGAGTTCGACAATGCGCTGATCTGCTCTAGCTCCAATTACCCATACTCCACCAGGATTCCACGGAGCAGATGCACCACCCCACTGATTTTGTACATTGTATAGATTATTAGCATTAGTGGTTGTTGTAGCTGTCATTGTTTTCCTCCAAAGTTTTGATTGTTTAGTCAAAGTGAATCTATAGCAATCCAATTTGATTTGGAAAAAATTACGCACAATTAACAATACCTTTGCCAAATTACAAGGCTTGACATCGAACAAACCTAAGATAATAAATGCTTCTTTTTACCATGTAACAAAAAATTCCGTCAAGAAAATTCTGTTCTGTATGGTTTTACAGAAGTAGTTTTAACTGTCGTGTAAGTCTGAGTGCAGATTCTAGTTTCTGCCTCATATTCAAGCAAGCGCTTGTCTTAGGCTATTTTGGCAAAAGTATTTTTGAACAGCAAATATGATTGTTTTGTGCTGTCGTAGTTATACTAATACAAGAGTAGTAAAAAATGCAAGCGTAGTTAAGAAAATTTTGGATAAAAATGTTGTTTTGCTTTACTAACCGAGCCGTGGCATAGTTAATAAATCCTTTAGTACAGTCCGGTGCATCAGTTTTATTTATAGTTGCAATCACTTTTTTCAGGAGTAGCCCAGTTGTGAGTTCCGTTAGCGGATAGCTAGGTTTAGCCCGTGCTGAATGCAATTATTGCTTTTTTACTCAGCATTGTTTTGGTAAGTACTTGGGAAAATTTTGTCGATTTTTACTCCTATTGACTCAATGCAGATTAACATCCATCAGTCAAACTGAAGTAATAGGGCAAGTATATAAAGAGGCAAAAACCATGAATAAGCATAAGGAAACATTACGTGTCATCCTTGCTATATCTATCATTGTGGTTGGAGTAACACACTTTCTTGTTCCACAAGAATATGTCAAAATCGTGCCGCCACAACTACCTTATCCTTTAGGATTAGTTTATCTCAGTGGCTTTTATGAAATTTTGGGTGGCATCGGGTTATTAGTTCCGCCTGTAAGTCAAGCTGCTGCTTGGGGACTTCTTGCTCTTTTTATTGCTGTTTACCCAGCGAATATTTACATGGCAGCTAATCTGATTAAGATTGAACATATACCAAACTCACCTTGGGTACACGTAGTTAGACTTCCGTTGCAAGCCGTTTTAATTGCTTGGGCTTGGTGGTATACAAAATCTTCTGTTGGGGAAAAACAAGCTTCGATCGTTCCTCAGTCATTGATTCCCAAGGAACTAGAATCAGAATAAGTGCGTTTTTTTATATCTGAATTATGCGCCTTACAAATTTGTTTGGAATAACACTCTCGTTAGCAATAGGCATTGGAGAAGTTACGCTGCCGGTGGCTCAAGCTGTGCAGCTTAGAGATGGCCTAGTCTATTTTGTCCAACCGCCAACACTTGTTAACGCGACAACTACTTACAAAGATGTTAATGTTTTGAGCGCAACTTACTATTTCACCATCAATGTGCCGGAAAATGCTGGAGAAGCTCTCCAGAAGGTAACGATCGCCCAAAAAGAGGGGTCAGAATACATCCGCTACAATCTTGATGATACCCGCGCATTTGTCGGCACACGCGATCGCAAAGAAACGCAACTGCAACTAGGTTCAGTCATCAACGAGAGCAAGATACGCACGGTTTCTGTAATCTTCGATCCACCTGTAACTCCAGGACAGACAATTACCATCGCCCTCCGCCCTATAAGTAATCCCAGTTTTTCTGGTGTTTACTTATTGGGTGTTACTGCATTCCCTGTGGGTGAAAAATCTCACGGTCAATTTCTTGGCTTTGCACGATTTCAGTTTTACAGCGATAGAGGAAGTTGGTGGTTCCCATAAAGAGAATAGGGAACATTTTTAGGACTTACGCACTATACAAATCAACCAAAACGTGTACTACGGTATTTAGTCTTTTCAGAGGCTTCAGATAACCCTGATTTATTCCGACATTTGCGATCGCTGGATGCAAAACATGGCTAAAATACCCAAATTGTGTTTAGTACTTATGTACGATGCGTAAGTCCTAATTTTCTCAAAGTTGTGTTATAAAAACGGGCAATAGTCTTAAACAATACGAAACGGCTTACCATCAAGCTTTTTCGTTAAATATCTTTGAGGATTCAGGAAAGATTAGCTGTATTTTTCCTGAGTCGCTGACGTATACTCTGATTTTTAGGTAAATGCGTAATTCTTACAGTAATAGAATCAAATGCTACTGTCAGCAATCAAGCTTTAGCGTTTAATCATCAGTAATCTTTAAAAAATAGAAAAAATTATGTTAAGTATTCCTATTAACCTAAATTTACCTTCTATACCCCGTTTAGTAACTTCCTTACCTGGGCCTCGCGCTCAAGCAATTGTACAACGCGATCGCGCCGTAACTTCTCCTTCTTATACCCGCGATTACCCGTTAGTTGTATCTCGCGGTCAGGGCTGTATGGTAGAAGATGTGGATGGCAATGTATTTCTGGATATGACCGCAGGTATTGCTGTCACCGCTACCGGACACGCTCACCCAGAAGTTGTCAAAGCAATTCAAGAACAGTCGGCGCGGCTGTTGCACATGTCAGGGACGGATTTTTATTATGAGCCGATGGTAGAACTAGCGGAACAATTAGCAATTCGCGCTCCCTTTCCCCACCCACAAGGTAATGCTGGGTTTCCCGCAAAAGTATTTTTCACCAATTCCGGGGCAGAATCGAACGAAGGAGCCATCAAACTAGCTCGATATTACACCAAGCGATCGCTAATCGTAGCCTTCTTAGGTGCATTTCACGGACGCACTTATGGAGCGATGTCTCTGACTGGTTCCAAAGCAGTGCAGCGAGCTAACTTTGGGCCTTTAGTTCCTGGGGTAACTCATATCCCTTATGGCACTCACGCTAGCTTACATTACTTGGAACAACAGCTATTTACAACGATTTTACCACCGCAAGAAGTAGCGGCGATCGTCGTCGAACCGATTCAAGGAGAGGGTGGGTATATCGTACCCGAAGATGGTTTCTTGCAGCGAATTCGGGAGATATGCGATCGCTACAGTATTCTGATGGTAGTGGATGAAGTACAAGCGGGAATGGGGCGGACTGGTCGCTTATTTGCGATCGAGCATTGGAATGTGATGCCTGATATCATTACTACTGCTAAAGGTATCGCCAGTGGTATGCCGTTAGGAGCGATACTTGCTAGACCAGAGTTAATGACTTGGCCTCCTGGTTCTCACGCTACTACATTTGGCGGTAATCCCGTAGCTTGTGCTGCTGGTATTGCCACATTGCGACTGCTAGAAAGTGGTTTAATGACCAACGCTACCCAGATGGGAGAATTCTTACAAGCTAGTCTTACCGAGTTGCATCAAAGATTTCCCAGAGTATCACCACCACGAGGTAAAGGTTTGATGGTAGCGGTAAATTTATTAGATGAACAGGGTAATCTCGATTATAAATTGCGCGATCGCATTATTCAAGAAGCTTTTTTACGCGGTTTATTATTGCTAGGTTGCGGTAAAGCAGCAATTCGTTTCTGTCCCCCTCTAGTTATCGACAGCGACCAAATTCAGATAGCCCTTCAGATTATCAGTGAGATTTTAAGTTCTTAAAAGATGAGGCAGATGAGGAGTAGGGGAGCACGGGAGAAAAGGGCAAATGACAAATGACAAATGACAAATGACAAATGACAAATGACCAATGATATCATGTCCGCATAATTAGTTATGCTAACCACAGTCATTACACCCCACCCCCAACCCCTCCCCGCTGTTCGGGAGGGGAGACAAGGCGTAGCTTTGGC
>NZ_JAVRCC020000023.1:0-112340 GCF_034530975.2 Nostoc sp. DedQUE07 | reverse complement strand
TAATTCAAGGGTTAACTAGTTTTCATTGGTGGATTAACATCGGAGCTTAATCGTAAGTGATTTACCGGACATGATATCAACGGAACAACAGACTCACAACTTGGACAAACAACCGTATGCGCCCATAAATAATTCTGCACAGTTTCCCCAGGTAAAGAAGGGAAAAATTCAGCCAACCTTTTCTCCGCCTCATCGCCTACCCACTTCACCCATTTATCAATATCCTGCTGCAAATCTGGGCCAAACTTTAGCGGATATTCCATCGCCGCCTTCATAGTCACCACCGCCACAGGATTTAAATCAGAAGCCAGCACATTTAACCCATATCTCGCCGCTTCAAAAGGTATACTTCCACCACCTGCAAACGCATCTAATACAGTGGGTGTGCGAGTTCCCCAAACCTTCTCACAATAATCCTGCACTTTCTTAATTTGCACAGAATTTGGTGGTGTTTTATATAGCTTTACCTCCTTCCCCGGTACTAACCCCAGCAAATATTCAAATTCTTGCATTGTGATATCTGCTGGTAATAAAGAAGCCAACACACTGGCACGACTAAAAGACAATGGCTTACGCGAATACCAGCGATGTAATCCTTTAAATGGATTCCCCCCATGTTCAAAATTTACTTGCTCGTTTAATACCTGCACAGGCATCATTTTTTCAATAAATACAGCAGGGCGTTTGGGGGTTGAGTCAGTCATGTGTGTGTAAATATTCTGGTATTAATTTATATATTGTAAGGAAAGCACCTTGTTTAGATAAAAAATAGCCACCGGAAATGCTGGCATTAAAGAGAAAGATTGAGAATATAATTATTTTTTGACTGACAATTTACGTTTACTCTACAATATTCTGTTTCAGAATAGCTTATTTAATCCATCCATTCACCAATTCCTGACCAAGCAAACTCTAATGGTCTTCGGTCATATTCAGGGATTTGTCTAGTGACTAGAATCATTAAATGAAGTCCCCCTATTTGATTTAGTCTTTCTCCTATCTGTTTTACTCGTTTTTTATTTACTCCTGAATAAACTTTTCTATTTGAACTATCAATTCCTTGGGAACACTCATTAGACATTCTTAATAACTCATTTAAAAGTTTTCCTACTTCGTCTATTGGCGAATTAAATATATCATTTTTCCATTCACTTTTTATTTTAATCAAACATTTTTGAAAAATTTTACTTAAACTATCAGGTATTTCTGTTAATGAGAGGTCACAGCCAAAATCTAATGGAATTCCATCAATATAAACAATTTTATTTGCATTAGAGAAACCAGATAATGTAGCAGAAGTCCGACAATTTAAAATTGTATGAACATAATATTCTTCATTTACATTGGCGTTTTCTTTTGATTTTGCTAACCATACAATTCTATCACCTGGATGTATCTCACAAAGTTCATGAATAATACCGTTTATAGGATTGATGTCATGATCATTTTTAGATTTTTTTAAAGGAAGTGTAATATAATCATCTTCATCCAGGTAAATTTTATCTTCACCAGGGATGTTGGTTATTAATACCTGATCACCTGCTTTACAAGACCAAAAATCAACTATGGGATTAATGTTGAGTTCATCAGCAAAAGTAGTATAACGCACAAGGAAAATAAAATCATCCGGTTGACATAGCCACCGAAAAGCCATGTTTGTATCTAAGATATTTGTACCTTTTTCGTAAATTGCTCTTTGAGTAACTTCTTGAATTTTTGAAATTGCTTCTTGAATAGGTATTAAAAAACCCTCCCTCTCCTTGAAAAAACGGAAATCAGCTAGTTTTTTATGTATTTTTTGTTCAATTTCTAATGGATTATCAACATCTTCAGCATAGAGAATAGTAAATGGCGCAAGCACACCTGTCGTATATAATTTTTTCGCTCTAGCTTTAGGATCTTTTGTTGTATAACCAATCTTAAACAAATTGTCTTTATAAGAAGGGTTACTAAAAATATAGATGTATCCAGATTCCATAATATTTTCTAAATTACGAATAATGTGTAACTATTGATAATGTATTAGTGTCGTTAGTCAAGAATCATTATTCAACAGTCATCAATCCCCCAATAATACCCGAATCGCTTTCAAAGCCTGATTACGTTTACCATTGCTAATCTTGGCAAACCAGTAGTGTGATTCCTCATAACTCATGGCTCTAATCCCTTGGGCAATATTCGCAATGCGTTCTATTTTAGAAAGCGGTTGCAAAGTCTGAAACAATAATGCCAGATTTATTCCTGATTCCTCATTCAAAACATAAGGAGTTTGGCGATTGTGACTTAGGGTTTTGGGGTCATAATTATTCGCCTTCAAAGAATCATAAATTGCCTGTTTCACCTGAATTAAAGCATTGCCCTTTAAACGCCCAATACGCTTGGCAGAAGGACGCTTTTTTTCACCGGCTTTCTTATAAGCACATTGATACAACTCCAGGGCAAAGTTATTGTTATCTGTAGGAACCACTCGCAATTGAAACTCTTGCATCTTAGTACGTTACTTTCGCCGTCAAATTCAGCCTGTCAACCGGATTACGATTCAGGGCTTGTTTGATATTACTGATTTCTGCGCCGTTTGGTTGCACTGGAGATGAAAATTCAAATACTAGCTTCAGCGACACGTCAGCTTTTACATCCGGGCTACTTAGCAAAGTGTTAACAGCCCCCTGAAAACTCTGAAATCCTTTAACTGGCCCTTGATACTCTAACCTGATAAACTGTTCATTAACAGTAATAGTTGCTGTTTGGTCGATTTGCAAGGGTAGCTTGATCAACATAGGGAAAGCCGTCATCAACTTGCGGTAGTCCATTACTTGCCCAACGGAGATTTCCAACGACTGGATACCCTGAACTTGATTATCTTGGATGCGATCGCCTAATTCATTAAACACCCTATCGAGTGTTCCCTCCAAATCAAATTCTTCCGGTTTGGCTTTAAATAGAGGTGAATCATCCCACGAACCGTTCCCATCTTCGCCTGCGCTTGGTGTACTGGGTGTTCCAGTACCATAAACCAATATCTTCGCTTGGGTTTCCCTTTCCTCTACTTCGCCATTGCCGTATTCAGCTACAATTTTGAAGGTTGTGGTTTTAGCGATCGCTGTCTCATGTTCATCACTAGGGCGAAACTCCCCTGTAACCAAATTCCCATCTTGATACAGCTTAATCGTCAAAGCCCCCGATGCTTTCCACCGTATCCGCACAGGTTTTACCGATTCTGTACTGGACAAGACTTGAGCATTTAGTTCAATTTCTCGCGGTTTTGGTGGTTCCAGAATTCCCCGGCGGTAGAGTTCCATCCGTTCAGAAAACTCTATGGATTCGGGTAGGGTAATTTTACCGTCATCGGTTTTAATAAACAGCTTTTCTCCTACTTTCATATCCCAGTTACCAGTCTGCAACCCTTGGCGGATGGTATCTCGGAGCTTTGAGATTTCGGCATCGACGAATATATTTAAACTCAAGTCTTTGGCGAAAGCTTCTTTTAATGCTTTAGTTGTCCAATGGTTTAACCCAGACAGCCATACCTTCTGCAAAATATAAGCAGGGGCGTAGGATGGTGCATCATCAGCACGAATTTTTTGACAATCTTTCAGTGCTTTTAGAATGACATCTTGTTGATTATTTTTACCCTTAACATCGCTAGAATCTTGCGCGGGAAGGGTATAGTGCATTAAGCCTTTAGGAGCTTTTACTGGGTCATTAGCAGGGTAAAATAAATGGCGGTAGGCATTTGTTAAAGATACTCTTACCCCTAAATCAAGAGAACCTTTTTTATCTTTGAGTTGTTTCTGCTGATTTTCTGATAAATCTTGCAAGCGATTGGGAGAATTTAAAATATTTTGAATAGCCCGAAACTCTCTAGCATTGTCAATTGCTCGGTCTAATTCTTGCTTATTTGCGACTAAAAATAACAAACGATTTCTAAAAGTACGGAATTTACCCGACTCACCTGTTTCATTAAAAATTTTCTCCACCATTGGCGGTGGCCCTTCGGTAGTTACAGAAATAGTCGCCTCGTTAAAGTCAATTAAACACAGGGCAATACTATCGGACACGTCATCCACATCTGCTGGTGATTCCGGTGCAATAACTAACGTCAGTAGTCTATTAGCAAAAATGGCATCGCGGCGACTTCGTAAATCATCCTTCGCCTCGGTAATTCCAACTTGAGCTTTTTCTTCGGCAATAATTTTATTGATTGATGGTTCTTCCTTGAAACGAGCCAGAGTTGTCATTGGATCATTTTCCAAGTACCAAGCAACTTCACTCAACCTTTCTAAGGCAGTATCAACAAAACCAATTTCTAGCCCTGGTGTCAACAAAGATAAATTTAATTCGGCGCGACGAATACCCGCAGATATACCTTGAGTGATGGAATGCAAAAAAATAGTCCGGGCTACCCAGGTTGAAAAAGGAGGTTTACCAGCAGCTTTCCATTCTGCATCTTGTAACTGAGCGTGTGCTTCTCTACCATCTTTGTTGTAAATGTCTGCTTGGATCGTAATTCGCATCAAAGGACGTTCCAAACGGGCAGTTAAATCACTGGTGATTTCTTCTTCAATACCAACAGGAATATGGTGAGAATGAATTAGCGGTATCCATGCACTAGTATCGTCCCACAGATAACGTATAACTCTAGCAAATAACCGCAAAGCGCCTCTGGTGCGTTGGAAGTTTGGGATGGAGGCAATCTTTTTAGTCAGCAGATTAAATAATTCCGGGTGGAAGGGATAACTCTGCTCGATACTTTCAGCGTAGCGTGAATCTTTGCAACCATCTGGTAAATTAATCCGACTAGCTTTATAAGTTTGTAAATATTCTTTTGAAGCATTATTGGCAGCGTTAGCTTCAATGCTGCTGAACATCCTCTGTTTAACTATATTGTAAATTTCAATATCAGTGCTGGGTTTAATGATCCGCTCTTGCCTAGCGCTAGCGGAAATGGTTTCCCGGATTTCGGTGGTTTCTTCGCCAAAACTGTCAGTGGAAGAAGCCAGCGTGTAAACAAATACTAAATTATTACAAGATGCTGCTAAATCCATGAGAGCGAATAAAAACGCAACTACCTGTCCGGCTAAGTTGCTGTTACCAACTAGAGTAGCCTTGGCTTTTCTCAGGTATGAGGCAATTTCATCGATGATAATGACTGTGGGTTGCCCTTGGATTATCCTTTCTAAAACCACTGTGCCTGGACTGACTCGCTGTTCGTCAGAACCTTTAAGCAGGCTATAACCTGCTACACCATTAATTTGATAAGCAATTTCTCCCCAAAGGGTATAAGTGGTAACGCCAGTATCCGCATGGTAAACACCGTTAACTGGATCGAGGTCTTGGCAAGCGATCGCAGCTGCTTGAATGGGTCGATCTGGAATTAAACTTAGGTCAACAAAACGGTCTAGTCCAGAAATGTCCCGCCCATTTTTGGCAATGTGCCACAAAGCAATTTCATCATGGGTTTTACCACCACCAAAGCTGGTTTCCAGTCGAATAATGGGGGAGCCGACAGCAGCACCTACCAACCGCCCGAACACTTCCGAGATTAGGGTTTTTAAACCATCGGTGGCAAAAGTATTAGCGAAAAAGGCTGTGGGATCTTGGTAGACTTGGGGCGCAATTCCTTCGACAACTAGCCGTAACTTAGCGGCAAATAAGTCAGAAGAGAGTTCCCCCTCTAAAATTTCTTCTCTAGGAATGCAGGTTTTAAATACTGACGGAAGCATAGAAATATATTGACCGTTACTAGTTGAGGGTTGACAGTCAATACCAACCGTCAACAACTTAGTGTTTTTAAAAATACACTTACTTGTTTCAATTGATTAATTCTATACACAATTATGATATTTTGGCACTGATTTAAGTCACAAACTACAAAAGTTCTTTGAATAGTTGTCATAAAACTCAGGCAACCGTAGACCTAAATTAATGATTCTAGTGATGTTGACCAGCTACAATTTCGTTGTGAGCAGCCTATATAAATACCTTTATAGCTTTTGTAAGCACTTGCTTGTTGCTTACATACCGAACAGTTAATGTTCATTAATCTCATCAAAAGGGTTGTATCTTTTTCATTCATTTTCCTACGAGAATGTTTGGTATCTTTAGAACAAGTAATATAAGAGCCATATTCAGTACGGCTATACCAGCGAGGTTGTCCGCAATCAGGGCATTGACCAAATGGATTTTCGCCTTGACTGATTTTAGTTGTTATGGAGCCTGGATCTTGTTCAGGTACTAAATGTAAAAAGCTATACAATAATTTTGTTGTTTGTGGTAAATCTATCCGAATAACTGGTGTTAATGGTGAATTGGGATTTAAGTATATCCACAAACACTTACGGTCAATACCAACTAAACCTATACTCGTATTAGCCTTATTATCCCAGAGACGAGTATTTTGTAGCCCAGTAGCAATAGAATTGCGGCTTTGACCCGTGATAAAAAATCGGACACTACGAGAATTACACTGCTTCAATGTGTCCAAAGGAAACTGATTATTGCTAGTTGAGCTTGACCAATCTATGGCGATTTCTTCCTTAGTTGCAAGTAAGTCCAACTTTATTTTTTTTAAAGCATCTTGGCTTTTAGAAAAATAAGTTACTCCTGGTAAATCGCTGAGTGGTTGTAAAGCCCATGTGAGTGATTGGGTCTTAGCTTGAGCATATATACGGTCAACAAATTTACGAAAAATATTAAAAGAGTTAAGGGTTTTCTGAATATATTGATAATTAAATAAACCAATAAATTTACCTTGCGCTCTACTAACAGCAACATTGGCAAGTCGCATAGCTGTACTTTGCGTTCCCCCTGTAACCAATTTTCCTGCCTTAGCTTGTGGTGAACCTTCAACAGCATCAAAAATAATCAGATTCTGTTCTGCCCCTTGAAAGCGATGAACTGTAGCTACTTTTACAGACTTGTCAGTAAGGTGCAAATCTTGCAGCAAACGTTGGATTAAACGTGCTTGAGCATTGTAAGGAGCAATGATACCGACGCTGAAATCATTAGTCTGGGTACTTTGGTAAGCTAGATTGACTGCTACTAAAGCTGAGATGATATTAAAACGGCTGTGAGACTGCTGTTCTTTAAAACAAAAAGCTGAAAGTTGGCTCAAGTCATACAAGATTAGGGCTGACCCAGGATGTGGCTGACTCTGGACAATCGGCATTGTCCTTTGCTCTACACCAGAGCCATCTTGCAGTTGACCATTGTAAAAAAGCTGATTTGGTATTTTAGAAATAGCTGGATTCATGCGGTACTGTGTTTTTAATAGCACCATGCGTGAGTCAATTTGACCATTATTTACCTTTTGAGTAATACCAGCTTCATCAAAGATATCTCGTTGTAGCCATTGCTCCGTTGCCTCTGTCTCTGCTTGTGAAATAGGCCCTAACTGGCGAAAGTCACCAAAAATAGCAATACGACGATTGGCCAGGGTGCTGACATAAGCACAGTGGGGAATATAAGCCATACTCGCCTCATCCACTACTATGGCATCAAAACGGCGTTGGTAGATTTCTTTGGCGATCGCTGCCTTTGATAAAGTGCAGCCAACCACTGTTGCTTGTTTGATCAGTTCAGCTTCTTTCTGCTTCAACTGTTCTTTTAGAGGCTGCAATGCTTGTTTGACAGTGGCAATGTCATTTTGAATACTCTGGCGTTGCAGTTGGGTTAGCTTTTCCTGACGCGATCGCTTGACTAAATCTTTGCGTTGTTTTTCTAACCGTTCAATTTGCTCTATTAAGTTTGGATTCTGCCAACGTGCTACTCCTCTAACGTGTAACTGCGGAAACTCATTTAGACTGCCAGGGGTGGCAACTCCATAGCGTAACACTAGCCCATTTTCATAAATAGGCGCACCTTGCAAATACTCCGCTACACTTTTCATAGCTGTATCAACAGCAGTGTTGCTATGAGCTACCACTAAAACTGACTCACCAGCTTGAACCAATGCGGCTACGGTGATTCCCAGAGTTTTAGTTTTTCCTGTTCCTGGTGGCCCCCAAATAAAACTAACTTGGCGATTAAGTACCTTGTCAACAGCAGATTTCTGATATTCATTGCAACCTATTGGTTTTTGTAGTCGTTGCTCAATTTGATTTAACAGTTTTTGGCTATTGCTTGTTGAAGAGTTGGTTTCACTTTTATCCCCTAGTAATATTTCTGCTAGGTTTCTATTAGCTCCCTTTAGATTAGAACTTTCTAGCAATCGCTTTTTAAGTTCTTCCAATAAAAACCAGGGAGAGGTATAGAGGATAGCTGTAGGAATTGAATCTCCTAAATTTTGCTGTAATGCCAAAATAATATCAAAGCCTTCAACAGAAACTAAAATTCCACTATATCTTTTGCTCTTATACTCTAAATCTACTGGAGTATCATCAGGGAAACGCAGTTCAGTATCTGTGGTAAGGGAATATATATATTGACCACCACGTTTACCTAAAAAGGAACCGTCACTCAAAAAGGTTTTTTGTCCACCACTTTTTCGTAATGCTCTAATTTCATCGTCAAGTGCTTTATTAAACTTTTTTTGATATTCTATATAACTCATTAATGCAACCTGGAAATTCCTATAACTAGATTGGTAAAAAATTTGTCTAATGAATACGAGGTAAACCGTATTCGGTCAAGTACGGTAGAAGTGGCTTTATTATTGCTCAGTATGAAAAGTAAAGTCTTCATGAAGTAATTATTAACGAAAAACACTAAGTGTTAAATTATACATAACCTCACTCAAATAACTGATATATGTGGATAAAACTAGTTACTCGCTTGACTACTTGACTAACTTAGAAACAGCGATCGCGTTTTAATTGCCACAGTACTTTTTCCACACACCAGTCAATGCTGCGGGTAGGATTGCGCCATTACTCAAATTCAATTAATCGTTTGGCAGTAGCTACGTCACCTTGAACCAGAGTCAAAAGCTTTTGCCATTTCCCTGTTTTGGGAATACTGAAGTAATATTGCTGTTTGCGTTCTGACCTGCATACTAATTTTTTTCTAGTAGTTTGGTAGCAACTTTGAGTTTTTTTTGTGTGCCTGTGTTAGTAGAAAAGCTAGGCGTAGAAAAAACGATATTAAAAATAGCCAAAAAAGTAGAATTTTAATTTCCATTGCCCGTGGAAGGTAAATGTTTAATTCCACCATGCGGTAAATTGATTACCTCAAGCATCAGAAATTCGCACATTTTATTTTGATGATGATGCAAAGCTAATTTACTCCAAAAATCCTAACCACACGGCTCTAAACATCAATGGCTTTCCCATTAGATTATTTGTAGTAAAAATCAATGTATAAAATTTATATATAAATCCGAAACTTTACTCAAGTTGCTAGTATATAGATTTCTCTATTTTGGTAGAAATATTTATACGGATGCAAGCTGAACATTAACTTGCATCTACAATGGCCAAAATTCTTTTCAAACAAATCACCTATTCGCTTACAAGTCTCATCCATGATATTGAACTTGGTGAGATTGGCTTACCTGATATTCAGCGTCTGTTTGTTTGGGAAGCTGCGAAAGTACGAGATTTGTTTGACTCAATGTATCAAGGCTTTCCAGTAGGTTACTTGTTGTTGTGGGCAACTGACCATCTCACCAATACTCGACATATAGGCACTACCTCCAAACAGGTTAAAACCCCTCGTCTACTGATCGTAGATGGGCAACAACGATTGACTTGCTTATATACTGTATTCAAAGGGCATAAAGTGCTAACCAAGGATTTTAAGGAAGTTCAGATTCAAATTGCCTTTCGCCCTGCGGATGCTAAGTTTGAGGTAGCAGATGCAGCCATTCAGCGAGATCCTGAATATATATTTAATACTTCCCAACTGTGGTCAGATTCTATTGATATTTTTGAGTTCGTAGACCATACCAAGAGATACTTGTGAGTTTTGCTTAGGTAAAGGGAATAATTAGCTTATCAGGTAAAATCTACAACCATGTTGCCTCGTATCATTAATGATCGCTACGCTTTATCTCCCAACCTGCGCTCTGGTGGTATGGCGGATGTCTACCAAGCCATTGACATGAAAGAAGGATTGCGACAGGTAGCAGTCAAAGTTTTCAAACATGGGCAGATTGAAGTAGACATCTTAGTTGAATCCTTCCGACGCGAAACTCAGGCACTCAGGGAGTTAAAGCATCCCAGCATTGTCGAGCTTTTTGATTCAGGACGAGATAAACAGACTGGAGAATATTTCTTGGTCTTGGAGTGGATGGAGAGAGATTTAGCGGTACTGCTAAAAGAAACTCCATTAGAAGGATGGGATTCTTATTGGGAGAGGTTAGCTCTTCCAATACTAAATGCACTTGCATTTTCTCACGAACGTAAATACGTTCATCGGGATCTCAAACCAAACAATATTCTAATTAGTAGTGATGGCAGGTTGAAACTGGCTGATTTTGGAATTTCCAAACTCAGGGGTTATTTTCGCCCAACTGTAACGTTAAGGGAATTTGTCTCTCGTCCCTTTACACCTCAAGAAGAAGATGACGGTTCTTACCCTTATACCCGTGATGTATTTAGTTTTGGGGTAATGACGCTGAAATGCTTGACTGAGGTTGATCTCGATTACAGTAGCTTTTCGAGTGCGATCGCTGCCCTTGATGCTCCCCCTGAAATCATCGAAATTATCGAACGTGCTGTCTCGAACGATCCTGCTGAACGGCAACCAAACGCAGAAGTATTATTAGCAGAGTTAGAAGCAATTCAGCAGAAGCGATCGCGCAAGCAAACAACTCGAAAATACTCCTGTTATCTCCAACTGACTCGTAATGCTGTAAGAAACCTTGAGAATGAGCTTCAGTTACCAGAGACGGAAATTCAGAAGGTTCTACTTGAGGACTTAAATGCTGGATGTGGCATTGCTAAGAAGTCAAGCAGTGGCACAAATGGACAATCTGCTGATAATCATTATTCAATTTTTGGCTTCTCTTACCGCTATTTAGTTGCAGCAGAGCAAGATTGTCTAGTTATAATCAATGCTCAAAGCTTTTCTAGTGTTGTCCTAGAACAAAACCGGGAACGATCCTGGCAACTGCCTTATGAATTCAAATTTGGAAAACCAATCGTTAAATGGGAAGCTGAGGATGTCATTAGAGAACTTCAACTGGGGGTTGAAGAGCATGAGGCAAATTTAAGGCAATCACGAGCGGAAGAGGAAAAACAACGTATCTTTCGAGTGTGGTGGGACATTCTCAGGGCGAAGACACACTGGGAACAGAAGCGAGAAGAGCCGATTAAATACACAAGTGCTAGACCTGATGGCAGTCGTGTCATTTTTCAAATCAGTGAATTACCAGAGTCAGACATTACCGGACAACCACGCCATGTGACACGTTCCAACGGATTTAGCATTTTGGGTGGAGACGTAGTGGAAGTGGTTGATGACAAACTGGTTTTGTACGTAAAATACGGCGAACCAGATCGCTTACCTCAAGCAGGGGAACTGCGATTTGATACTCGCTTGGCTGAAATTGCCCTGAACCGCCAGAAAAATGCTCTAGATGCAATTCGGTATGATCGTGCTGTTCGCTCTGACTTACGAGAGTTACTAGCCAATCCTCAAGAAATTCAGGCCCCTGCCTTAGATATTGAGATTAAATTCATCCAATTTTTGAATGAATCTCAGAAGGAAGTTGTAAAAGCGGCCCTGTCAACACAAGACTTTCTGTTAGTTCAAGGGCCACCAGGGACGGGTAAAACAACGTTTATTACAGAAGTCATCCTGCAAACCCTTCAGCAGAACCCTGAAGCAAGAATTCTACTTAGTTCTCAAACCCATGTTGCACTCGATAACGCATTGGAAAGGATTCAAGAAAAAAACTCCAACTTGAAGCTGATTCGCATTGGCAATCATGAGCGGGTATCAGAAGGTGTTTACTCGTTGCTTTTAGAAGAACAAATGGCAAAGTGGCGGGAAAATGCGATCGCCCAAGGGCAACAGTTCCTTGCTAATTGGTCTGCACGTAGCGGAATTTCTCAGCAGGATTTGGAGAAAGCTGTTCTATTTCAAGAGTTGAAAAATGTTGCCTTGAACCTAGAGTCTCTAAGAGTAGAACTGGCAAGCCGTAAGCAGGAGAGGGAAGATAATTTTTCTGCACTCAATGATGAAGGAAAACCCAAATCTCGACGACAGCGAAATGTACCAACGGACAGGGTGGAGGAGTTTCAACGATTAGAAGAGGAAATCGAACAACTAGAGAAACAGGCGAAGGCTGCACGGGATGAGCAGAAACACAAAGCAAAACGTCTTCAAGAAATTACACGCATCAAAACTATTGATGAATTGCTAAGACTATCAGCTGAAGAATTAGAGCAGAGGAGCAAGAGCTTGATTGATCCCAACTCACCTAATGCAAAAATCCTCCAACAGCTGATTAGTCTCCAAACACAATGGTTCGAGCAGTTTGGGCGCAATGAACGATTTAATGCACCTTTGATCAAGCGATCGCAAGTCGTTGCGGGAACTTGTATTGGCATCTCTAGAGAAATTTCTGACATTGAATTTGATCTATGCATTGTTGATGAGGCTTCTAAAGCAACCGCGACTGAAGTTTTAGTACCAATGGCGCGTTCAAAAAAATGGATACTGGTAGGCGATCCCAAACAACTACCACCGTTTCAAGATGAAGCCAGCCGAAATTCCGAATTTTTGGAAGAGTATGAATTGGCATCAGGGGACATTCAAGAAACCCTGTTTGATCGCTTGTTAAGAACTTTGCCGGATGCTTGCCGTAAGATGCTGGCAATTCAGCATCGAATGGTTGAGCCGATAGGAAAGTTGATTAGCACCTGCTTTTATGAAGGTCAGTTGGGTAGTAATGGGCCTGCAATAGATAAAACTTTGAGTCAGGTTTTGCAACGACCTGTCACATGGTTGACTACCTCAAAGCTAAAAAATAGCCGCGAACAAGTCCTTAAGTCTAGCTTTAATAACTCCTGTGAAGTCAGAGTTATTGTTCAGTGGCTTAAACAACTTAACCGAGTTGCAGAAGAAGCTCAAAAACATTACACTGTAGCAGTTTTGAGCGGGTATGCAGCCCAACTGAAATTGCTCAATCGCGGCTTGGATGCAGAACAAAGTAGCCTAAAAGCTTTGACAATCGAGTGCAATACTGTTGATGCCTTTCAAGGGCGGGAAGCAGATATCGTTGTTTACTCAGTGACTCGATCCAACAAAGATGGCAAAATTGGATTTCTCAAAGATGAAGCCAGACTAAATGTGGCGCTATCTAGAGGACGGGTTGGTTTGCTGATTGTTGGCGATCATCAATTTTGTCGAGCATTAAGTCACAGCCCTCTACATAGTGTCCTGTACTACATTGAACAACACCCAGAAGATTGTATTCAGACGGAGCCAAACTTATGACCTGGGAAGAATTTACGTCGTCTTTACATCTAGAAGACCTGCGTCGCTATGATAATCGTTCCGGGTTTGACCTGGTTTGCTGCCAGGAAGTTGGGCTGCCCGTCTACAAAATTACTGTTGAAGCTCTGACTCAGGTTCGTAAACCAATTCCGCCGATTGAGGAGTACGTTCTGAAGGCGATTAATGTTGGTCTTTCATCCGAAGAAGAAATTGCCGGATTTTTGGGTTTGGAATTACTAACGAGCCGAGAAGCAATGGTCAATCTACGGGTGAGTGAAGACATTGATCTAATTGCTCCTGATGTTTCACAATTTCAGGTATGGAAGCTAACGAAAAAGGGAGATAAAACTTTACAAGAAGCCAGAATTATTGTGCCAGAAGAACGAACTTTCGATATTAACTTTGATGGACTTTTGAGAATCCCGCGCTGGTATGGTCAATTAAACTCACGCTTGCTCAAGGCAAAAGATTTGCGCGACTTTAGCATTGTTGAAATTGAGCCTTCACCAAAACGTCCTCCAGAATTGTCCGACCTCAAGTTGAAGGATGTTGACGAAATTATTCAGCAGATTGAGAAGGATGGTAAAGCCAGAGTTCGTCAGGAGCGAGATTTACTGGCTTTGAAGGCGATTGATCGGAGACAACGCTTTTTTCAACCAGCTACTGCACTGGTCTTTAAAGCAAAAGAGAGTGATGAGATTCAGGTGGCATTTGTCATTGATGGTATTGTTTCCAGCGAACATGAGGCTGCCTTTGCTCGTGCGGATGGGGTAAAGAAACTCCGAATTGCTGAGACACTAAGTCAGAGTGAACCGCGAAAGCTGGCTGAAGAGATACTAGGGCGTGAGTTTGTCGCTCAGTCACCTGTTGACGAGATTGCAATTCTTAAAAAAGAGACGACTGCGGCTCAAGCCAAAATTCAAGCTCAGATTGAAACAACTCAGGAAAAGATTGAGCAGGCAGAGGACGATGAAGAGAAACAAGCGCTTTATCAACAACTTCAAGATGCGTTAAAACAAATTGAGCAGCTTCAATTTCAACTCGATTCTGTGCTGGCAACAGTACCGATGCGCTGGTTAGATATGTACGAACATCGCCCCTTGCTAGAGCAAGCCCTTAAGGATAGCCTGGAACGCCTGATGATCATCTCACCTTGGATTCGGGCTAACTCGGTCAACCGTTGGTTTCTCCAGCAATTTGAGAATTTGCTAAAACGAGGAGTGCAAGTTTTCATCGGGTATGGGTTAGGTGAGAAGGACGAAAAGCGCAGTTCAGCAGATATTCAAGCTGAGAAGAATCTGCAAAAGCTGGCAAGCCAATATTCCAAGACCTTTACACTTAAACGACTTGGAGATACTCACGCCAAAATCCTCATTTCAGACACCAAATTTGCGGTTACTACCAGCTTTAACTGGTTATCTTTCAAAGGGGAGCGCGATCGCACCTTCCGCGACGAGCGAGGGACGCTGGTTTCTGACTCGCACAAGATTGACGAGTTGTTTGATAAGCTGCTGAAGCGATTGACCGACGAATCATAGTGTAGCTTGAATTTCAGACAGTAATATGGGAATTTATGGATGGGTGATGGATACCATGCAATGCAAGGGAAAGCAAAGTATGATTGATTTACTCAAAGAGAATTTAAAGCACTTTGAGGAGTATAAAGACTGCATTATAAAAGTGTGGCGTAATAATAACGTCATAATCAATTTAGTTATAGGTATAAATATAAAATTTAATAGATAGAACTAAGTTAAAGGGCAGTTGCATTTTATTTTTTAATGTTTCAGCATTGGCTAACGAGCGCCATAAATCGCGCTCTTATGATTGTAGGATACTCCCTAAGCTACATTAATTACGACAATCTACACCAGACACACTTTTGGTGATCCTGTTCGAGGATGCTCCCAGTTGAGCGATCGCAAAAATACAGTTTACTTTTCACCCTCACTTGCCCGCGCTTTATCTAGCCAGCAAGAACCGTCGCTCAAGTAAATTTATCCTGGCACGACCGTACATTTGTCGTTTCAACATCTTCAATCGGTTGATGTGACCTTCAACAGGGCCATTGCTCACTGAAAGCGTTACACCCGCCTTGACAGCATCATAGTCTTCACGCAAACTTTTAGCAAAGTTGCGAAAAGGAGAAAGAATGCTATTGTCAGCCTGTGCCAGCCAAAGATCAAGTTGTTCAGGTTGTCGAGTACGCACCAGTTGGCATAGATGAGTCAAGGCGCAGCGATCGCCTCCGGTGAGGCGTAGCCCATCGATATAACCCTTTTTTGTCTATTTATAACTTTCAGCTTATACAGTTGCCTATTTATGACAGATTCATCAATTAATTCTGCTGATTTGGTTGACTTTCATTGTCACTTAGATTTGTATCCTAACTACTTGGAAGTTATCAGAGAATGTGAAGATTTACGCATTAAAACGCTCACAGTAACAAATGCTCCTTGTGTTTGGACTCAAAATAAAATGTTCCTTAAAGATTGTCAACATATTCGTGCAGCTTTAGGATTACATCCTCAACTAGCTCATGTACGAGCAGAAGAAATAAATTTGTTTGAGAAATACTTACCGGAAACTCGGTATGTAGGCGAGGTAGGACTAGATGGTTCTTCTGACTTCGTTAATACGTTGGAGATTCAACGTAAAGTCTTTCAGAAAATTTTGGAACTGTGTTCTTCTGCTCAAGGGAAAATATTAACAGTTCATAGCCGTCGAGCCACCCGCGAAGTTATTGAAATGATCGAAAACTATCTTCCCGCAGATAAAGGGCGTGTAGTTCTCCATTGGTTTACAGGTTCCTCAAAAGAAGCGTTAAGGGCAGTTGAAGCGGGATGCTACTTTTCTGTAAACATTAAGATGCTTGAATCTCCCCGTAGAAGAGCATTAGTAGAGTTACTACCAAAGGAACGAATTCTTACCGAGTCTGATGGCCCATTTATAAAGTTAGGTAAATCTGTAATGTATCCCAGGGATATATGCAATTTGATTCAGAAATTAGCTGAACTCTGGTCAATTGATGAGAAAGCCGTTTTAAGAGCTATTAAAAATAATTTAAAACTTCTTTTATCATAGTAAACAATTTATTTTTATGACTTTTAACTACAAAGAAAAGAAATGGCGAACCTCTTCCATCCCTCGTAAATACACATCAGCATAATTCTTAACATCATCTGGTGGTAATGGGCCAGAACTTAAAACATTGAAAAGCGCACTATGAGGCTTGGCATATTGAAGTCTCTCTATTGCCATTTGAAAAGCTCGAAAGTCCCGCCCCATCTTACTATCAAAAGCAGGTGGATTTTTTAAAATGTCAACGGAATACATGCAATTATCTAGCTGTACGGAAGCTAAAGCAGCACGTCTAATAATACATGGAACACAATAGCCACAATGATTACTAGGACTGCCCTGCCGAAAACGGCCAGCTTCAGGATGTGAACACGACATACTTAAGTTTGCTGTGCTTTCTAGCACTGCCTTATTTTTTACATTTGCAAGCATTTCTCCCTTTGTAAAAAATTTATAAGGCAGTTCTATAGATGTAACTAATCCAAGGCTTGAAAGTATTTTTTGGTATAACGAAAGAAAATGTGGGTGTGTAGTGCGGGTACTGAGGCTTCCTATACGAGAATGTGTGAGTGGTACATTGAGAGAAATCAGTCCATTTTCAGCTACGACAAGTGGTTTTTGACCTGGAAAAAGATTAGCTACTAGTGTACCTAATACAAGGAATAAGATAGACCTAGAACGCATTGATGGCTCTCCCTTGCCACTTCCTCTTTTTGGGGGCTGCACATAAAATAGAAATGGTGTAATACGCTTACCATAGGTGGCTTGAAGTTTACTGAGTAATAATTGTTGTATGGATCTGGTAATACCAGCACCGTAATGACCTACAAGTGCAACATCTTTGCCTTCTTCAAGCAGATCGATCGCACCAATTAATGAATCAAGCCCGCCAGAGAAAAGACTTACTGTATCTACATTTGAGGAATTTCCTCCTATTCCTTCCCAGTTATCCAACTGCTGTCTTTGTCTTAGTCGAAATTGCCAGCTATCACCTGTGAGAAAATTAAGCATCTCTTCCAAATGAGGAAGAGTTTGTGTCCAGCGATCCTGATTCAGAACTGGTATGTGGATTATAAAATCTCGTGTCCAGCGGTCTTCGCTTAAATTACGTTGAATTTTCAAATCTGCTGTATATATAGCAATTCCTAAGTTTAATAAGTCAACAACTTCAGAGGAAGGTGCTATAAATGCTTTATCTAAAATTTCGGTGAGTAGGTTATTCTTTATTAAGAAAGGGCTACCAGGATTATCAATCGAAGTGAAGATTCTTGGCTCATTTGTTGGGATATTAGGTGTGTATTGATCTAAAGATCCAACTCGAACAATAACGTTCCAACTCACTCAAGCCTCCTCAAGAATACTATAGGCTTCAACAAATATCTTTTCGATAAATTGCTGACCTGATGAACCGTTCCAATCCATAGTGAGCACGTCTACTCCTTGCATATCAAATCGCACGCATTCACGTATATATTCTTTCATATCTCTCTCAAGACGAATTGCATCCTTAATTGAAACAGCTTTGCTCTCAAGTACAATTTCAAGCTCCCCAAGCCAACGATTGTAAATATAGCTACTCACTACTGTTTCAATGGCTTTTCCCACTTCTTGAGCACCCATTTGATCAAGCTTAGTGATATCACCACCATCTAAGACATACTGCTGATATAAGTTTTCAAGAGCTTCATTGACAGCCTTTCTTGCAATCGCTTCTTCCCTCGAAGAACCTACAGGTGCAAGAGCATTTGAAATTGCTGCAAAGACTGTTTCAGCATCTTTCCCTACAAATGTTGACAGTCCAAGACTTTCAAGTGCTCCGTTAATTCCTCGATTTCCAACATTCGTGAGAAATTGACCTATAGCTGCTGTGGTAGAGCGACCAGTTCGAGAAGTTTTTGCTGCTTTTCTTGCTCCTCCTAATGCACGCACATAATTGCGCCCTGGCTTTGCAAAAACGCTTCTCCCGCCTCCACTCGATACCGCTTTTCCAAGGCTTGTCTTGCTTGAACGCCAATTCATACTTCCTTCTACAGGAGGCACTGATGGTAATTCAACCGGAGAATTCGGCGATTCCTGTGTTAACTCCTCACTACCTGGCTCAGGGAAAGCCCATGATGGTAGTAGCGGAGTCCTATCTTTTGGCCCTTCGTAGGACTTTGAAGTTCCCACTCTGCGTTCTTACCTGATTACAAATCTTTTAAACGTTTTATCGCTTTCGTTGCAGCAGCTTTAAGTTGTGTTGAAGTTGCACTAGTTGACCACTTCGTTAAAAGTTCTAAGGTTGGATTAATTTCTCCATTTTCTTTCGCTAGGTTTGCAATTTTAAAAACAATCGAAATTGGTAAATTTCCATCGGGAATTCCATTAAGAAGAGCGATAAACTGGCTGAATAATTCAGGACGAACGGCTACTAAATCGTTAAGTCGATTCAAAGCAGACTTTTCATCTCCTAAGTCTTCTTCTTCCCTAACCCTTTCACTAATAGCTTGAAACACAGCAGAAGCATCTCCTGGACTCATTTCTGTTGCCTTTTTAAAGGCAATATTTCGTGCTGCTTCGCTCTCTTGAAAAAGCTCTTTAAGCATCTCTTGCGCTTGGGGAGTCATGCGTTGTAACGCACCACCAAGTGATCCTTGAAGTATATCGCGGGAGAAAAAGAAGTAGGGTCTAAGATCCTCATCTGCCAACGGGGGATTACTTTTAAGCCAATCGGTAAACCAATTATCTGATAGCCACGTTGAAATTGATGATGTTGATGCCTCAGAAGAAAGAGGAGATGGATTAGGTTTAGCACTAGAGGATTTTTTAATATCATCACTTGTAGCTTTACCTTTAGATGCTATTTTGCTCTTATCGCTAGTTTCTGTTTCATCTTTATCATCGCCAGTTTGTCCATTAGAAGTAGTAGTATTTGCAGAATTTTTCGGTGCATTGTTCTGTTCAGCTATCGCAAGTTCTTTAGGCTGACCTTGTTGTGCTGCTTGAAGTTCAGCCAAACGTTTGAAAAATTCTGGTTTAAAGTACTCTAAAAGCATCAGCTTCGCCAAAACACGCTGCTTCATCTCAACTTTTTTAGCCTTTGCCATTTCCAAACGCATCATCAGTGTGTTGAGAAATCGCTTACACTGCCTTGGATTACCGTTTAAACCGACCGCTAAAACCGGAGCAATACGTTGAGCTATGTTCAAATCTTCCGCTAGTTCTGGAGGAATTTCATCATTTAGAATGCTCTTAGCAATACCATAATTAAAACGAACATCGAGAAAAGAACCTGCACTAGAACTAGTAATATACTCTTGAGCTTTCTTAAAAGCGTCTGAAGTCGGACTGGTTGTTTTTGCGAAAAAAAGGAGATTTATATATGTCTCCAATTCAGATCGGCCAAGTGAAGGAACACGAACAGCAAATTGAACGAGCTTCTCAAGGTAATCTCGGCCAACTTCTGCTCGCTCGCCTGGTAACTCAGGAAAACGTCGCCGGACAGCATATTTCACTAAACGCTCATCAGCACCTAAGATGAAAGCTGTGTGGGGTACAAACAAGAAGAGCTTAATTGCCTCCAGTGTTTCAATGATCGTATCGGGCATACAGCGATCAAGATCATCAATGATCACCACAAGAGTTTTAAGTTTTGTTTCTTTCAGCAGTTTTTCAAAGTCTTTTCGGAATTCACGAATACCACGTCGCAAATTTTGACTAGCGTCTTCTTTAAGAAACTTATCTAATTCTGCATCTTCTAATTTAACTTCTTTAACTTTGTCACCTAGCTCACTTGCGAGTGTTGCGATATCACTGGCACTACTCAGTCCCAAAGCAGGCAATCCTCCAACTGCATAAGCCAATGTTCCTTTCAAACCCATTTTGCCAGTTCTGGTGACAACCTCCATTACATTAATACGTTTAAATAATTTAACAATCAGATGTTTTGCCGCAGGAACAAGTGTCCTCTTACTGGCAATTTCATCAAGGATCGTCCCCATCAGCGCAGTTTTGGCATCCTCGTAGCCCTCAAAAAGCCAGCCGTTGAATGAAAGTACCAACACATCCTTATCAGTCTCTAATACAGCCTGAGTTCTTTTCAGAAGGCTGGACTTTCCGCTTCCCCAGTCTCCGTATACTCCGATTGTCGCAGGTAACAGAGATTCATTACGTATAATTGATGTAATAACGGTTACGAGATGATCAAACCCTAGTAAATCAACTTCAGACTCATTATCAGACCACATTACTGTTCTTTACTCTAAAAACTTAATAATTGAAGAATTCCTACTACAGTAACATTTATAACGAAATTCCAAGAATTTACCAAGTATGTATTAGATACATTTGAATTTTTGAGGGTTTGAAGACATCAAGCTCAAATATAGATTTGAATCAATGATTTTGAAAGTTTATAAGTTATTTACTGGTGATAATTGATGCAAGAAAGCAATAAAACTAAGAAAAACTTTGATTACCAAGCTAAAATACTTTATTAATAAGGGTTTGGGATAGGTGCGACCTCGCAGATGTGTTTGGTCGTGGCTAAAAAGGACTTCCGCCTAGATTGTAATGCCTATGGGCATTAAAAAGTGCAGCGCACAGATGGTTACAGCTAGTCCGAGCAAAGGGAAAATTAGAAAGTTTACAAGCTCGTATATTGGAAATTCCCAAATATATAGTGTCAAGGTAATGATCTAGGTAAAATAGCTCAAACACTGTGCTGGCAGAAGTTTTGCTTTACCTAGATCATTACCTTGATAAAAACCTGAGCTATATGGCATAAGTAGCCATACCCTGGTGATGAGCTACACTTCGGCGTAGGCGTTCACCTGAAGGATTTCGTTTTTGTGATTATTAAGTTAACGCCCGCAAACCCCTACCCCCCTTGTATCCCGACTAGATCGCTTAACCTTTATTTGTCGAAATCAAACTCATCAAATGGAGTGATAATCGACAGCGATGATCACACATCAGGCAAGACAAATTAATTTATGTCCCTCGATTAATCAACCTCATTACAAACATCCGTCAGAAAATCAGATAGTTACTAATATATGAAGTAATGACAAATAATAATTGTGACTGTTAACATACCCAGAACTAATCAACGAGCATTCTGATTTGCAACTAGTACAGCACGGCGGAAATAAACCTACTATTATGAACCTTGAAAAAATCTCGGTTTGTAGCCTTAGAAAATGGTAGGCGTATTTACGCCACACGGTACTAGATATGTCCATTAAAGAATTATTTGTCAATTTTAAGTAATTAGTGTCAAGCCGTATAAGAGGCTAAAATTCTTATAAATACAGGAGTTCACAGTCTTTTATTGTTTTTGTATTCATTGAAAGTTTTTAAATAATTAAATGCTTTTTCTCTAAAAACTAACCAGATAGAACTTAAATAATTAAATGCCTTTTTTTTAGAAGTCTGAATAGACTACTGACTTTTAGCGTTATCTCATAGAGCGATCAGCTACGCTCTTGCGGTTACGCCATCGCTTAGTATAAGTCTAAGCCAAATTATGGTTAAGACGCTTGCTATTTAAGCATTTTACGATTTAACTGAAAAATTCGAGTAGATAATGAAGCTCGTTTTTATGAGTGAAGGTGACAGTAATTGTTTAAAACTGGAATTTGAGGAGCTAGAGCATAACTCTAACTGCACAAGACCCAAAAAACCGAGTGGCTTGACAGTAATTGTTTAAAACTGACAAATAATTCTTTAATGGACAGGTGAGGCAGAAAGCGATCGCCTAACTATCTCCTAAGTACAAAAGAATATTTATTACGCTTTCAATAATATTAATATTTAAAGCTGCTATTTTTTTGAGCAGGAAAATTCTAGCACTTGTGAGAGAAATTAAACTGGTGTTATGCCAAAAATCAACAAGTGTGTAGGCGTATTTAAAATTAATAAAAATACTAACTTACCGAATGATATGAACCCGTATTTTCGTTAAATTCCCATCCCATACCCGATTTATCCTTCCCCTTGCACCATGCCACAAAAAGCGGTGGGTGCAGCTTATTTCGCTGCTCGCGTATAGTTTCTACACTTACACCAAGTCTTGAAGCTAAACCTTCTTCGGTTAATGGTTGCATTCGGGGAGTATGCACTTTGAAGTATGAATTGTTGTTGTACGATTTATTGCCCCGCCTCGGTTGGTTGTTGAGATGATTTTGAATTTTAATAATCGCCTCGGTAAACTGTGTCATTCGGGCTGTTATCCCCTCAATTTTTTCTGATAAATCGGCGAGATTATGGATTGCTCCGGTTTCGTTGCTAGATTCACTTGAAAACTGTGACTCGAGCTTATCAAGTCGTGAGCAAATAGCTAATATCGTTTCATTCGTAAGACTGGGGTTACTATTGTTACCAGCAACCAAGTACTCCTCAACACTTGCCTTAATCTTAGAGTCGAGGCGTTTATCTAAATCATTGCCACCAATTGCATCAAGGTTATCTATATCATCTAGGTAGAGTTCGATAAATTGGGTCAGCGTGGCTGTTGCCGTCGTCCCTTTCGACTTACAACGGGCGATAAACTGCTCCCACATCTTTTGGTCGCAGTTAAAAGATGCCAGTTTCTTGTTTTTCCCTGTTTGGCTCATGTCTAGGTAATGTCTAGGTAAATCTGGACTGGACACGACTGAGTGAGCGTGTCATCCATCTTGATAACTACCTTGACAGTATCATTTTCGAGCGCATGAGTGCGCCCGCTTTCTTGCGATGGTCTCCGACCGACCGGAGGTCATCGCCTCTACCAAAAAGCAGTCAGATTACTACTGTCTGCAACAGTTAGTTAGCCACTGTTGGAGTTGTTCAGGAGTCGTTGGCGCACAATTTGAGCAAAGCCTGTTATCGCTTTTGTACCCAAATCAGGGGGTGACTTCCTGGCTAACGCATCCATTTAGTCAATCATATCTGCCAATAAATTTGTCATCTCTGACTGACCTTTTTTACGGTTATCGTCATACTGGATCAGCACATCTAGCTTGACATGACGGCTGACTTTTTGCGTCTTTCGCACATCTCCTTCTGTTGCTTCTAAAAGAGTTGTAATCCCACTATGGCGAATGCGGTGCGGTGACATTAACTTTTTCACACCAGCTACATCAAAATAATTGACCACAATTTTACGGATGCCGTCCCCAGTGAGGCGATGCCCTTTGCTGCGGTTATCAAGGGCGATAAATAAAGGTGAGGAGGCGGTAATATTACCCCGAACTTGCAACCAATCACAGATAGCATTAACTGTTGCTACTGACAGTTTTACCCATTCATCATTCGTACCTTGCCCTTTTCCCAAAATCCGCAATCTGCTTTCGTGTGGGTCGAAGTCTTTTATATTTAATTGACTCACCTCATTGCGTCGCAGTAAATTTTCCCACAACAGCCGCAATAGCGCATAATCTCTTTGGCCGTGAACAGTTGAGCGCTCAATTAGCTGGATTACACTGTTGATGCTTTGAGCATCCACCCCGGTAGTATCTCGATACGCTTTTACCTTTTCCAACTCTACATCTTCTAGCGTGTAGCTGCACACACCTAACTTGCGGGCAAACTTCACCAACGATTTAATGCTGCTGAGGCGACGGTTGACCGTTGCTTCCTTCAACCCAATAGCCAGTAGCTTGGCCTTATATTTCAGCACCACCGCCACCGCCCGTTTCTCGGTCAGGTGCAGAAATTCCAACACGCTGTCAACATTTGGCTCAATACCAGTCATCGCCACAAAAAATTTCCGCAAATCTTTCTGGTATTCGCGCCGGGTGCTGGGTGCGCGAATATTGGCGAGCATCAAAGCAATGACATCCTGTTCATCCTCTGTTGCGGCAAAATACCGCTCAATTGGGGCTTTGAGAGATTTTTTTAATGACTCTACCGCATCATCAAATCCGGTATCATCGTTTGCTTTTGGGGATGCCCGTCTGGGAGAATATGGAGTATCAGACATAGCATTGGGCGCGAAAAGGGTAATTTTCGATATCAAACCTATTCTCTCTCGATTTGCCTGACTACACTCACTTTGGCGCGATAAATCTTCCATTAAACCAACACAATCTGAATGTTGCTAAATATACTGCTATGGTATTAGTGCTATTCGCTTGTTACCCAACGCTTGACTGTACTACGTTATGTATTTTGACTGAATTATTATAGATGCAAAAATTAAACCATCCCAGTGGTTGGAATGGTTTAAGGGAATCAGGACTTACGCAACTGGCACAGCGCGATCACTATTTAATAGTACATAAATACTATGATAAAATTAACCGCTATCTCAAGAATGAAAAGCTAACGCCAAGGTTGCTTTGGGATAATGTTAAAGATATCATCGAAGTGAGTAAGAACGCATATTTAGTTTTTGATGACACAGTAATTGATAAACGATATGCTATAGAAATAGAAACAACTAAACGACAATATAGTGGTAATGAGCATAGAGTCATCCAAGGAATTGGACTAATAAATTGTATATATGTCAATCATGAACTCGGAAAATTTTGGGTGGTTGACTATCGTATTTATGACCCGGACAGAGATGGAAAAACAAAGATAGTTCATGTGACGGAGATGCTGCAAAACCTTGTGTATCACAAAGATTTACCATTTCAAGCCTTGTTGATGGACACTTGGTATGCGACAAATAAATTGATGTTATATATTGATGGGTTAGGAAAATATTATTATTGTCCTTTGAAGCGTAATCGACTTGTTGATGATACAGACAAGCAAGAAGATTATAAAAGAATTGAATTGTTATCTTGGGATAATGAGGAGTTAAAATCAGGTAAAATAGTTAAAATAAAAAAGTTTACCGCCGCCAAAAAAGTGAAACTGTTCCGGGTAACTGTCTCTACCGACAGAACGGATTTTATCGCTACAAACGATTTATTTCAAGATTCAACGTAGTTGTACAACAAGTGTGTAAGGTTCGATGGAAAGTTGAGGAGTTTCACCGAGAATTAAAACAATTGACTGGCATTGAATCATGCCAATGCCGTAAGGATCGTATTCAAAGAAATCATATTGCCTGTGCTATTTTAGTCTGGCTTAGACTCAAAGATTTAGCTTATCAAACTGGTCAAACTATCTATCAAATTAAGCATGGATTGTTATCAAATTATTTGGTTCAGCAACTAAAACGTCCGGCTGTTCCTATGTTTATTGCGTAGTTGTTTAGGCGCACGGCGCGGTGTAACCGCCCCATTGCTTGTGACAGTTGCGTAAGTCCTGGGAATTATCAATTTTTCTTACTGCTCCTTTTGCTTATAGGAGGCAACCAATTGTTGTTGGCGACAATTCAGGCATTCCTTTTAACTTGATAGTTTCGGCGACTTGGTTGTTATTTTGGCGTAATGAAAAGATAGGATTGCCCGTTAGCTTGATTTGAGCTTGATGCTATTAGAGTTGCGCTTCCAAGATCCGACCTATACTTCTTGGCGATAGTGCTGGCAACCCCTTGCTCTTTGCTTCTTCAGCAACTTGCATATAGTAATGGTGCTTTGAACGACTGGGTTTTCGGTTCTTGCTCCATTCGCTGATTTCGACAATTTTGCTCGCCTCTGCGCTCTTGCACTTCTTAGGTGTGAACGCAGGCAGACCTAATACATCATTTACCTTTGCGATCGCATCTTCCAAGGTTTCCGAGTCCGCGACAAATTGATGCAGAATTGCAGGATGAACCATCTGCATCACAGAGGAAGAGAATATTTCACTTAATGCAAAAGTTTAGTTCGGTCTACTGAAAGTCACAGTTTCCCAATTGGAATTAATTTAATTCACGGATATTACACATAAGCTCTACAATATGAGTAATATCTTTGTCCTTACCTTTGTATTTTCTTAAAAAAGTATTTATTTTTACTTTTTTAAATCTATCTCTAAAAATCTACTTAGAGATGAATTTTTATGAGATAAATTTTTACTTTATGGAGCTGAAAGATGAGTGGAAGCAAAACGTTTACTGTGATGGCAGGGGTTGCAGCCGCACCAGCAGTAGGAGTTTTAGCGGGTTTAGCAGGAGTGGCAACTGCCGCAACATCAGTTGTATCCATGACTGGCAGAGCTTTTGAAGCTTATCAAGAGCGAAGGCGTCGTGAAAAAGAAGCAGCCAAACAACGAGAGCAAGCAATTCAGCAAAAAATAGCTCAGATTCGGGCAGGGACTAGTTCTAGTTCTGGCCCAGCGAGGATTCCTGTTGAGTTACCAGAACACACTGGGGCTTCCCAGATGAATCCAGCCGCCGCAAGTGATGTTCACAGGCGAGTTCAAGGACTGCGATCGCGACTGCCCAATATCAGAGCAGAGTATCAAACCCTGATCAATCAACAACTCCTAAATGCTCAAAATGTCCAACAGGCACTCCAACGGACAGAGGAAGCATTAAATGCCAATGATTTAACGGCAGCGCAAACATATTTACAAGCCTTAGATGACGCTCGGATTCAGGTGATTCAAAAGGTTAGGGCGCAGTGGACAGCCCAAATTGAATATATCCAAGAACGATTAGAGGAATTGCAGATTCGCCTTCCCCAAGCCATCTATCAACAAATACAAACTAACATTGACGAGGTTAGTAACAATTGGCAACAACTATCACAAGCGGATATAGAAACACTGCACCACCTGCTAAATGAAGTTGCAGCTCAGACAGACCAAATTCAAGAAGTAGCAGAGAATCTAGCTGCATCTTGGAGTCAGGCAGGTTATGTAGCCAAGGTTCTACAGATAGATGATGGCGATGTTGTCATTGAAATAGAAACCCATGAGGGCGCAAATACCCAAATGCGAGTCCAGTTTTCTGGGCAGCAGATTGAATTAGAAGGACCCCGCGATCAAGAAGGAGTTGCTTCCTGTGCAGAGCGAACAATGGCAGTGATGCGGCTGTTCCAAGAGCAAGGTTATCAACTGGAGTTCTCCAAATGGAATGGTGAACTAGTTCCAGAAGAGATGCGAAGTTTAGCTCCGGTTGCTCTTCCAGCCTCATCAGACACATCGATAAAAACACCTCAACCCTCTCAATCTCAACCCTCTCAATCTCAGCCATCTCCACGCCGTCTTGAAGGTCAGGGGTATTAAGATGACCGCTCCGAAATTATTAAACGTGGCATCATGGCTTCCTCGTTCCCGCGCCAACGGCCCGAAAACACGAATGGTACTGTGGCTGCAAGGCTGTCCCTTTCGGTGTTCGGGATGTCAAAACCCAGATTATCTGGAATTCCAGATGAATCGCATTGTAACTGTAGAACAAGTGTGGGAAGTATTCCAGCAAATGCCAGATTTAGCAGGAATGTCTTTTTCTGGGGGTGAACCTTTTGCCCAAGCAGTGGCTTTGGCAGAATTAGCCAGTCGCGTACAGGCTGCCGGTAAGACCGTGTTGTGTTGGAGTGGATATCGTTTGGAACAATTGCGATCAAGTCAAATTCCCGGAGCAAAAGACTTTCTCGAACATATTGACCTGTTGATTGATGGGTTGTTTGTGGAGTTACAGGCAGAAAATTTAGTCCTGCGGGGTTCAAAAAACCAGCAGTTACATTTTCTCACAGGCAGAATTACCGAGGAGGATTTGGTCGATATTCCTCGTCAAGAGTGGATGGTGACACCGGAAATGGTGACTTATACAGGATTTCCTATTGAAGTGGATAGTAAGAAATGAGTATTGTGATCGTAGGCGATCGCGCTGTTGGCAAAACTAGCACATTACTAGCCTTAGCCAATCCTAGTGAAAGGCAATATGTGCAAGTCATAGACCCAAACTATGAAAACCTGTCAGAAAATTATATCAACCCAGAAACAGGAGACACTCCTCCAACTAGAGCAGTAGAGCAATTACCTTTATTAATCAACGTAGACTTACCCGGAGGTCAAAAACAAATCCGGGCAGTTTGGATGGATACCCCTGGGGAGTATTGGGAAAACAAAGATTGGCAGACCCAAAATCCCAGTGCCTGGCGCGGCATCAAAGAAACCTTAAATCAAAATTTAGGGGTAATCTTACTGTTACCGCCCCATCGGGATATGGTTCAACCAAGCTTACTAAATAGTGTAGATATTACAACCAACATTAATAAAGATGATTTAATGACTCCCACAGCTTGGGTTAATAGATTAGCCAAATGGCTAGACCTGTTTAGTCAAGATTGCAGTCAAGTTGAACATCTTATGATCTGTCTTCATAAAGCTGATTTGTTTTGTAGCAATATTGCCTTAACTGGAAAGCAGTTTCAATATAAACCAGGAGGCGGGACTCCATTTTACCAATTTAATAAAAATGTTCGTGAGATGTATTTTACTGCTGCTGAAAAAGTAATTCATAACTACCATTTACGCGGAGGTAAACCGATTCAGTTTTTTGTTACTTCTACTAAAAGTCGTTCCTTATTAGAGTTGCCTTGGCTTTACCTTAGCCCTTATATACTATATAGTTCAAAATGACAGAAATCCGTATTATTGGTCCTAGAGGTTCTGGCAAGACAACATATCTTGCTAGTTTAGCTGCTTTTCCTCATAAAGAACTGTTCCCCGGATTAGAAATAATTCCTATTGGGCCAGATGCCGAAAATCTCGCAGGAATGGCAGAAGATATCCTCAAACAAGGTGCGAGGCTACCTCCCACGCGCAAGGGGCAAAGAGCATTTTATAAGTTTCAAATTAAGCTGCCATCATCAGAAAAAATTGAATTAGTTGCTGTTGATTATGCCGGAGAAATATTTGAAGATATTGCCCTTGCCCACAAATGGGACGACGTAGAAAAATACGTTCAAGACTTGTTCCAAGTCCAAGGTTGCATGGTGATGCTAACCGATTGGCAACCAGAACAAGATATGCGTTTATATAAGCCCGTTTTTACTAAATTATGGCAAGAAATGAGTGCCGAAGCTAAAAATCAATCAGCAAAAATTCGATTGAGAATAGCTGTTGTGATGGCTAAATGTGAACGAGGAGAAATTTGGCCTGGTCGGCTTGATGCTGGAGAAGATTTATTTAAAGTTCGCTTACCTCAAACTTATCAATTTCTCACTAGTAAATTTTCACCACAAACCCTAAAATTTTTTGCCTGTTCATCATTTGGTGTATTAGGAGATAAAAACCCCCGCCCAAATCGTTACATTCCTGATGATGGCACTTCATTTGACAACGCTTACTTATTTGAAGCTAGTGTCTGGCAACCCCACGGTTTAATAGCACCCATTTATTGGCTAAGTACAGGCAGAATGTTACGGGATCATCGACTTTAGGCATTTACGAGAGGTAAGTAAGGATGAGAACACTTTTAAATTTAAATTTGCAAAGTAATAGTCCTTTAGATTTACAAGGTAATGGTGACATTCGCATTATTGGAGACCGTGGTGCCGGCAAAACCACCTTTATGGCAGCCTTAGCTTACTGGCCAAATGGCAATCCTGAAAGCAGTCCTATTCAGTCGATTGACCCTTTTGCTCCCGATACTGGCATCTTGATTGAAATGGCGCAGAACATTTTAGAAAATGGGCAGACCTTACCGCCAACTCGCCCCGGTCAGCCTCCGCTATACAGCTTTATCGTTCAGCTAAAACCCAGCTTTTGGAAAAATCCTAGAGAAGCCGTGGTTGGGCGCAACCTCAGATTACAGGTGTCTTGCCGAGAGTATGCCGGAGAACTAGTAGACCAACTACGTAGTAATCTTGATGATCCAATATTAAGTACATACTTAGATGACTGTGCGACTGCAACAGGGTTGTTGCTATTAGTTGATGCCACATCCACTTATGACAGGGAATTTGCCCAAGCTTTAACAAATTTGGAACGCGAATTGAATCTTCGTCTTACCCATAGCAACAGAAATAAACGCCAATACCGCATCGCGTTGATGTTTTCTAAGGCAGAGCAACCACAAGTTTGGAATTATCAAAATGAAATTCCAAATTTTGTCAAGCTCAAATTTCCGAAAACACAACAAGCTCTGCAAAACTGGCGAAGAGTTTGGGGATGCCAAGTTTCCACCTTTTTCTCATCTGCCTTTGGCATGATGGGTAACCCACCTCAGCCAAATGTGCGGGTAATCCAGAACGATGGACGAGGAACAAGTGCAGTTATTGCACGGCCTAAATTTTGGAAACCATTTGGACTTGTTGCCCCAATTTACTGGTTACACACTGGGCAATCGGATGAGCGATTGCAACAAATCTAGTGAAATAATACATAGCAAAGCAGGAGAATTCACAATGGCATATCAAATCTATGAATTCCATCTAAGTTGTAATCCTGTACAACTCGAAACTGGCGAGTGGGTATCTGGAGGGTTTACGGGAAAAATACGTGGACAGGGCGAAATTCCACCTGAAGTTAAAAATGCTGTCTTTACACGTGATGATGCAGGGTCATTTCAAGTAAATAACAAATTTAGCATTCGCGATAATCATCCACCTAAAGACAAGAAGACAGCATTGATTGCTAGGGATCTTGGTAACTATTGTGTACTAGCAGTTTTTAATAGAATTAAAGATAATATAAAGCGAGAGTTTGTTGGCGAGCAATTTTTTTGGCTATCAAAACCTGAATTATTAAATTCTTTTTCTCAAGATTATAGTCATTCAATTTCCCTGAATGACATAGATGGAATTGCAACTCTACTATATTTTTGGGAATATAATAAACGTCCTAGTTATCATGTTGATATAGATTCAAATCCGCTACGATTAGAATATCGATTTAATGATATCTGCATTAAGAAAGAAGTTATTAAAAAATATTCGTCGAGAGTGGATGAATTGTTGCAAAAGTTCAAATCTGAACCTAATCCTCGAATCAGTGACATAGAGCCTGACGACATACACTGCCTTGCTCTTGACGCTAATTTTCGGAGCGCTCGCCAACTCGCTTGGGCTTGGAATGTCCGTAAAGTTGAGGCTCAAGATTTTACCGCTATTTACTACGCAGATACAAATATTTTACAATATTCTCCACCACAACAAAAAGCAGAAGAACAAAATGCCCTACTAGCATCAAGCACAAGTAATCAGCATCATATAGCAGAACAAGAAACTAATCCAATTGCAGAGGATATTAGAAGGTGTTTGTTCGATATTTCTAATACAAAAATGAACCTACAACACGTTATAAAATTACTTAGTTACTACAGAGAACATCAACAAGATTTAACTAAATACTGTCAAAAGTCACAAGTGAAAGAATTTGTTAATAATTTAGAGGATAATCCTGTCGATGGAGCCATCAGACACGTAGCTTTATTAGTTGCAATTGCTCCGGAAAAAGAGCAAAAACTAGGAAAAGGTTTATTAGCTTTAAATTTAAACAGAAAACAAATAGCAATTAGATTTTTAGATGAGTTAGAAATTAATTTAGATAATTTAGAAAAAGCTAATCCAATTTGTAGTAGTGACCCGTGTTTTAATAATTTATATAAAAAGGTTACTAAATTGAATAAAAAATTAGAAAGAAGTATTCCTAAAATAAATGAGGAGAGGCTACCAAGTTTTTTCGATTTATTCTCTGGCTCTTCATCTCATCGAAGTAATCAAAGGAGGCAGAGAAAACCAACATTGCCTACTTCTCAACCAAGATTAACTGCTAATCAATCTGATGAAATAGGAGACCCTACACCATTATTTATCTTTTCCATACTTATTGGCGTATTAATAGCGGCTATAGGTTTTGTATTCTTACCAGAAATCAAGCAATTATTAAATATAGATAAAAATTCTCAGCCTCCTATTGAAAATAGTTCCAATAACCCTCCCGTTCAGCAAAGTTCTGAGCAACAATTAGAAAAATCAACGAACAATCAAATTAGCGATCGCAATCTGTTAAAAGAGTATGAAAAATTAGAAGCTGCTGAAATGGCTTTTCCAGAAGTAAAAGAATTAGCAGTAGCAAGTCAAAAAATCAGACAAAAACAATTGATTCCATCATTGGAAAAATTAGTTACTCAACTTCAAGATCAAAATCCTGATACGAATGATCCAATTTACAAAGAATTACAAATTATATTGCCAAAATACGATCCAAACAAGTTGCGAGTGTTTAAATTAGATGAGACAAACACAGAGGTAGGTATTATCCAAAAAGCCCTATACAGAGGTGGTTATTATCAAAACATCAATTCTGGTATTGAACCTCCTGATTATTCCAAATTTGATTTAGCTACTCAAGAAACCATAAAACGTTTGCTAAAGAAAGACCCTTTCACTGAACAGCCTCTGACTGTTAATAATTGGAAACAAGCTTTGTCAGAAATAGATAAATTTATTGTATACGAGCGAGTAGAAAGAATCATTAATTATTTGCTCATAACATTACGATCGGGTCAAAAGTATAGCAAATTTCAAAAACCTGTTAAGGACTGTAAATTGCAAGCCAAGAATGCTGACCAACCTCTAATCTTTGATTCTTGTATGGAGAAAACATTATCTAAAGGAAAATGAGAATTTATTTATATTCTATCTTCGGCATTATTTCTGCTCTAATTGGTTGGGGTATTAGTCAATTTTTCTGGCTTGACTTAGGCTTAGAGAAATTTTTTACCCAAGGAAGCATAAGGCCGCCATCAGAAATAATTGTGATGCCTATTGTCGCTGCTTTTTTGGCTGCGGGAATGGTAAGTACAGAAGTGTTTGTGAGTAATCCCACACGCTATAAAGCTAACATACGAGTTTTACCGCCTTACTTTTGGTTGGCGATCGCCTCTGGTGGAATTTCAGGTTTAATCGCAGGGGCAATTTATTGGATTTTGTCAATAACTCCACTACCTGACGCACTTGTCAGGATCGCAGCTTGGGGATTAATTGGTTTTTTTATCGGTTTGGGAGAAAGTGTCAGTTGGCGTTTTCGTAGTATAGAAGGCGCAACTAGCAAAGCACAGCAACGCATCCGTAAAGGGATTTTATTTGGAGCGATCGCCGGACTCGTAGCAGGAACTCTTGCTGAACTGATTAGGATGAGTGGTAATCAATTGTCAGGATATCAAGTCCCAATTCAGTTTCTAGTTTTAGGACTTTCTTTGGGGCTATTTCTCAGCCTTGCTGCTTCTCCTAGTTATCAAGTAGCCCTTCGAGCTGGTGAAGGATTTGAAATTGTCCATCCTAACCAAATTACTAATAATAAAGATAGACCTCGCTTACAAAATGATGTACTACGATTTGTTACCGAAGATGATGATTGGGAAATTATTGAAGAAGGATTATCAATTCAGCTTCCAAACAACACCAAAGTAGCTATTAACGTTGGCTCGGCTTCTGAGGCAGATATCTACATCCCCAATCTTCCTTCAGAGTGTGCATCATTGCAAATAATGTCTCGTGAAGTAGTGATTAAATGTCTAACTCCTGGCTCAGTTCAAATTAACCGCAAAAAAATGAACCGTCCTGGCGAAAAACTCAAACTCAAACATAATCAAATTTTAACTTTTTACAATCCAGAAAATCCAGATAAATTTTATCGTTTTGTATTTTATGATAGATTCCTCGATCCACAAGCATAAGCTTATTATCCTGACTGTTTTTTTAGGCTTAATACCCTTGGGTTGTAGCCGCACAACATTGACTCGTCAAAGCTGCACAGAAGGAAATACTAAAGGTTGTGTACAAGTCAGCAATTGGTGGACTGAAGGCAATAACGTTCACTTGCGCGTGAAAGTGTTAAACGAGTCGAATATTCCTAAGTCTGACCTCAAACCAGGAGATTTTCGAGTCGTAACCGCCGACGCATCTGAAGCAATTGAACCAACTGTAATTTTACCCAAAGCAGAAGGCGCAAAAGCTACACCTGCTGATTTCATTATTCTGCTGGATATGAGCGGTAGTATGAAATATCCAGATGCACAACAAGTAAAAAAACTGGATGGGGCAATTAATGCGATTAGAGAATTTCTGAACGCTGTTGAACGTGAGAATTTATCTGTGAATATTTCTCTAGTTCCTTTTGGAGAAAGTGGTGCGGGATGTTCTAATAAAGATGGAATTTTGACTGTCAGTGAACAGAAGATTAAAAGTAATTTTTTATCAGCTACAGATAATCAGCTAAAAACTCAGTTGAACTATTTAGCAAAGGTTGATGTTTGTGCTGCAACTAATTTGTATACACCATTAGAAACAGCTGTTAAATATCTCAATAACGAATCAGTTACAAATGGTAATTCTTCTACAAATGAGCCAATAAGAAAACAGTTAGCAGTCATTCTCTTATCAGATGGTTTTCACACTCATAAACGCGCAACCGAGAGCTTACAATTTGAGGGATTAAAAAAGATTTTGCAACAGTCAGCACCATATGTGACAGTACATACATTAGGCTATGGTGAATCCTTGAGTCAACTGTACAAAAAATCATTGTGTCAGCGTCTAATCATCCCAGAGGAACTATCTGTAGATGCATTAATTGAAAATAAATGCCAACAAAAAGACAATCCCAATACTGTTGATATTGATGAGTCAAAAACTGATATTTCCGAATTTCTAGTTGACCAACCACGCTTAGAAGAAATAGCTAAATTAACTGGCGGTATTCATCAATTTCCTGATAACGCTCAAGATGTAGCCAACAGTTTAATTACATTTTTGGAAAGTCTCCGGGAGTACGAGTTAATATACAAGCAACCTGGTGCAGACCAGGCTACTTTACATCACAGTATGGTGAAAATTATTCCCAATAATTTGACCTCTGCACCAGTCGATATTCGCATGGGTAATATGGACTATGTTTCTCTGAATTTAACGGAACGCTTATATTTGATGGCGGGGGTTTTGATTTTGTTTGTGTTAATAGGAGCGCTACCATTCATACAATGGAGCCGATATTTAAAACAGGAGAAATAAACAATGCCCGAATATACCTTAGTTATCAAAATTCCTTTTGCCGGAAATAGAGAATTTTTATATGGCACTATTCTGAACGGCTCCCATGAGAGTTATCCTGAAGATTATTTTCGAGTTAAAGAAAACCGACAAAATCTTAGTCGAGCGATCGAAACTGAATCGAGTAGAAAAATCAGCACCAGTCAGTTAGATCGTATTGTCAGTCTATGGATTCTTGATATTAAACAAGGATATCGGCGTACAACTGTTGCTTTAGATATGCCTACAGATACAGCAAAAATACCTTCATCTGTTACTTCTGCTACTGCTAACTCGGTTTCTTCTCATTTAGTTGATTTGCAACAGATACCTTCTACAGAACAACAATCAACAACACAGACAACTTACAAGTCAAAACCGCCAAATATCAATAAATCTCCAACAACTGCAAGTAATCAAGACCCTGTTATCGGATTTCCTCCTAAACAGAATTCAACTCCTGCAAAAAATGAATTGACTCAACCTGCTAATGATACTAACTCCCAGGAAAATGTAGAAGAATCAAAATCTCAAACTATAACTTCTGAAACCTGGGTTAGTGATAACAGGGCAGATTTTTAACCAATAATATGCAGTTTTTTTGACACCAGATAGTAGCTAACACAACCTTATTAAGATCAAAGTCTTATTAAGCAAAAAATATGGATGCAAGTCAAATTCAAGAAGAATATGAAGCTGGAAAAAGAAATTTTCGGCAGGTAAACCTGAGTAAGGCGTACCTACGTGGTGTATGTTTGCGTGATGCCGATTTGAGTGAGGCTAATTTGAGTCATGCATTTTTATACGATGCTAACTTGTCTGGGGCTGAACTGAGTCGGGCAAATTTATCTGCTGCCGATCTCAGCGAGAGTAAGTTGACTGGGGCTAACTTGTGTGGTTGTGACTTAACTGGGGCGGATTTGACCGGATGTGACCTTGAGGGTGCTTTATACAATGAAGGTTTACAAGGAACTCAGTTCCCTCAAGGGTTTGACCTTAGTGCAGCAAAGATGTCTCTGGTTGAGATTGCAAACCCAAGCATAACAAATCCAACTTTTATCGATATGATTGACGAACTTCCTTATGCCAAATGTCAACAAGAACTGCAATATCTATTGCAAGCACAGTGTCCGCTAATTTTTTTACGCTCTCCAGAAGAAAGCCGAGCTTTAAATTGTGCCATTACAGCTCACCAAGCAATTATTTCTAACCTCAATGATGACAATCGCAACCATAGCGAATTAGCACGGTGGAATAGTATTAACGGTTTTTTAAAACATTCGCTAGTAGCACAAAACACAAAATGGGACTCTCTCGAACCAAGGTCAGAACGAAGCGCACAACCTGTTGAAGAGGCGCTTAATGTCTTACAAAAACGTTTACAAGAACAAGCTGCTAACTATATCGATAGTCAAAATACTTATCTTTTACCAGATTGGTCAGCACTCATTTCACCTGAATGCCATTTGACGGCGCGTCAACTTAAAGAATTAGTTATAGCTATAGAACAAAAAAAACCCCGACCCAAAATGACACTGATTGTCATTGGTTCAGATTGGTCAATGCCAACGATTTTACGTCCTCATGTTCATATCCTCGATTTACCTCTACCAATAGGGGAAGAACTTTATGCCGATGTATTTAGTAATGCAGTCAGTAAATACAATCTGCCAAAACAAGAGGCTCAACAACTTGCTGAACAGGCACAGGGAATGCCTCTACACTCGGTAACTCAAACTGCTAAACTCATTACTGCCCGTCAACTTTGGTCAAAGCCGCTAGATGCTGGACAGTTACTTTTAGAAGTTAAAAAGCAAGAAATTAGAAAAACAGGGGTGTTAGAGTACTACGCCCCTCAAGGTCAGGGGCTAGATGAAGTGGGGGGATTAGAAGAGATTAAAAATTGGATTATTAACCGTCGTCCTTGGTTCGAGCAGGACTCCAGCCCGGAACTCCGACCCCGTGCTATTCTCCTCGAAGGCTTTCCCGGATGTGGAAAGACATTTATTGCCAGAGCGATCGCCCAAGAATGGCGCGTACCACAAATCAATTTTGAAATATCACGATTACAATCTAAATGGGTAGGCGAATCTGAAAGTAACACTTTTCAAGCCTTGCGAGCAATTGAAGCCTCGGCACCCAATATTCTATTTATGGATGAAATTGAGAAAGCCTTTGCTGGTGTAGGCGGTGATAGTTCTGGAGTTAGCACTAGGCAGTTTGGCACGTTCTTATCCTGGCTAAACGACCATAAATATCCGATTTTTTTCATTGCCACTTCTAATGACAGAACGATACTTCCTCCCGAACTGTTTCGTGCTGGCAGATTTGACGAAATCTTCATTGTCATGCCACCCAACACAAACGAACGTGCCGATATTCTTCAGAAACGCGCCCAGGCTTACAATATCAAAGAAGATATTCCACCTGATATCATTTCATTGTTAGTAGAAAATACTAAAGGCTTTTCTGGTGCAGAAATCGACAAACTGGTTAAAGAAGCGATTTATCTAGCAGGTTTTCCCGCATCGCCAAAGCAACCAAACTTGCCAAATAAAGAAGTTTGGCAACAAGCTTTAAAACAAATTGCTCCTCAGTATCCTACTCCGAAAATGCAAAACTTGTTGACAAAGTATCTGTATTTATTAAACGAAGGTGGTGGAAAACCCGCATCTTTGCGAGAGGAAGGTTTCTTAGAAAGTCTGATAAAACCACAAAATCAAAGATACTAAATAATTCGTAATTTGTAGCTAACGTAATTCGTAATTTGTTTAACCTTTGATTACGGCAATTTATGCAATAGGATTCGTCTCATGAGTATATCCAAAGTCACTGGTATCGAAACTGAGTATGGTATTTTGATTCGGGGGGTAAAGGAGTCTGATCATTTCTTAGCTTCACGAATGTTGTTACAGCAATGTGGAGTCATGGAACTCAAAGCAATTCCCGATAGCGAAGTTGCTGCTTCTCCAGATATATTTCTAAGACCTCTGTATAGTTTAATGCTTCCGAATGGAGCTCGCTTTTATATCGATCACGCCCACCCTGAGTACTGCACTGCGGAAACAATTCATCCTCGTAATGTGGTGGCTGCTGACAAAGCAGGAGAGATAATTGTAGAGCGTTGTCGGCGTTTAGCTAACGCTAGTGGAACCTTACCAAAAGGACAAGAAATTGTCATTTATAAAAACAATAGTGACTATAAAGGTAATAGTTATGGTTGTCATGAAAACTATTTGCTTGCAGCTAGTACTTATAAAGAATTGATTAATCCTCAAGGACACTTAAGTTTGAGCATTTTAGTGCCATTTTTGGTTACTCGAAATATCTTCTGTGGTGCGGGAAAGGTAGGTTACGAAAATGATAATTCTCCAGCTAATTTTCAATTAACCCAGCGAGCAGACTTTTTTGAAACTCTTTTTGGTTTGCAGACTACATACAACCGTCCTCTGATTAATACACGTGACGAGTCTCATGCAGAAAGTCTAGACTTTCGACGGCTACATGTAATTGTCGGTGATGCAAATATGTCGGAATACTCCACCTACTTAAAAGTAGGAACTACTCAGCTAATACTGATGATGTTGGAGGATAACTATATGACGCTGGATTTGACTCTAAAAGAACCTCTCGTCGCCGTAAAAACTGTTTCGCGTGACCTGACTTTTGGCGAAGAATTACCGTTAGCAAATGGTAGTAAAGCCAGTGCAATTGAAATTCAGCGTCAGTTCCTCGAACTCGCTAAACAGTACGTTGAGGAACATAACTCTACTGTATTTAAAAAAGTTATTCAAGTGTGGGAAGAAACGCTTAACAAACTGACACAAAACTGGCAGATGCTTAATCAATATTTAGATTGGGCAATCAAGCGTAACCTTTTAGAAAGATATTTACAAACACAAAATTGTAACTGGCAAAGTATAAATAAGTGGGAACCTGTGATTCTCAAGACGCTATTTCTCAAGCGAGAAGTAGTTGGCGATCGCCAGGCAGATTTAGTACAAGTAATCCGTTCCCAAGTGAGCGATCGCACTCAACTTGAAGACTTAGACTTGACAGACTACTGGCGACAAAGAGAAGTTTACTTCACACTGCGGCGGCTGGATTTGGAATACCACGATATTCGTCAGGGTAAAGTGGAAAAGGAAATGGGTTTGTTTTATCAGCTACAGAATTGCGGTGCAGTGAAGCGATTGCTTAACGACGAGGAAATTCAGTATTTTGTCAATCAGCCACCTTCTGATACCCGTGCTTACTTGCGCGGATACTGTATTTCAAAATACTTCGATCAAATTCAACAGGTAGATTGGAGTGAAATTAAATTCTATGTACCTGAGGAAAAACAAAGTTATTATCTCAAATTACCCGATTTGCTCAATGGTAACAAAGCACATGTAGAAACTGTTTTAGAAGCACAATCTTCAACTGACTTACTGAAATTGCTTGACTCTCTAAGCAAGTTGAATTTTACGATCGCAACAGAAAATAAAATACATTAATTTAAATTAATCATCAAAAATTGTGGTATTAACAGTATACTTTTAATTCCAAGAAAATCAGGAATTTATACCTATTGGTCTGTAGTATTGAGATTAGCAGACCCCGGCAGCAGTTTTGTTTAAAAAATCACCAAATAGGTCAGTCAATCGCCAAAAAAATCGTCAAAATAGAAACTAAGCATTGTGAGATCGGGTAGCCAAATCAAAAGTAACTGGGAGTTGAGGGTAAGGGAGTATGAGCAACCTTGAGCAAATTAGCGAATCATCAAACCGGAAAAAACCTGTCCAAAATGATCACGACACAGAGCAACACAATCACCAGGCAGAGCAGATAGCTAAAAATTTGCAAGACCTGGGAAATGAGGTCGACAATATCGTGGCTAATTTCATCGCAAGAGAAGAAACTCAAGTTCTCGGCGCATCTGAGCAAGGTTCCGAACTTAGGGACATATCAGCAGAAGATTTTGTGAGAAGCTTCATTCAGAAGGGTGGACAGTAAGGTGCGTGAACGAGTCTTCAGCCTAGAAACAGAGTACGCTATTGCCTTTCAAACCCAAGGGGGAAATCAATCACCCAACGAAGAATTAATTGTTAAGGCGCTTTGCCAAAAACTCGAAGAACGTTGTGGCATTCCTGGTAGCCAGTTTCTTGTCAACGGCTCTAAGTTCTATTACGACGTGGGACATGCAGAGTGGTCGTTACCAGAATGTCGCAGCGCTTATGAAGCGGTAGTTTATGATAAGGCTGCTGACTATACGCTAAGTTCTATAATCCCAGATGCAGAACAGGTACTAATAAACCAAGGTTTTCAGGGGCAACTGCTTCTGATAAAAAACAACGTTGATGCTAGTGGAAATACTTATGGTTGTCACGAAAATTATTTAGCGCAACGGCAAACGCAGTGGTTAGGTTCGGAAGATTATCTCTGGCTAACCAAGCGCTATCTCATCCCGTTTTTGGTGACTCGACAGGTATTTTGCGGTGCCGGTCGAGTCGGTTTTGGTCAAAAGTTGGAAGAAGGGATTGGCTTCCAATTGATGCAACGGGCTGATTTTATTGAAGAGTTAGTATCATCTGAAACCAGAAAGCAACGGGCAATATTGAGCCTAGCCCGTGAACATGAACCGTTAGCGAAAGGAAATTATCGCCGTCTGCACTTAATCTTGGCTGATACCAATATGTCAGGTTGGGCGACCTACCTGAAGTTGGGGACAACCGGTATTATACTGCGGATGCTCGAAGATATGGATTTTAGAGAAATTCCCCACTTGTTAGACCCGATACAAACGCTGCGACAGATATCCCGCGACCCAAGTTGCACCGTGGAAGTTTCCTTGCAAGATGGTCGTCAACTCACGGCAATTGAAATTCAGAGAATATATTTAGAACAGGCAAAACGCTATTTTGGTGAACATCCCATCTCTGCTGATGAACAGCGGATCATGCAAATCTGGGAAGATGTCCTGAATCAGCTGACAACTGACCCCATGCAGTTAGTTGGCAAACTTGATTGGGTGACGAAAAAAAGCTTTATGGAACGGTATTTGCAAAGTGTAGGAATGCAATGGAAGGAAGTATTACAGGGATCGGAAGTTTATTACAAACTATTACAATTAGATATTTTTTATCACGATTTATTTATTGAAAATAGCTTATTCTACCGCTTGCTCAAAGACAAGCCAGATACATTAGTGACTGCAAAGGAAGTGTTAACAGCACAGAGCAGCCCACCACCCTATACTCGTGCTTGGGTACGAGGAACTGCGATCGCTGCATCTCGTGACATGGGGTTAAATGTAGAAGTAGATCGATGGGACGATTTGAAGGTTAATAACAGAAAAGTCGTATTGCCCGATCCCCTGAAGTTCTTTTCTCCAGAACTATACGTCATATTGAGTAATTCCACAGCCTTAGAAACTGTAACGGAACGTAGCCGCTACAACATTGTTATTTTTTCTTCAGATCATAATATTGGACAAAATATAGCTAATCAATTGGTTGGTCTAGGTTACAAGCAAGCTCGATTGCAAGATAAGCCAAATCCCGAATTTAATATTAAGTGGAATAATGCCTCGAATTGGATGATCGATGAAATTGGAGACATTATCTGCCGAGAGTTGGAATTAGATGATGTCCAAATTTGTCGTCGGTATGGAGAAGGGCGAAATGATTGCATTGACATTAACTTGGGTGGTTTAGTTGCTCCTTCATTACCAATTTTGCAGCGCGATCGCTACAGCATAACTATCATATCCTCTAATCTTGAGATGGGTGAGAGTCTGGCAGATGAACTAGGTAGCATCAATTATCGAACTGATATCGTACTTCCCGAAGGTACTTCTGGGTTTAGTATTAAGTGGGGGAGTGCTACTGAGGCAGTTATTGATGAGATTGTGAGTATTTTATGCCGAAAATTTGCATTGAGTAACGCTCAAATTAAACGCTTGCACAAATTGAACTTGGAAGACGACCGTATTTTTATTAGTTTGTATACTCTTCCTAAGAGTTTCTTCCAAAGGGTTATTAATTTTGGTAAACGGATCATCATAGATTCAAATAATTCGTAATTCGTAATTCATAATTCGTGATTCGTGATTAAATCAATTATTCTTGTATTTTAGTGCGTAAATACTATGGACACATTTGAACCATTACAACAGCAGATACTATCCCATATATTGCAAGCAATTAACGAAGATAATCCTGAGATTAAACGCCAAGCTGCCGAGGCTTTATGCTACATGAGTTCAAAACAACAAATTGAAATACTAACACAATTACTTCATTTAAATGTCGAAGAATCTATACAAGTTGCTGCAATTGAAGCTTTGGGGACTATTGGTGGAAATGAAATTGTCGAAGTTTTGATATCATTACAGTCTGATGGCAAACCTTTAGTACGTTGGAAGCTAGACGAGGTGTTAGATAAATTATTATCAGGACAAAAGCTTGTAGCTCCAGTTTCAATTCCTTCCATAGATGATGAACTAGTCAGCATCATTAATTAATATTTCAAAAACTAAAAATAGCATCAAGGAGTACTTCAGTGACCTTATTGGTTTTCCGCGATCCAAATAGCACCTCTTTAGAAAAAGAGTTTGATGACGATATCCGTTTGGGTACAGCAGCAGACAATGATTTTAAATTGCCAGAAGGTTTAGGTATTGCTGCTTATCATGCAGTTATCTCTCGTTCAAAACTTTATGGGGTATCAGTTTTAGTCGATTTAGCTGGTGACAAAACGAAAACAAAGGTCAATGGATATTCTGTGGTCAAAATTAGTACTTTGCGCCATCGCGATCGCATTGAGCTAGGTCAGGCAAAACTAGAGTTTTGGGAGATGACAGTGAATCGGCTCAAATCAAATTCCCATCTGATCGGTAAAACCTGTCAGGTTTGCTACGAAAATTTTGCTCCTGATGAAAAATTAATCATTTGTCCGCGTTGTCAAGCTCCCCATCATCAAGATTGTTGGTTTCAAATACCAATTTGTTCTCGCTATGGATGTGGATATCCAGTGCGAGAGTCCATGCAGCGATCGCTTGCTACCTATGTACGCTTTGAAGAACTAGACGAGGATTCAGACTTAGTTAAACAACAACGCTTATGTATGGCAGAAAATCCTCGTGATGAAGCACCTTTTAAGGCGGGAAACTCAATTGCCAAATGTCCTAATTGTCAGACTCCTTTCCACACACCATGTTTTTTCGGGCTACAAAACTGCCCAAATTGTAACTATGATGTGGCAAGCCTAATGCAATCGGTGTTTAACCCTAAGCAACTATATCCAATTCTGATAATTATATAGTCTGAATTTATACTATTTTAGGACTTACGCAAAAACCCTCTCAAACTCTCATTCCTCCGTGACCTCTGCGCCCTCTGTGGTTCGTTTTCCATTACCCGTGCGTAAGTCCTATATTTAAACCAATATTTTTCCATCCCAAATCTAAAATTCGTATTCACCTATGTTTCAACCCAATCCCAGAGAGCCACTGCTCGAAATTGGCGACCCAGAACAAGACCGCTACGCCAGTTTAAATTTAATCAGCTGGTGGGAACAAGAAAGATTACGTAGTAGCCGAGTGATGGTAGTAGGGGTGGGAGCGTTAGGCAATGAAGTCCTCAAAAACCTAGCACTTTTGGGTGTAGGCAAAATATTCATTGTAGACTTTGATTTTGTAGAAGCATCTAATCTTTCTCGGTCAATTCTCTTTCGCATTCAAGATACTGGCCGTCGCAAAGTAGATGTCGCTGCTGAACGAATACGTGAAATCAACCCTGATGTCAAAGTTGTTACCTTTCATGGCGATATCAGGTACGACCTCGGTTTAGGAGTTGTTCGCCGCATGGATGTAGTTTTGGGTTGCTTAGACAACCGAGGCGCACGCCTAGCCCTTAACCGAGCTTGCTATCGTGCTGAGATACCCTGGATTGATGGGGCTTTAGATATCCTTATGGGGATGGTGCGGGTGTTTGTACCACCTGAAAGCGCCTGTTATGAATGCGGTATGACTGAGGAGGACTATCGACACATAAATCTGCGTTACTCCTGTCCCCATCTTCGCCCTGAAGATGTGATGCCGGGGCGTATACCCACTACCCCAACGAGTGCATCGATTATCGCAGCGCTACAGGTTCAAGAAGCGGTGAAATTACTACATGAATGGGAAATTCCTGCTGGTAAAGCCTTTTATTTTAACGGTCAGACCTATAAAACCTCGCTGATTACCCTCAATCGTCGCCAGGATTGTCCAAGTCACGAAACTTATGAAAATATTATCCCTCTTGATGCTGGGGTAGACGATTTAACTGTGGGAGGATTATTAAATATGGCATCGGAAATTTTTAAAGAACATGTAGTGCTAAGGTTGAATAACGACATCGTACAGCAACTATTTTGTCAACGATGTCAGCATACAGAAGTTATCTATCGACCATTTGAAGAAGTAATACCCAGCTTGATATCATGTCCTGAATGTAACTCTAACCGTATCCCTAACATCATTAATCGGCTCGCTCGCAATTCTGCTGCTGACATCAGCCTCAGGCAGTTAGGTGTTCCATATTTGCATATCCTTCTATTAGAAAGTCACAAGCATCAAAGATTTGTGGAATTAACAAAAGATGAAGATTTAATTCTACCGATGTGGAATAAATAGCATTTTATATAATCTGTAATAAGTAACACGGAAAACAGCACTGCAATACCAGTTAAGCTAGTATTACACTGGTATTTTAATTTACTAAACAAAATATGACTACAAATATTAGAGAAAAACGCCTTGTCCATGAATTTCAAAGAATGCTAAGTATTCGTAGAGAGGGAGGGCTAATCAATTTTTCTTGTGCCGACCTTTCTACAGAAGAAGAAGAAAAATTTTTGACAAGTTCATTAACTGAGGATTTTATCTTGGGTAAACTGGGTGGATTTCTTACCCCAGAGGATTTTCAAAACCGTTTTCCTGATAAAGCCCCGGAAAAATATTGTGTACTTTTTTGCTGTAAGGGATTGCAAAAACTATCAGAATACGACGAACCGACAATACGTGATGAACATGTGATGGAGATAGTTTTTGGTTATGATTATCCCTCTGCACCACCCCGTTATGTTTGGCTAACTAATATTTGGCATCCAAATATTAAACCACCTTATTTATGTGATAAAGGCAGACCTTTTGCTGTTTCGACTACCTTAGATCAGATATGTCTAATGGTTGGTCAGATGATCCAATATCGCATTTACAACACTGAAGACCCTTTAGATAAAGATGCTGCTAAATGGGCAGCCCAAAATAAAAAGTTATTTCCCATTGACACCCGTGACTTACTAACGGGTGAGGAACATTTAGACCCACCACTAGTGAGCTTTATTGATGGAGAGCCGATGGAATTAATCGATGCAGAACCAAACCAAAGTCAAACCGAAAATATGGTTAATACAAATATAATTGAACTGATTTAACTTAAGATTTGTAAATGTGATATTGTAATTTGCAAACTACATTCATTGCAGAAGTGATGGTGAACTATTGATTGAAAAAGCAGATCAAGTAGAGAAATGGTTGCGGACTCTATCCTTTGAAGGATGGAAATTTTCTGGTGCTTTAACTGGAGTCTCAAACAGTTGGTTATTGGAACGTAATGAAGACAAAATATACGTTCATCTTAACTCTAACTGGCTTTGTTTTACCTTACCACTGAGTAATCATCCAGCAAACTCCACTTTTTATAAAAAGTGTTTGGAGCTTTGTCGTCGTTCTTTCATGTGTAAGTTCAGTTTGAGTCCAGATGGAAAACTATTGCTACAATTAGAAATTCCCTTTCAGAGTATAGAAAAAAAACAATGCTACAAGGCTGTTGACGCTTTGAATGTGTATTTGAAGTGGTATGAAGCTTTAAAATCTGGTAACTCCAGTATCCATAGCCAAAGTGCGAATCAAATACAAATCAAAATTGTCAGGAAGCAAGAATATTTCCCGAAGGAATCTTTGTATCTTTATTTCAATGCAATTGAACATTTAAACTGGGGATTAAAAGATAACTTAGGAGACAATCGCTGGAAAGCAATTTACAAAGGAAATGACCGCCCTTTTATGACTTACCTTTATTTTAATCAGTATTGGCTATATTTTCAAATTCCCATATTGGGACAAACGCCTGATTTGAAATTACAAAACGATGAAGATAATATGTCTCTCTACTCTTATTTATTAAAGCTAAACGAGCATATATATTGGACTAAATTTGGGATAGACGAAAATGGCAAAATTTTCATGTTGTTGGATATACCTCTAGAAAAACTTGACTTAAATCTTTTCCAGCATGCAACCAAAACAATCGCAGAATACGCTAATAAATTTGCTTATGACCTTCAAATTATGGGTAATTTATCTCAGGAGAAAGAGTTATTTGATTTGATTCCAAATTAACTGCAACTAGTAGAATCGGCTGATGTTCTCAATCAAAAAGAAGGCATATAGTAATGGTTAGAGTTAGAGTCTTCATTGAAGACCATACTGGTAATAAGCGACGTGAAGCTAAAGTAGAAGCGGATACAGATATTGATAAACTGATTCCAGCGATCGTTACGGCTTTGAGATTGCCGATCAGCGACCCAAATGGTACACCGATAACTTACCATTTAGCGTTTGATAATCGCCAGTTGCCGAGAAACCAGACTTTATCTAGTGTTGGTATCGCAGAGGGGGCAATTGTCACCTTGGTGCCGGAGATGACTGCTGGAGGAGGAGTATACAATGAGTCCAATCTTTGAGAACAGCGAGCATATAGTTACTCTTGGAGAATGTTGGGAGAAACAACCTTACCAAGGATTTCCACCGCAACTTCAGCCATTTCCGGTTACAAAAAATATTAGCTATGCCATCACCCTGGAAGCACAAACTACTATCAGCACCCATGCACAAGAAACTCCAAATGTCGAGGTCGGTGGACTACTTTTAGGAGAAGTTTACCAACAGGACAGAAGCTACTTCGTAAATATCACAGATGTCTTACCTGCAAAGCATACTCAAGCTGGAGCCTTGGATATTACTTTTACCAGTCAAACTTGGTTAAATTTAATCGCCCAGCGATCGCGCTATCCAGAAAAAGTTACCGTAGGATGGTATCATTCCCACCCAGGCATAGGTGTATTTTTCTCCAGTCAAGACTTGTTCACACACCGTAGCTTCTTTGCTAATAAACCTTGGTATATAGCCCTAGTCATCGATCCTAAATCTGGAGAGCAAGGGGTTTTTGTTTGGGATGAAGACCGTATTGTTTCTTGTCCGATTTCATCTATCAGCCTCAAGAGGTCTGACAGGAGTCGCTAACTATGAAATATTTCAAATTTCGTCTAAATGACACCGCCGGAAACCTCATTTATGAAAAAGATGTAGAAGTAAAAAATGTATTCGCATCGTTTCTTAGCAAGCTAGCTTCTCGATTAGTGATGCAGGAAATTTTTGTTTTAGGGGAGCATTATTCAGCTATAGTTATTCCTCATTATGGAGACTCTTTGGCAGTAAATCCAATAATTATTTATGACAAAGAAGAAGTACTAGAACAGACACAATGGATAGACCTTTGCTTTGAAGAGCCTATCCAACCCGATCAGCCTGTTAAGTATATCACAATTGAACTGCGAGTCCGAGAACGAAACTTGATTTACCGCAAAGATTTTGAGATGAAGCAGATAAACCAGTATTACACCTTATACGGAGTCCGAACACTATTAAATCTTGGGATCGTACAAGGAAATTTGCTTTTTCTGAGTCCAAAATTTTTTGCCCGCGAAGACGATGAAGCGCGATTTGACAGAGAGCGAATTCCTAAATTAGAACAGCAAGCTGAGTTACTTGTGGAGTTAATACCTGACGATTCTGAAGATGAGGATAATTTTGCTTTCCTTTATCATGACTCATCTTTTTATGCAGAAACTAAGGTTGTTGGTAATCCCTGCACTGATGATATTCGCATTTATATCAATCAGAAAGTAATGGAACCCCTGATCAAAGAAGGAAAACTTTCTTTGACAGTAGAAAGAGGTGGTATTTTAGTTGGTTCGGTGTATGAAAGTAACGATGGTGGTCGGAGAATTGTGGAAATCAGTGATATGATTCCCAGTGAGCATAATGCTTCAAGTATAATTAATCTGCGCTACACGTTTGAGAGTTGGCAAGCTCAAAGTATTCGGATGAAAAAAGAGTTTCCGGGTAAAAGAATAGTTGGCTGGTATCACACTCACTTGATTGATATTTCTATTCGTACAGAACAAGACAAAATAGAAAAAACAAAGCTTTTTTTCTCACGTGATGATTTATTTATGCATAAACAGTTTTTTCCTGAAGAATGGTATGTAGCAATGGTTTTAGATCCTCAAGGAAATAGTATGTTTTTTCAATGGAAAAATCAAGAGATAGTTACTTGTGGAGGATATTACATTTTTGAAGATGTTGGTGTCGCCGGATAAAACGAGAAGAACAAAGGAATTAACGTTAATGCAAATATCTTCAGAAATAGCACTTTTAGCGCAAATAATGATGCGGCAAAAAAACCGTAACTTAGCCTCATTTACGTTGCTTTTATGTAGTGAATCAGCCCCAGCTTCAGTAGAAGAAATTGAACGTGAGGTACTATTAGATAGTATGCTCAAAGAAGACATAGAAGCATTAACTTCTATAAAAAGGCAGAGAACTTTTAGTGAAAAATGGAAGAATTTAGAAGTAGAAAAGCGTTATAAATGTATTGAGCAAGCTTTTATTGAAGCCAAAAAAAAGACACAATACCAGCCAAAGATGGAGAGTTACAATGGACTAGCTCAACTAATTAAATATGGTTACTTTGATACTATAATCACAACCAATATTGATACTTGTTTGGAAGATGCTTTAATTAATACAGGTATAAATTTTAGCGATTGGCGAGTTTTGATTAATGGCAGAGATTCTTTAGAAATTATTAGTCAAGAACTTAAACATCCAACTCCGCGTATTAAGATTATTAAGTTGTATGGTGAATTGAATTCTAGAAAATTTGCGTTTGATTTGAAAGAAACAAAAGAATTTATTGAAAAAATTAAGCCAGTAATTCAAAATTATTTAAATGGTTCAGTTTTAATGGTTGGAGAAAGCACAATTGATAAAGAAGTTAGCAGTTGTATACCTAGTGCTAGTGTAAGTGACAAATTTTATTATGTTAATGTCAGTCAACCCCAAGATAATTCTAAGATAAGGGAGGTTTTGTTAGAACTGGAAAATCATACTATTATTTGGGGAGAACAGGCGAATTTTAGCTCATTTTTTCAAATATTAAGTCAAAAATTAATAGATTTTGAACAAATTAGCGAACTTGGTATTGATATTAATCAAAAATCTGATGAAAAAGTTTTCACAGCATTACAGTCAGAAGAACCATTAATTGAACTTTTAGAAGAAGACGATGATACATCAACGGCAACAACCACAGCAGGGGAACCTTTAGAAAATCAGGATTTATTGCTAGACGTGATTGAACCAACAACATTTTACATCCGCTACGACCAGCGTCTCACCTTTGCCGTACAAGGTAAACTCAATTATGAAAGTGGTCCAGGGGAAATTTTGGATATTGATACTGAAGATTTAAACAGTGAGCTGATGGATATGGGTCAAGACTTAGCTAATTCGCATCGTCTTCAGGAGCAAGGAAAAGAAGGGCGAGATTCTTGGCGGAGGAAGGTACAACGACAGGGTAAGCGTTTATTTAAGGATTTACTAGCCGATAAATCTAATTTAATGGAAAAGTGGGGCAAAGCCCAACAAGCAGTTCAAAGTGAATACCTCAATCTCTGCTTTATTGGTCCCCGGAATTACTTAGGAATGCCCTATGAACTTCTATACGGTGCGGATCCTTGGGCGGTTCGTTATCCAATTAGCAGACGTGTAACAGATGTAGATGTGTCTACAAAAACCCAAAGTTTTGGCACATTAGTGAGTGATTTAGTTCGGAATCAAGAGTCATTAAAAGTTCTTTTAATTGCATCAAATACGGGGGGAATTAATCCTGATACAGAAATCAAAGTTTTAGCAGAAAAGATTCAGCAAAAAGCAGATGTAATTAGACTTAAGGTTCAAATTGAGCTAGTCCCGACAGAATCCGCCTCAATTCAAAAAGTAGAGCAGTTACTAAAACAGTGTAGTTATCACATTATTCACTATGCGGGTCATAGTTATTTTGATCAAGCGACTGGCGAAGGTAGCGGTTTAATTTTTTGGGAACATCCAGAAAATCGAGGTAGCAAGCAACGCTTAACAGCCCGTGCTTTGTCTCAGCTTTTACGCGATTCTCAAACTATCTTATTTTACCTGAGTAGCTGCGTTGGTGCAGCCGTAGGAGGTGAACATCTACTGCGTGGAAACGACTATTTAGGGATTATGGATGCGATTATTCAAGCGGGTATCCCTACTGTTTTAGGATATCGTTGGTATGTTACTGACAGTGGTGCTAGGCAATTTGCCACCAAATTTTATGAATCCCTCTTAGAAACTCAATCACCTAATCGCGCTGCACTTTATGCTCGGCAAGACATCTACCGTCGCAATGCTATGGACGAAACTTGGATATCACCAATTCTCGTGGATCAAAATCTATAAATCATTTAAAGTTACATATATCATTGGTGATTAATTAGTATCAAAAAAAGAATATTAGAGGAGTTTTAATGATGAGTAAAACAGAAAATTTTGATGAAATTTATGTTGTTGGCTCTTTAGAAAATGAAACAAATGATGGCTATGGCGACGGACTGCGGACAGATTTTGGGGATATAAGTGCTAAGTTACGTGCAAGGAAAATTCAACTATCAGAATTGACTGAAAACTTTAGGCAGTTCATGTATCAAATAGAAGAATTGCTTAAGGAAACTCCTGTGGAGGTAGAGAACTTTGAGTTATCGGAGTTTGAAGTTTCTGCGGGGATTACGGCTACTGGCAAACTAGCTCTGTGGGGAATTGGAGGTGAAGCCGGGACTAAGGGTGGACTAAGGTTTGTTTTCAAACGAAAAACCTCCTCATAATTCAGGTGAATGGAATGCCAGGTGATAAAAATGTTTCTATTAAGCAATAGGTCGTCCTTGGTATGCTAGCGTCAATTCGGCAAAAAATTCGCACTGCTTACGCGGAGAATCCACACTTGGCACTATGTTACTGGTTCCATGAGTTTGATAATTATGTCAATAGTGGCAACTTTGCAGGGTGTGAAGAATTATTCAGTGAAATTGATGAGCAAGATTATCCTCCACTTGCTCCAAAAGAACAAGCTTATGTAGATAGTCGTAGAGGTGTCCTGTGGCTAAAAAAAGGGATTGAGCATCATAAACAGAGTCGGTTTGAAGAAGCGCAAAATCACTACCAACGCAGTCTAGAAATTCAGCAGCGTGTTCAGTGCAGAAATGCTCAAACTAATGTGGAGTTATTTCAAAGTGTGCTGGAAGAGGATTGCCAGAATGGAGAACCATCGTACCTCAAGTTAGACAGTTTTGCTCAAGAGTTGCATATGCTAGGAAGTAGTGAATTACTGTTGTGCGATCGCCTCAGCACATCTACCACACCAGAGGAGCGTTCTCAAATCCTATTAGCAGCCGTGCAATCTCGTCTGACTAAGCCGCTAGTGCAAGCCGTCAGATCGCCAGACGAGCAAACGCGGATGATGGGGATGGCAGGATTAGGACGTTTTAAACAAATCAATCAGATACAGGTACTTCTAGACGGTTTGTACGACTCTAACTGGTTTGTGCGTTGGCGAGCTGCTGAAGCACTGGCACACCAAATAGTTACCTGCTCAACCTGTAATGGTGAAAACCCAATTGGCATAAAGTTTTGTCAAGCCTGTCAAGCAGATATCAACTTAGCTGGAGTGACTACAGACTTATTTATTCAAAAATTATGTGCAGTGCTAGATCGAGAAACATCTCCAGATGTACGGCGGATACTGGTGATGCTGTTGGGACAAACAAACAACACTGGTGTAACTCTAACACTGCTAGCAGCACTCGACGATTTGGATGCAGATGTGCGGATTGCTGTGATTGAAGCATTGGTAAAAATTGGTGTTCCCTCTGGTGCGATCGCCAAGCTTCAGAATGTAAGTGACAGTAAAAGCTTATTAGGCGGTAGCATCAAGGAGACGTTGGAAAAAATTATCGGCACGATCGCCGAGCAGTCACTTCGCTCTGAAACTGCGATCGCCACGTACATCGTTTCTCAACATGGAGATGGCGATTATGGCACCATTAGTGAGGCGATCGCCAGTGTACCACCAGGCAGCCGCCTCCTTGTGCAGCCTGGTTTATACAACGAAGGACTGATTATCAATAAGCCACTAGAAATTATTGGTGAAGGTTCGATTACAGATATCATTATCGAGAGTCATAGCTCCAGTTGTATTTTAATGCAGACCAAATACGCTCTGGTGCGTGGCTTTACCTTGCATGGAAAAGCAGAAAAATGCTACGTGGTAGATATTCCTCAAGGACAGCTCGTATTAGAGGATTGCGACATTACTGGTGATTATCTTTCTTGCGTGGCAATTCATGGTTATACAGCCAATCCTGTTATCCGTCGCTGTCAAATTCACGATGGCAAAAACAGTGGCATTTATTGTTGGGAAAATAGCCAGGGAATAATCGAAGACTGCGATATTAGAAACAATGCCACGTGTGAGGTGACAATTGAACAGGGAGCTAATCCCACGATTCGCCGTTGTCATATCCATGATGGTAAGCAGTGCGGCATTCTGATCCGCGATCGGGGTCGAGGAACGGTAGAAAATTGTGAGATTTTTGGTAATAGCTTTGCAGGAATAGAAATCAATACGGGATCTGACCCCAAAATTCACAAATGTCGCATTTACGCTAGTAAGGCCAATGGTGTATCTGTCTATCAGAAAGGACGAGGCACTATTTTTGATTGCCAAATTTTTGAGAATGCGAATGCGGGGGTGGCAATTGCAAAAGCTGCTGACCCCACAATTTACCAATGCCTGATTAATCAGAATCAATATCAGGCAGTATGGGTATATGACAATGGTGCAGGTAGGGTAGAAAATTGTGATTTAACTGGCAATAGTCATGGTGCATGGAACATTGGTGCTAACTGTGAGGTGTACCGTAGTGGAAATCAAGAATAAAAACAAAATAGTTAACTGGCTTAATAAATTCTTTGTTTCTCCATACTCCAAGGATCTTGTTTTTCCTCTCCCAGGTAAATATTTACAGATTTAATTTCTTCTTGCAATTGATTGGTTGCCAGTTGTTCTGCATTTTCCTTAAACTCTTCTTGCATTGCATCTTTCAAATCATTTAGTTCCAGACCAAGTTGGTGACTACCACGAGTAGCAATCTGCCGTTTCAAAGCCATCTTCTTGCCTCGAGAAACAATGCTCACTAAAACTGCTCCACTAACGTAAATGCTGAGAGGAAATTTGTGATACTTCCCTGCTTTTGTTACCACCTCTAAGTAACTATTAACGGAAAAGAGGAATTCTACTGTATCCACAATTATTTCCTCTGCTAGTTGCTCTCGTAGTGCTACTTCCTCAATAAATTTCCTGACTTGCTCATCTGCACATAAATTAATTAAATTCTGGCTTTCTTGCTTTGCCTTGCGAACATCAAATTTATCAGGAATTGCGGCAATTATTTGGTCTAGTAATCCGCTCAGATTTTGACCCAACTTGTTAAGTGTTTTTTGCACAATATGAGGTTTAAAGGTCAAAACAGGAACAGGAGAAACTGTTGAATCGGTAAAGTTTATTAAACCGTAAGGCTGTAGTGGCAAATCAGGTGTTAAGTGAAGCGCCAAAATTGCTATTGCTGAATCACGCGAAGGTGGATCAATCTTAATTTTAATATCTAAGCGTCCAGGTCGTTGAATAGCTGGATCAATCATGTCTGGTCGGTTACTAGCTCCGATAATCACTATATTCTCTGTGGCTTCAACTCCATCCATTTCCGCGAGAAACTGAGGCACAATAGTTGTTTCGACATCAGATGAACGTCCTGAACCCCTAGTGCGAAACATTGCCTCCATTTCGTCAAAAAAGATAACTACTGGCGTATAGAAAGTAGCACGGCGTTTTGCTTCTGCAAATATTTTGCGAATGCGGTTTTCTGTTTCACCCACATACTTGTTCAGAAGTTCTGGGCCTTTGACATTCAAGAAGAAACTGCGGATTCCATCCTCACGTCGCAGGATATTCTGAATTCGTTCTAAAGAGTTATTGATATCTTCCAAATCGATATTACTCAGGTGTAAATCTGCTACTAATTGCTGCTGTGCCTCCTTTGAGGAAATATTGTTCTGGATTAGAGCAACGGTTTCTAGCGATCGAGAATTATTTGCGAGTTGTTGATAAGCAACTAGAGCATCCTGATTATCAGGATTTTTGCTGAGTTCTTGATAGAGAATAATTTTTTGTTCTACCTCCTGAAGATGGCTGCGGATGCTTTGTGTCAAACTATTAGCTACTGCCTTGGCAATCATGGTTTTACCACAGCCAGGAGGCCCATATAATAAAATTCCTTTGGGACGGACAAGTTGATATTCTTCAAACAACTTTTGGTAGACGTAGGGTAGTTCGATCGCATCCTTAATTGCTTCTGTCTGGTCATCTAGTCCCCCGATATCTTCGTAGGTAACATCTGGCACTTCTTCCAAAGTTAAGCCGCCAGTTTGATAGCTTGGCAGCTTTTCAAAAGCAAACTGTAGCCTTGTATCTACCCGGATCAAGTCCCCAATTTCTACACCTTCTTGAAAAAGGCGATCGCTAATTTCTACGACAATCCCATCATTACCACCACTACGAATATGTAGGCGAGGTTTAACTTTAGCTATTGCCAATTTCTGACTTTCATCAAGTTGTATTATGTTTCCGGGATACAAAGATTTACGCAGATATGGCTCACAATCAACCTCAAACTTATTACCATCTAGCGACTGTACGCGCACTGGCTTATCATCTGTGGGAACATTCACTACTCTGGCTGTGCCAACTGGACTGATCACGTTAACGACTTCTGCCGTTTCCCCGCGCATCACCTGTTCATTGTCTACGCCTATAACATTTAAAACTTTGTTGAAAATTAGTTGTTGACCTTCAGATAGTTCTTCTGCTGTGATCTCATCAGCAGCCAGTTTGACTTCATATCTTTGTCCACGCACTCCAACAACTATCTCACGTTCATTTTCGCTACCAGATATAGCGGCTCTAGTTGGGCATTTACCTAGAAAGATCCCATATTCAAGAGGAGGTTCGATTAATTCGGCGCTCTGTTTTTGCAATTCGTCAATTTTTGACTTCAAACGTGGAAACTCTTCCAGTGGTGTTCGGATTTTATCCAGAAACTGCCGGAGTTCTGTGAGTGAACTACGCTCTTGTGGCAGGCTATTGCTGGTGATTACCTTTAAAATAAGAGCTTTCCAACTGTCAAGGTTGCGTAAATCAATATCGTCCATTTGTGAACTCGCTGACTTTAAACATATTTAGAAATGCAGGAAGACGAAAACGCGATCACTTATCTGAGAGATAAATTACAAAGCTTGTTGGCATAAATTTAAGTAAAAATGATAATTATTATTGTAAACCTGTAATAGACTTACCCGGTATTTACAATTTACGCGATTTTTATGAAGTTTTTCTATAATTTTACTCGCAATATTGACAAAATCTCTCTAACTGGCGCTTTATCTGCTTCTAGCTTCTCTATTCTGCTTAATAGTCGTTTTGGAATATACTTGCACTTTTTAACAAGCCGATCGCCATCTTTCCAAAACTCATAGTGATACCAAGCTTGGGGATAATCTTTGCCGTGAAGGGTGATGGTTTTCCACTGAATGGAGCCACTACCCAATCCTTTGTCCCGTCTAGTTTTACTAGGGCTATCTTTACTGGGGGGTATTTCTGACTGCTCGACATCGTTACTAGGGCTATTTTCCATATCCCCCAGTAATGTGTTTTTACTAGGGCTAGGCACAACACCCAGTAATACCAAAATTTCTCTAATTGGGCGCTTCTTGAACTCTGCTTCTTGAATATCCCCAAGTAAATGCTTAGGGATGTACTTGGTCTTCTTTCTCCCTTTTTCTTGCCAATGATAGTAAGCCTGGGGATAGTCCTTTCCACCCTTAGTAATGGTGCGCCAATGAATAGTGCCGTTACCCTCACCCCAATTTCTACGCTTTTTACTAGGGCTATCTTTACTGGGGGATATCTGTATTTGTTCAGAGTTTTTACTAGGGCTATCATCAATACCCCCCAGTAAAAATTCCGACGCAGGAGGGGGATGATTTTGACAGCAGTTTGAGGACTCAGATATTACATGAGCGCAAATTCTGTATAATTCCATAAGACTTGTCAAAAAATACCGTTGCTGTGCCTGTTTCACCGTGTCGAGCCTTAGCCATGATGAGTTCTAATATTCCTTGGTCTGTAGTGTCTGGGTTGTAGTACTCATCCCGGTAAGCAAGAATAATATTGTCTGCCACCATTTCTAAAATTCCCGATTGGCTAAGGTCGCTCATCATTGGGCGCTTATTCTGTCTGCCATCAACTCCCCTAGAGATTTGCGACAGTGCTAACACGGGTACATCCAATTCCCCTGCCATTTTGTAAAGTCCCCTGGCTACATCTCCCAATTCATAGCTGCGGTTGCCTCCAGAGTCCTCTGCCATCATTTGCAGGTAATCAACTACAACTAGCCCCAGTTTTCCCTCTTTAGCCTTAATTTGGCGGCATTCTGAAGCAATTTGTGAAACGGTGATGCCCCTTGAGTCATTCATATACAGCGGTAATTCTGAAGCAACACCGACGATTTTGGCAATGCTTGTAAATTCCCAGTCTGCTAGGGGTTTATTACCTGAGCGATGTCTGCGGATGCGATCGCTTTTTAGTGGCGTTAACTCTAAATGCTTATAGGCGTTGCTAACACTAATTAAACTCCACAGCCTGTACTCCAATTGTTGCTTTGTCATCTCCAAGGAGAAGATGACCACAGGTAGCTCATGGAACAGTATCATTTGGAAAGCCAAAAACAAGGCGATCTGAGACTTTCCCATTGATGGCCTACCCGCAACTATGGTGAGTGTGCCGCTTTCAAATCCCACCATCAAATTATCCAGTTCATGAAGTCCTGTAGGGTAAATGGGGTTTCCTGAATTTAAATCCTCGTAAGCAGCAACGTTAATCGTGCTGTTATGTTCAGTGTTTGAAGATAGGGTTTGATTAGATAATTGGAAAATTTTCTGTTCTGATTGGTCAAGGATTTGTGGTAACTCAGTTTCTGTCTCGTAACCGAGATGTACAATTTCATTTCCAGCCTTGATTAACTGTCTACGCGCGAATTTGTCCATTACCAACTCGGCTAAAGTGTCAATGTTGACAGCTGACACTGTGCGGTCTACCAGAGTTGCTAATTTATTTCTCCCACCGATACGGACTAGTAAATCGTGGTCAGTAAGCCAAGCTGTAACTGTGAGTAAATCAGTGGGTTTACCAGAGCAATAAAGGCGCTGCACGGCTTGATAGATATCTTTATGGGCGCTAATGTAAAAGGCTTCGGGAACTAAGCGATCGCTCACTCTATCGATTGCTTCTGGGTCAAGCATGATACCGCCTAAAATCGCCTCTTCCGCTTCGATGTTTTGGGGTGGCAGTTTATCAATCATGTCGCACCGCCAGTATTCTCAGCGAGATTTTGACTTTGCGACTCTTCCCAAGCTCTTTGAGCTTGTCGCTGTCGTTCCTCGAGTTCTCGACGGAATTCATCTCGAGCATTTTTTGTTTCAGTTTTTTTGGCTTGTACCTGTTTTGAAGCCAGATATTTTTCGTAATAAACCTCCCAGCGATTCCTTCCGGCTTTGTTTTTGTGAGCTAACCAAGCCTCAATGTCATTCACTGGCTGGCTAAGATTTTTGGTTTTTTCCTCACAAAATGCTAGAAAATTCGCTCGCTCGTCTTCTGAGAGAGTCTTTATAAAGTCTAAATAATTCTTATTGATCTTAGGGTTTTGAAATTCTCTCTCCACAAGGCTTTCAGCCTCTGCATGGTGCGTGGCGATCGCGCATGGTGCGTCATGATCCATCGTGGTGCGTGGTGATCCACTGTGGTGTGTGGCGATCGCACTCGGTGCGTCATCACACCTTGGGTGCATCATTACACCATCGGTGTCTTCACACACCATTGGTGCGTCATCACACCTTGGGTGCATCATTACACCATCGGTGTCTTCAATAAATTCGGGTGTGTCATTGCACCATAATCCCTTTGGTTTCACCTTGGTTCTGACTTGCAATAGCTCTAGATCAATGAATCCCTTTGCGTCTAATTCCTTAAGAGCGCGGCTTACAGTTTGCCTGTGGACTATCCGCTCTGGTGCTGACAGCTGACGAGCTACCTCAGCGGCATTGATGTCAATCCCTTGGTTATAAGGGTCAATGGTTCGGATGTAGTATAGGACATCCCTCTGTGCTGGTGTGAGTTCACGGCAGGCTTTCAGCCATTCTTCATGCTTAAGTGGATAGAAACGTCCCTGAATTTTTGAATTTGGTTGTGTCACAATTTTGTTAATACCAATGAAAATACAAAATTTCACCTCGATCCGTTGGGATAGAGACTAATTTTTTAGGTGTCCATCATTAACACTTAGTCAACGAATTTTTATATTCAATCGTGACAAGGTATTTATTTGATGGCTATGCTAGTAATGTGAAGATTAAAGATATGTCTGGGAAAAAGCACTCCTAGCAAGAGTTTGGTAAGATTAGGGTATACATCATCGTTGTCGTTTAATCAAACATCAAATAGTATAACCGTTAAACTTAAGTATAATTAGCAAAGCAATGCAAAGTTTTGTATCAGAAAAAACACAAAGTTATCAGCAGTTATTCGATGAGATGATGAATCGCTTCAATTTGGAAGCGAAGAAAACTGCTGAACAGGCTAAAGTGTCAGAAGTAATGTTATCCCGCTTTCGTCGCGGGAAGGCGGATCTAGGAGCATCAAAACTAATAGCGCTACTTTTGGCTATTCCGGTAGAAGCTAGGGTGTGGTATTTATCTGAGTTATTTGGTCAGAGGCCAGGAATTAGCCTGCGATCGCTGATTGCTGAAGCACCTCCAGAAGAACAAGCTGAAGTTTTACGACTAATTGCTGATATTTTTGTGAATAACAGCCGTGAGGCTACAGAACCAGTGCAGTTCCTTAAAGCTTTATAACTCACCCTTTGCAATAGAATTTAACTAAGAGTAATTATCCACCAAGTTGCAAATATCCAGCAATTCTCATTATGAGAATTACTGCTTTTTCCTACAACATCCCAGATATTAGTGCAATTACCTTAACCTCTCACGGATGGATTAGGGTTAGCCAATAGCTAACTATTTGCTAACAATAGATTACGTATACTAACAAATGCTTCTCGTAGTGGTACATAAACCATACCACTACGAGAAGCAGTCAAAAGACTTGGACTGCATCCAAACACTTTAAAGAAGTACGCAGGTAATGGCAAGATCGAAAGCATCAAAAACGAGGCAGGGCAAAGACTGTTTAACGTCGAGTCTTACCTCCGTGGTGCAAGCCAGAAGCTCTCCTTTATTTGTTACTGCCGAGTCAGTTCAACCAAACAACGAGACGACCTTGGTAGACAAATTGCTTACATGCAATCACTCTACCCAGATGCCGAAATCAGACGCTCCTTACGTCGCTAACGCTTCGCTATCAAAGACATTGGCAGTGGAATCAACTTCAAGCGGAAAGGACTGCAAGCCTTATTGGACAGACTTATGCGAGGAGATAAGCTCACGCTTGTTATTGCCTGTCGTGACCGGCTCGCAAGGTTTGGATTCGAGCTTATTCAGTACATGGTCGAGCAAAACGGTGGACAAATCGTGGTTCTCGACAATACTGTACACTGCCCCGAATCAGAACTTACCTCGGATCTTCTCTCCATCCTCTACGTCTTCTCTTGTCGGATGCACGGATTCAGGAAGTACAGTAAAAAAATCAAGGAAGATCCGGATCTTCCTCACGGCGGCACAAAGGCAGATTCTTAAATCTTGGTTTGGTGTGTCTAGATTTGTCTATAACACTACTGTTAAATCGCTGCAAGATTCTAGCATCAAGGCTAACTGGAAAGCGATTAAGACTGACATATTGAATGGACTACCAGAATGGAGTAAATCAGTCCCTTATCAAATTAAATCAATCGCCATCAAAGATGCCTGTAAAGCTGTTAGTAACGCCAAGAAAAAATTTAAAAATGGTGGTGGTATTAGCAAGGTTAGATTTAGGTCAAGGAAAGACACTGTACAATCTTGCTACATTCCCAAGTCTGCGGTAAAAGACTTAGGTATTTACCACACTATATTAGGTGAGGCAATCTTCAAAGAAGCCTTGCCGCAAAGCTTTGGCGACTGTCGTTTAATATTTGCCTACCGTGATTACTATCTGACAGTTCCAGAGAACGTGCCACAAGAAAAATCTGATAACCAAGGACGCGTTGTGGCACTTGACCCCGGCATCAGGACGTTTATCACATTCTTTTCTGAATCTAGTTTTGGTGAAATTGGAACAGCTGCTAATTTGCAAATTCAGAAGCTATGCTTCCGCTTAGATAAGTTAATTTCTAAACTCACCAAAGCTAAATGCAAACAGAAAAGAAGAATGAAACTTGCGGCAAGTTCACTACGAGGTAAAATCAAAAATCTTGTAGACGAACTGCACAAGAAAACTGCTCGATTTTTGGTTGACAACTTTGACATTATTTTGCTACCAACTTTTGAAACATCTCAGATGTCTAAGAAAGCAAAGCGGCGAATTAGGTCAAAGTCAGTACGCCAGATGTTAACACTCTCCCACTACCGATTTAAGCAGTTTCTTAAACACAAAGCTTTTGAAACTAGCAAGTCAGTTATGGATGTTAACGAGGCATACACATCAAAAACAGTCAGTTGGACTGGTGAAATAATCCCCAATCTTGGTGGCGCTAAATTCGTCAAGTCTCCATCTGATGGGCAAGTGATGAGCCGGGATCTAAATGGTGCGCGAGGGATTTTCCTTCGTGCATTGGTTGATACGCCCTCTCTCCAAGAGTGTATTTGTTAATGAATGTTAGCAAAAAGGTATCGGTTAACTTAATCGTTAACGTTGATTTTCTTAGCCAATGTCTGAAATTTGCGTTGTTCACCAGCTTGTTTACGCTGTTGATAACGTTTTCTAGCTTGCTTTAGTACCTCTTGCAATAATTCCTCATTTTCTGAGCAGACGAGAAATGCAGCTTCTAGGAAAGTATCTCTAGTAATTTTATTTACATTGCAAAAGCTATCTAGGTTGGTATCAATGTCCTGTTCTAACCTGATTGTTCGCCTGATGATCTGGGGTAACTCTAACTGCTGTTCTTGATTAGAAGTGCTTACCTTATCGTTTATAACTTCCTCACTATCTAAATCTGGTTTTGGTTTTTCAGGTAAATGACTAAATTCAGTAATTTCGTCATTTAGTAAGTTATCATGTTGTACTTTTACAAGTGTTGTATCCCGTGCTGGAACACTTGGACGTGTCTTTTTCTTAAGGCGCTCAAAAACATCAGACATTCTTTTGTAACCTCTCGATAATTTGTTGGAAGGGAGTTTCGAGTTGTTCAAAGCCTAGAGAGGACAAACTTACACCTTTATCTATGGCCTTTTTAAATTGTTCAGATTCTAAAATTGAAGGTAAAACGACTATTCCTTCGGCAATTGTTCGCATTGCACTGATACTCGCCTTACTTTGTGCGACTTGGTTATTACCTACCCATTTATCTCTGAATGGCAAGATGCCAAGCACTATCCCTGAAAAAGCATCAATTTCTTGAAGTTCCTCAACTAAACTCAGAGTTCGGATGAGAGAATTGACACCCTTGGATGATGCTTCTACAGGAATAATGATACGGTCAGCAGCCCCCAACGATGTAAGGCAGATTTGCGATCGCTGAGGTGGCGCATCGACAATGCAGTATTGGAATAAATCTGATACCTCTTTTAAGCGTTTGCTCAGAACAATAGCTCCCATACCGCTCCCAGACAAAAATTCTTGAGCATTATCTAATCCATCATCAGCAGGAATTAACCATAGGTTTTCTCCGATTTCATAAATACCGTCTTCAGTATTGATCTGTTTTTTGAGAACTTCTAGAAGCGTGGGTTGATTCTGCTGAACTTCGTGTCCCAGGTAAAAAGTTAGGTTCGCTTGGGGATCGGCATCAATCATCAGTACACGCTGTCCTGTTTGAGCAAGCATTCTACCCAACAAGATTGCAACAGTTGTTTTTCCCTGGCCACCGGACAAGGATGCACAAGTAAGAATTAACATTTTACTGACTACCATCAGCATTGTGTAAATTAGTCAATATCATAATGCATAATGTCATTTTTGCATTATTTAGTCATTATACAATTTAGTCATTTAAGAGTGACTAAATTTTGTGGAGCGCTATTTAGTAATTATTTTAGCTCCCAAAAAGCCCTACTATTCGGGAAGATAACTGTAAATATAGGTTTTTAGCCTGTTTACTTATTACTGATTTTAGTCAAGACAGAATTTAGTCATTACGAAATGGTAAAAATTAGTAATGTTCTAATCTAGTAAACTAATTTTCTTTTATTCATAAAAACACTTCAAAAACTACCTTGGGGGCTATGTGGGGGCTATATGCACCCCAAAGATGATTTAGGAGTTTGATGCAAATTTGACTCCTATATAGGGTACTTATAGGGGCTAAGTGGGGTACAAAGTACAAAAGAGTTAAATGTACCCCACTTAGCCCCCAAGAAGGTATGATAAGCTCTTGAGGTTAAATAAAAAAGGGACAGAGGTCTGGGCAAAAACTTATAGCAAGTTATTTTTCTTTTACCTACTTTTCTATATCACCTGAACGGATAACTTTTACAAATAAAAACGTATTAACTTGAAGCCTGTGTCAAACATTCATACCTTGCAAAAAATTTTTCCTGCTGGCTTTGACAACGGTTACGGAAGCCTGAAACTTTTAGTCGATGGCTTTGAAGTCGTTCGTGTGCCTAGTTATATTTCCACAGCCGAAATGGAAGACGTACCAGGGAGGGTAGTTTTTAACGGTAGTGCTTACACTGTTGGAGAATCAGCTTTCCGTACAGGGAATTATTTTGACCGCAACACCGATAACAATAAAAATAAAGTCAATAATGCGTTGTTGACATTATTGGGTGCATTGGCACATCTACCACACCGTAGGGCTTGGCATTTAAAATTAGTCGTTAGCTTACATGATATTGGTTTGGCTGATGAATTGCAAAAAGTACTAAGTGGAGAATATCAGCCGATACTTGCTGGCAAACAATCAGAAGTGAAAGTAGAAGTGTTGAAAGTAGTACTAGAAGGGATGGGTGCATTGTTTGGGCATCAATTACCGAAAAAATTAACTATTTTAGACTTTGGTAATGGTACGACCCTGTATTCTCGTTACAACCAGGGAAAAAGAGAAGTTCACACCGCCTACCCCATCGGTGTAGAAGTTCTTCTCGATGATATTTCCCAAAAAATGAAACATTTAAATGGAGGAAAAATTGGGGATGCTTCCAAGATCCGGTTTTGTCTTGAGATGGGGCATACCAGGTACAGCCGTGACATCGATATCAAAGATATATACAGTGCTTGTTTGAAAGATTGGTATGAAAAATATTTGAAGAAAGTAGTGAATTTGACACTTGATGCCAAACACCAAGGGGATGAAATCTGGGCGATAGGTGGAGGTTGCTTGTTACCAGGGTTCAAGAAGCTCTTAGAGAAGAACGGGTTTAAAATTCTGGACAATCCAGTGGAAGCGAATGTCTTTGGGCTTTTAGAAATGGCAAAAACCATTAGCAGCAAGAATCCAACAACTACATCTCTTAAGTGAAGTTAGAACAATGGTAGACAAACAAGACTTGGCTCCGATAAAAATTCGGCTCAAAGATAATTACCGAGAACGCATATTTGCAGAATCCCAAAAACTAGATAAAAGTTACCTGGAGACGCTTTATTTTATTATTGATTGCTATTTTGTTTTTATAAAAGCTGGATTACCCATACAACAAGTAGCTTTCACTCCGCTGACTACTGATGAAAACAGACTCCAGCAGCCGACTTCACAACCATCTACAGACGCTAAGCAAGAGGATTCTGATGACCAAACCTTCACTCTTGATTTTGAGTTGTAAGGGAAATATAAGGCTGTAAATTAAGTCGGAAGTCGGAAGTAACTCACTTCCGACTTCCGACTTTTGAATGCTGTACAATCCTGTTGTTGCTGGTCATAGTTTCTGAGCTTTTCACCCAGACATTATGGTTGTGATAAAAATCACCACGCTGTTCTAGTGTAAACCCACCCAGCAATAGTCCCAACCATACTTCTACCATCGGCATTTGCAACACACGTTGGAGTTTAACTAAAGAAATCTCATCTTCTACATTTATCAGATAGTTAGCGATCGCGCTCTGCCATTTTTCCACATGTTCATCACCCGCCAGCTTGTGGATATCTTCTAAACTCGTTACCTCATCGAGCATTGCCAAAACATTTGCTTTCTCAACAGGTGCTACTACAGAATCGCCCTCCTCAGTAGGAGATGAAAATTGGTGTGATCTATGCGGTTTAAAGGTTTGTGGTGTTTCCGGTTCAATCAAATCATCTAAATCTAAGTGCATTGTTGTCCGCACTAACCCAGCAAAGAGATCAGTGCTAACAATTGGCCCCTTTGGGTTATTACGATCGCGCGTATCTTGCAACAGCATTTCTGCACGAGACTTAAGAATATCCGCAATTTGGCTGAAGGCAAGCGCTGCGGTTAATAACTGTGCCTCTAAGGGTAATTTTTCTAGCTCGGCATCTAAACATTCCCACATCGGTGCTAGTGTTGATGTCGTTGGAGATTCGGACAACTCATCAAGCACATCCCAGATTGTTAATTGGTGGTATGTGGTCATCGAAAAAATTCAGGACTTAACGGGCAAGGATTTACTGGGCAGTAGCTTGAGGCAATCTCAAACATATCTTTATATTGATATAGTGAAACACTATATTGTTTGGCAAACGCCTGTAAAACCTGATCTGTATAAGTGCGTATTTTACCCGTCGTTAACCCAAAGCAGTGAATTGGTTCTAAGCGACAAATAGGCTGTTGTCCCAGCCAGAGTTCTGCGCCCAAGGCGTGCAATGGCTTATCCCCCGGTTCTTTATATAGATACAGCACTGCAAAATATGTTGCTGGTGGTTCGACTCTTACTAAATCAATTTCTGCTGAATTCTTCTGGGAGCGGTGGCGATAAAATGAGCGGCGATTATGGCAAACTTTAGGATTCCAGCATCCATCCCCATTTGTCCCATGCAGCACCTTGGCTTTAGCTGTTGGTAACTTGGCACATAACTGGCATTTGGGATCGAGTGGCTTTGGCATATCTACTCTGCTTCCTCTTCACCAATGGCGCGATAATAAGCAGCGATCGCAGCTTCTTGTTCGCTGCGAAGGGTATAGCGCCGAAACGCTTTATCGCTTTGATGTCCCGTTAGCTTACGGGCATGGCTGGGGTCAACTCCCAATAGCAATAAGTCAGTGGCGTAGGTGTGGCGAAAGGAGTGAGGGTGCAAATCCTCAATGTGAGCTAGTTCACCGATTTTTTCTACAGCAAAGTAAATGCCGTGATAACTCAAGCGTTCACCTTTGTATGAAGCATGGTGTGAAATCATCAGTGGACTAAGGCTGTTTAACACCTCTCCTTGCTGTGAGCGTAATTGTAAATAATCTGCCACGACTTCTCGGCTTTCTTTTCGCAGTGGCACTAAGCGTGGTTCGTTGGTTTTGGTGTCCGGTAAAAACAGCAGCTTGCCATCAAATGAGCCAACATTTAACTGCACAACTTCCCCAGCCCGAAGTCCATGACTAAGGATGTGGACAAGTGCTGTATCTCGTTGTTTTGTTTCTCCCAATAACTCCAACGCTGACCATACCTGCTCCATCTGCTCTGGAGTTAAACTCTGGGCTGGTGGTAGAGGTACTTTTTCCAGTTTAATCCCCAGTGTGGGATTAGTAGCAATAATGTCAGGATACGCATAGCACATCCATTTAAAAAAGCTTTTGAGTGCCGCAACTGAGGCATTTATACTGCTTTTTGAAAGGGGATTACCTGCATCAGTCCGCAGTTCATCCCGCAGGTACTCTTTATATAGTGCAAGGTGACGCGGGCGTAGCTCATGATAGTGCAGCTCACTCCACGCCAAAAACCGCTTCAGTTCGCGTTCGTAAAGCTTGCGGCTGTTGGGTGCGAGATTGTTGCTGCGTAAAAATTCCAGAACTTTTACCCACCGAATATCGGTTGGTGGTCTTGTACTAGCCGTGCGCCCAGTCAGCGATGCTGTTTCAGCGTTCAGAGGAATAAGTTTAATCGGAGGCAACGAATCTGCGTTATAGTTCATTCTCTTCTTTAAAAGTCTTCACAAGTCGCAAGTCGCAGGTCGCAAGTCGCAAGTAATACCAATTAGAAGTTGCAAGTCGCAAGTCGCAAGTCGCAAGTATTGAATCAAGCCAGACACTCCGGGGCGAGGTTTTGAACCTTCACTTTTTTGATAAATATATTTTCATACTTTTAATAACAAGACAACTACTTACGACTTGCGACTTGCAACTTGCGACTTGATTTTTTATTCTCTATTCGGAGTTAAACTATTAATTCTCGCTTGCCGCTTCCATCCTCCTGCCGTTGGATTTGCTGCCATTCAATCTCTCTTTAATTTTGCGAGTAGAAGCAATGAGTATCCTCACTATTTCCTTAGTTTCTTGAAGCAACGAATCAAATTTACCTTTTTCAACAACTTCAGATTCAATTAAAATTTCCAACCAGTACTCAGTTTCGCGCGCTTCCTTAAGAGCTATTTCCATTTTGTGCAAGAAGTCTTTATCAGACTGAGCCGAACGAGATTCGTGTACATTAGCACCAATACTGGTACCAGAACGTAACAGTTGCTTAGAAAGGGTACGGCAAACACCCGGTTTTTCATCAAGAAAGCTACAAGCCTTGATGATTCTGACTGCATACGCTTTAGTTCTGTCAGTAATATTTGTGTCTTTATCCATACTTGTACCCGTTGTACTTTATCTTTCTTTATTTTTACTTGCGACTTGCGACTTCAACCATCATACCCGATCGCGGATACAAAATAAGTAACCCTTATCTTTTATCCGACAAAAACTACGATTGTGCGATTCGTTGATTAGTGAATCACGGTATAAGCCCGTACATAACTAATCCAACCTGACAGCAGATTACTGTCATCAAAGGTTGAACTCTCGGTTTGATGTAGGTGTAAGTCCTACCATTCAGACTCAGAATTGACTCCTTACCTGCCCACACCGAACAAGCTCGTTTCTTGTAGAGTGAAGCTGGGAACAGGGAGCAATCAGACAGCCGTTACGGGCTGACACTGGCGCTAATAGGGAGTTCCCATGATGAAACAGAGCCTAGAAAAGCAACTTAGTTTTGAGCAGGGCGTAACATAAAACCCCTGACTTCGCTAGAGCTAACCCCGCCGAACAAAATCGTAGTATCGGCAAGAGTCCAGGGAATCTAGCAGTTGAATTGGCTACATCTAACGGAACAATCAATCTCACCGAGGGAACGAATAAAAACGATTTGTGAGTCTTGGGGAAGTCGAACCCCAGGTAGGTAAGACGGGATACGGAACTCTCACAAGTCGGGTAGGACAGACCGTAATTGGTCTGAGGTGTTCAGAATACATGAACTAGAGAAGAGAAAATGATTAGACACAGTTACAAAACTAGTGAATCTTGGAAAGCTCTACCGTGGAAGAAATTCCGCCGTAACCTTTTCCGCCTTCAAAAGCGCGTGTACAAAGCTGTTCAAGTTGGAGACAAGCGGAAAGCTCGGTCACTCCAAAAGCTCATTCTAAAATCAACCTCGGCTCGATTTCTTGCAATAAGACAAGTATCTCAGCTAAACGCTGGTAAAAAGACGGCTGGTATTGATGGCAAAAAATCCCTAACTTTTAGCGAACGCTTCTATCTAGAAGAATGGTTAAGAGTTAATAGCGGAAACTGGAAACATCAAGGCTTACGAGAAATACCCATCCCTAAAAAGGACGGTACTATCAGAATGCTTAAGATACCCACCATAGCAGATAGAGCTTGGCAATGCCTTGCAAAATATGCACTAGAGCCAGCACACGAAGCAACTTTCCACGCTAGGAGCTACGGGTTCAGAACTGGGCGCTCTGCCCATGATGCACAAAAGTACATCTTCACTAACCTAAACTCAGGTAAGAACGGAACAGGAAAACGAGTAATAGAACTCGATATCGAAAAATGCTTCGACAGGATTAATCACTCAACAATTATGGATGAACTCATTGCCCCTAAAGGCTTAAAACTCGGAATTTTCCGATGCCTCAAGGCAGGAGTTAACCCACAATTCCCTGAACAAGGAACCCCGCAAGGGGGAGTAGTTAGTCCATTACTAGCGAATATCGCACTCAACGGGATTGAAAGTATCCACAGATATCATAGACAGTCGGGTAGTAGTAAAAAAACTCAACTCAAAGTAACTGAGAAAACACCCCAAAACGATATCAATGAACCATCAATCCGTTATGCGGATGACATGGTTATTATACTACGTCCCCAAGATGATGCAGTAGAGATACTTGAAAGAATCTCCGAATTCCTCCGCGTTCGCGGAATGAATGTTAGCCAAAAGAAAACCAAAGTTACCGCCGCGACAGACGGGTTTGATTTCCTCGGCTGGAACTTTAAAGTCCAGAAAAACGGAAAGTTTAGAAGTACTCCCTCAGTGGATAACTTTAAAGCGTTTCGTAAGAAAGTAAAACACATCGTCAACAACTCGAATTATGGTTCTATCGTAAAGGCAGAAAAACTAGCCCCGATAGTTAGAGGCTGGAGAAACTACCACAAGTTCTGTGATATGACTGGCTCAAAGCACTCGCTTTGGTTCTTAAATCACAGAGCATACGCGGTACTTAACAAGGAAACAAAGCAGAATCGCTATTCAAGTGCAGAACTCATAAAGAAAGCATTCCCAATGGTTCCTTACTCCGAAAATAAACACGTCATGGTTAAGGGCACAAAATCCCCCTATGACGGAGATATAGCCTACTGGAGCGAACGTAACAGCAAGCTCTACAACGGCGAAACCTCTATTGCTCTCAAGAAGCAAAGCCATAAATGTGCTTCCTGCGGTCTGAAATTTATCGATGAAGAACGGATTCATCTGCATCACATCGATGGAAATCACGCCAACTGGAAGAAAAATAATCTCGAAGCAATTCATGAGAGTTGCCACGATTACAAACACATGAGCAAAAGCGCAAGCTAAGAACATCGGGAGCCGAATGCACAGAAATGGGCACGTTCGGATCTAACTGAGAGGTGCGGGAGATAATACTCCCCATCGACTCAACCAATACCGCTGTCGGTTCGCAGACTAAATGAAATTTGTGCGGACTAAGTGAAATTCTGTTGCAGACTAATTGAAAATCTACTTGTGTAACCCTGATTCTTTCGTCGCTAAGGGCGATCGCCACTTACAGAATTTTTGCTCCAAAGCCTTGTTTTGTAATGAATTGGAACGTTTTATGCCCATTTGGTGGAAAATTTCATTTAGTCTGCGAATTTAGGGGGAAAATTTCACTTAGTCCGCAAAAAAATTTCATTTAGTCTGCTAAAAAGGTTGCTCAAACCCTTATTCTTAGGTTGAAAAAATTTCACTTAGTCTGTAAACCCACACACTTACACCATAAGTTGTCCGTTACGGACAGCTTATGGTGTAAGTCACAGAATTGACTATTTGGCTAAAACCCAGACTTCACAGTTGATTTCACTTATACGCGAATATCGTCGCCTGGAACCCTTATAAATTCGTTGTTAGAATTTCATCTTATGTCCGAACCCACAGAATTTCAAAAATTCCACTCATATCACCCAAATAACTCCCGATGCTGATAAGCAAATCGAGAAACATCCTGACTAGCTACAGGTTTAGCATAAATAGCCTGATTGCGAATTGCCTGCATCTGTTCTGACTCTCGTTCCATAGCTGGTGTGAATTCTTGTCGCTGTTTCAGCAAATCCTCAAACTCAATTTCCCCAGGTCTACCTTGATAAAAAGCCTCTTCAGCACAACGACGGACTGCATTACCAATTTCTGCGGGACTGCAAATGCGATATTCAGCCAACAACCTACGCCATTGGTCATCACTCCAAGGTGAGTTATTGTCTCGAAAAGCTGGAAAATATTTAGCTAAATGTAGATTAAAAACTTCATATCTTGCCCCTTCATGGGGTAAATCCACAAAAAAGATATCATCAAAACGGCGCACTAATTCCGCAGGTAGCATTGACAAGCGATTGACAGTAGCAATGGTATAAACTGGCTCTTGATGCTCTTGCATCCAAGTTAACAAAGCCGCAGATAGCCGCCGTGCCACACCTCCATCTGCATTGGAGTCCCAGCCAGCAAAGCCTTTATCAAAGTCATCCCAGTAGAGTACACAAGGAGAAAGGGAAGTCACCAAAGCAATAAACTCCTTTAATGCTCTGTCGGGATGAGGATCGCCCAGTAGTACACCCCAATTAGCTGCTAACAATGGCAATCCCATTTTTTTAGCTGCTAATTTGGCAGAGAGACTTTTACCAGTACCCGGTGGCCCCCATAAGAGCATCCCAGTGGGAAACTTTAATCCATATTGCTTTGCTTTAGGTTGAAGTAGACAGGTAATGGTTTCCAACCTTTTCTCTAGTAAATCTAATCCCCCGGCTGAAGGTACATCCGGTTGAGCAATGTATTCTAAACCCCGACCCCGCAGTTTGCTAACTTTATGCTCTAGGACTAATTGGGCGATTTCCTCAAGCCGCTTTGTAAAACCCAGACATTGCTGTAGTAGCATATTTATCTCGCCTATGGGTAAACCCTGACAGGCAAGAAAGAGCAATTGCAGTGCTGATGTTTTTTCTGTTGTCTTTAACCAAGAATTGCGATCGACTACGGCGAGGTAATCGCGATCTGCGCTTCGCAGCAGCGCTTCGCTATCGCACTCCGCAAACTGCTGAAGCCGGGGATGACTACGCCCAACCCAGGTATCACAAAACTGCTGCACAACCATCTGTACCTGCTGTTGGTCTGGAAGTGGATTTGACAGTATAGGAATAAAAGGCTGTAATTCTAGAGGTAGTTGAACGTAAGTTTCCAATAACACCCAGTAATGATGTTGCTGACACCAGAGAGCTTGATGACAGGCATTGAGTAATTGATAGCTACATTTTTGACTTATTTTGCTACCATCACCCTCATTTAGAACTCCCTCCAGTAAATAAATGCCTGGTTGATATTCCTCCAGAAGATACTGAATAATGTCCCCATCTTTACCCCTGTTAGTTGACTGTAAGATGTACTGACCTTGATGCTTAATTAATTGCTGTAGTCCACAGTAACCAGGATTCCAGACAAAGACTGATAAAGACCGTTCTTCACCCCAATGGTAAAACTGCTGTAGTATTTGCATTCTGTCAGGCGTATGATACTCCACAGCCACAATTGGAGTATTTTGGTTAGCTAGAGCAGGCCAGTCTGTCAACTTCATAAATCTGACTTCAACAACTTACTTTCCCCTTTTAGAGCAAATTTATTACTGATGCTTTAGCCACACGGATAATTATTACTAACGGATTGGCTATATTTCTTGTGTGAAAAAGAGCGATGGCTACGCCCGCCGCAGGCATCGCCTCCAGTACAGTGTTAATTTCGGAAACTGCTCCTAGTCCGCTTCTTTATCTCTTAAAAGCATAAATTTGTCGCAGCAAAGACAGGTTTTAAATCGCAAAAAAATGAAATTGAAATGAAATGGATGTGAAAGCCGCGATTGCGGCAAGGAGGTGAAAAATTTACTTCATTAAAGGAAGCTGTAAAATGGCTATCGCTAAAGCTAGAACCAATAACAATCGCAACGCAGCTAATACTAAAACATCTGCCAAAACCAACGGCACATCCGCTACAACTAAATCAAAGGTAGCGAATGCTTCACCACAAGAAGAGGCATTAGCATTGTTGAAGGAATTGCGGAACCTAATCTTCAAAGAATATGGTGTTAAGTTGCAGCTACGGGATTCGCGTGTTTCAACTAAAATCGGTCATGCAGCGCGTGAAAAACTCGGACTTGATATTGCTGCTCAGGTCAAAAAGAAAGGTGGTAACAAAAAGTTTGATTGGCAAAAATGGAATACAAAATTATTTACTAAATTGTTTGGACAACCAGATGCACTCAAATATGCACCAGAAGTAGTGGCAATTTTCATGAGTATGCTGTATGACACTATCAGCACTGACCCAGAGCAAGCAATAGCAGATTTAGTGGAATTCAACCGCGCATCTCTAGAACGTCGTAATTCTTTCCAAGAACAAGAAGAGGAAGAACTTGACGATTTAGATGACGAACTGGACGAAGACCTGGATGAAGATGAGGAGGATATCGAAGATGAACTCGACGAAGATTTAGATGAAGATGACGAATTAGATGAAGAAGATGAGGACGAGTAAACAATTCTGAATTATTCTCAGTAATTGACAGAATAATAACCCAAAATAACCATGTATTGCCTCAAACAATACAGGTTATTTTTTTGCCGAATAAAGAATTGAAATTGGAGCTAATTGCATCTTTCGATGCTGTTTCTATGAGAAAAATACTAAATATCAAGGAGTAATTCTCATGGTTAACGCTAACGTTCGCAAAACTGCCAAAGCATCACGTAAAATTGAAAGGCATATTCCTGCTTTAGAACGAGTAATGACTTATCAGGAAAAAGTACACCTGATGGTAATTGAAGTATTGCGGGAAGAATCAGGAAGAGAATTAGCAGCAGCAGCCAGATTTAACGGACAAGAGTTTGATTGGGACAAACACAATTCCCAATTCCGTAAGGATTATGTAAATACACCATTAAAAGAACTGGTGAATTATGCCCGCAAACTTTACGGCTTGAATAATCTTGATGAAATACGAGATAGACGTGCTTCTCATAAAGCTGCTCGGTCTAAACGTATGGACGGACTCAATGGTTTAAGTAGCAACTCTGATGACTTGATAAATGACGATTTTGAACAAGATGAAGATGACGAAGATATAGAAATTGACGATTAATTACAATGCCCTGAATTATCTAATTCGGGGCATTCTATTTCCCATCCACCCACATTCAATAAACAGAATTCAAGGCAGCGATTGCTGCTGAATTGAAGAGATTTAAAAGTCAACTCTAACTCAGAAGGCATCTGTCGATGCTGTCCAGATGAGATGTAGTAACTCGTTAATCAAAGGATAATCAAATGACTCAAATGACTCGTAATCAGCAACAAACAAAAGCGTTGGATCAGGTAGTAGGATATCAGGATAAAGTGCGATTAATGGTACTGGAAGTTTTACGTGAGGAATCAGGCAGAGAACTTGCTGGTCAAGCACGTTTTAATCAGCAAGAGTTTGATTGGAACAAACATAACATTCAGTTTCGCCAGGACTATAGCGAAACTCCCATCAATGAACTACTAGCATACGCCAAACGTCTGTATGGACTGAAAGATTTGGATGCAGTACGGGAGCGGCGTAAAGCTCATAAACAACAACGTACAGCTAGATGGGCTGAAGCTTCATAATTACCTGCTGGCTCTCACAGTAGCCCCACTAAAATGTGGGGTAACTTTTTTGCCCACCCACCCTCAACCGTAAAAGCTTTATTTTACCGAAGATGCAGCTTCGCACCCCACCCCACCAAATGTTGTAATTGTCCGACTGGAAAGTTTACTAGTCATCAACTCATCAATCTGCTGGTTTGAAAGTTGAGTTGGCTTGACTTCGACTGTAGGTGCAGTTTCTCCCCTGTTGACTTGAATAATGGAATTAGCCCAATAAAACTGCTGCTGGTCAGGTTGGGAATAAACAGGGTAACAGCCTTTCGAGGCGATCGCTAATTTATGCTCTACGCTAGAAACTGATGGTAGAGAAATACCAGCACGAACTAATTTTGCCTCTCCTACTGGGCCCCACAAACGTAATTGTTGATTGACACAACGTTTTCCATCCTTGAGAGGGGCAATAATGTTGCCACAAACTTTAACATCCACATCATACATCGGCGGATAATCAGGTACAGTTTGAGCTTGAGTCGTATTCTTCTCATCCTTGCCACTGACATTTACAGTAGTAGGCGTACAAGCTGTAACTATACCTCCTATTACCAGCAGCCAAAGCCAGTTAACTTTGCAGGTAAACATCTCCTGAATCCTCTTCTACGATTGAGAACTTGACAAGTAATTTTTTAACTTAAACCCCGTCCATTTTGAAACCTGGAGTTTTTAAGGAGAGTATATTATTCGGTCGTGCTTTGAGTTCTGAACTTTACTCTAGTTCCAAAAAACTATGATTTTCAAGGTAGACGCGGTTTAGATACAAACTGGCGCTGATTGCTAGGTGATGTCCATAACGTGCAGAACCCGGACGAGGCTTTTCTGCTACTTGCTCCAATTTGCAGTGTTACCCCCAAACGCTTGACATCCTTAGCACAAGTAAGTTGACCGTTTTGGTCACGACTCAGCAAATCTTGATTCCATTGCATTAAGTTGTGAGCAAACTTACCTTCATTACTGGTTGCCCATTCCAAAGCATTGGCTTGGGCTTGTGTGAGTTGGCGTGGCCCAGCAGGATCTAGATGACTGGATTGATACCAAGACATTCCACCTACACTTACTAGTCCACCTACTCCAGCTGCAATTAATAGCAGTATTCCCGCAGCAATTAAAGAGGGAACTGAATGAATAGCACGTTCAAATTCAGTACGCCTAATTAATCCTGTTACAGCCTGAGCGATCGCTTTTTGTTGACCTTTTACTGCTGCCTTTTCATATGTCTGGAGATGGTCATAAAGCTGCGTTTGCCATAGGTCAAACATTGCTTCCATTTCTTTGGGATTGTCTTCCAACAGTACTTGTAGCCTACCAGTAGCAATCATTATCAGAAATGCTGGGTCATCAGGGTCAAGTCCGGTTTGGACTACTATTTCCCAAACCCTAGCTTTAAATGAATCGTCTTTACCTCGAATGGCTAAATCTAGTAAAGTTGGGTAAGGAATTTGGCTCAGTCCTTTACCTCTAGCAGCTACTGAATCCAAAAACTCATCGTCTAAATCGAGTTCTTCAGTGTGAGAATTACTCATATCTGTATTTGCTTTTAGCTAATTCGCGTCCTCGTCCCCCACGCTTATTTGGTAATTTTATTTGATGGTGGGAGATGTCACCGAAACAGTGCTGAGTGCTGAGTGCTGAGTAAAAAAGTAAAATTAATTGCACGGGCTAAACGCCCCGCTATCCATGTACAGCACTCCTGAATTAGATTACTTCTTGGTAGCAACCTTGCTGTTGACATTAGCATCATCAAATTTTTCTGTGGGGGAAGTAATTGAAGCTGCCGGAGGGTTCCAGATTTTAGCTTTCTCAATTTCGTCAGAAGTTCTTTTGAGAAAATTGTGTAATCGCTGCTTACCCAATACACCTAACTCTCCATAATCTCTAGCCGCAGAAAAATTTATCTGATTGGCATCAAGGATATCCCGCTCTCGATAGCTGAATTTGGGAAAATTGATGACAGCTACTTTATAAGCTTTGATTAATTCCTGTAAATTCTTACGTCCATCTACGTGTTTCCAGTCATCACATAAACCATAATTGCGTACAAATATGTGCTTAATCTTGTTTTCAAAGCGTTCGAGAGATTGCATAAATAATTGAACGCTGTCATATCCACCACTACAAACAAACCACTTATATATTTTGACCTTATTTTTCCCAGTAAGTTCTAGGATTTGATTACGTTCAATCCAATCAGTTACTGCTGGGTATACTTGAGCAGGTAAATTGACAATGACAGAAGTTGTTAGTGCTAAATTAAAAATTTCATCAGCATCGTAAGCTTTACGTTCTGATTCGCTAAAAATTGCTGTTTTATGATTATCTGGGTAAAATGCGCCCACATCTGGATTACTTTGGTCTGCTTCTACCAATTCATAAGAGAGCTTATTGTCAATACAGTATTGCACCATAACCCGTGCAAACAAAGACTTGCCAACTCCACCTTTTTCACCATCCATGAAGTGAATTGCTGCCATCTTAAATCTCCTTTCTGATTTGACTAAATGTGCATTAATAAATACTTAAATATTCTCAAACATATTGTCTGTATCATCATAGAAAGACCCCTCACCAGCAATGAAGGAATCAGAATCTATTTTGTGTTTTGCCTTGCTGCTACAATTGTTATTGCTATTACTACTACCTTTGTTTTCGCCAATATTATCATCAGGATTAATGTGACTGAAATTACCTGCATCTAGACCGAACATAGTAGCAAGCGTTTGAGGATTGGTCATAGTGCTTATAGGCATAGGCAAAACATCACTTGATTTATGTGGTAATCCTAGTTCCATTCGTAAATAAGCCAAATGTTGTTCCAGGGCATGACAACAAATCAACCCTACCCGACGCAGTTCTTGATCGCTAATATCTACACCTGCATCTGCTTGTGCTTTGTATGCTAAAGGCAACCAGCACATTCGTAATGCCTGCAATACCATCTCTTTGCTAGAACGCGCTTCATCTCCCTGTTGCAAATATGTGATTAACTGGCCGTCTACTGTATTTGAGTAAGGATGGTAAGAAAATCTAAAAATTTTGCGCTGTCTATTAGTGTCATGATTTTTACGTAATTTATTATTAGTCATAGTTATGCTACCTTCTCGATTTGCGCTCTAAACCGCATAAACAAACCAAACGCATCAATCAACCTAAACGACAAAGCTTCCTGCTCTCGGAAAGTGCGGCAATAATCATTACTTTTATCCTTGAATACTTCTTGTACCTGCTGCTGTAGGTCAGCACCCCAATAAGTTGAAATTTCTTGAAAGCAGTCTTGTAACTCTTGCTCTAAGTACAATGCTGCGCCACCACTCAAAATCACCTCGTTTACCGCAGGTAAAGTTGATTCCAGCCAATCGTAAAGCCTAGACCAATACTCAGCTTTAGCTGTAGCAATGGCATTAACAATCATCTGCAATTCATAATCAATGTTTTTAGGTTCTCTGCTTTTGACCAGAGTGCGAATTGCTTGGTTATCAGCCGTGATATCTGAACCGGCTGCATAGATGGCAGAGGTCAAAACAGTGGCATCCTGCCCAGATGTGCGCTCAATTACTCGCTTTACCATTTGGTGAAAGCCCAACCCATTGGTGTAACCCGCCGTCATTTTGCCCCGTTCAAATAATAGAAGGCTGGTATTGCGATGCCCAAACATTAGCACTGCAATGGTTTGGGCGTTGAACCATTCTTTACCATTCTGGCGTTGACGGATCATTGCCAATCCCGCACCTTCGGGTAAACACTCGAATCGCTCCAGCTTCACCCGCAACCTTTGACCCCGAAACCTAAAATCCTTGAGCGCAGACTGTAACTGTTGCTCAAATGCTTGGCGATTTTGATATTCACCATAGGGTAGTAGTGAGGTCAGTGATAGTGAAAACCTGTTAGGCAATTTGTTATGTTGAGCGATCGCACCAATAACCGCCAAGGCTTTGTGAATTGAGGTTTCGTACTTGAGCTTATCGAGTCTGGCAGATGCTGAAAACTGCTGTGCCAGGAATCCAACTACCGTACATTGTGTATCACCATCCGCAGGACTTGACACCCAGGCTTCATCTGCTGGTTTAGGAGATTCCAGACCCTTGCGACTCGACATATAAGCGTCAATCGAACTTTGAGGCAACTTCAGCATCTCTGGTTCCATTGTCATCAAATGTGGTTTGCCTTCAGTTGCTAGTTCGTAAACAATCTTGGTCAAGGAAGCACCAGGGTCAAAACTGACTATCAGGTTTGACATTGACTGTGGTTGTGATTATCCATAAAAGCTGCTTTTAACTTAAATGCAAATACTGGCTGTGAACATCACTCTACTGACCATTTTGTTGAAGGCAAATTTTATCCAGTTGGTTATTTTTTTTTGCTGCTGTTAATTAAGTCGTTACTTTTCTGCTAAGAAATTCGATTTAGAAAAGTGTGCCATCACAGATCCATGCCAGTTCCACGAATGAGCCATTGCGGATTCATTACAGTGACAATGTTGATCCAATAGAGATCCATTTGTATGGCATACATATTCTATGTATAATTTTTATTTGCAACAATTATTAACTATTGACAAAGATTATGCCATGAGAGATCCAATACAAATCCATCAGCGATCCATTACATATTCATCTAACAGTTGATTTGAGTAGCCCAAAAAAACCTTTGGTGAGTAGCAAGCTATGTTGCTGTCCGGACATTTTTTCTGGGGAGAAAAAACGCACCCCCCAGGTGCGGCAACAAACTTGCCCTCTTTTCACGGTTCCCCTACCTCAGTAGGTCAACCACCGTGACAGAAGGGAAGACGATACGAAAATTCTCTGTAAAAGTTTAGCCTAGAAAATTTCTGCGAGGTTTGGGCGGATTAGCTTTTTAATTGCGCGATGTGCTACGCCTTGCCGTAGGCGATCGCTCACTTTCGTTTGAGATACCCCTAGCGCTATCTTGACTTTCTTAGTACTCAAGCAAAGCTATTGCAGCGCATTTCGTTATCTCGCATCGCATCTTGGCATCGAACCAGAATCGTAAGTAACCGCTTGGTCAATGACAAATGATAGTGCAGTCGTCAAACTTAAAACAGCTAATGACTAATGCATCAATAATGCGACAGAAACGCTCACACAGAATAGACATTAGACTGACTTTGGCAGAATACGAGAAAGCACAGTTAATGGCAGATGAAAATAATCTCACTATGAGTGAGTTGTTTCGTGCCAAGACTCTGAAAAATAGATTGCCCAGGCGTGTCACCAAAGTAGCAGGCCAAACTTACTGGGAGTTGGGGAAAATAGGTAACAATCTCAACCAAATAGCTAAAGCAATCAATACTTCAGTACTTATGGGAGAACCTGTGGTCGTAGATAGAGCATTGTTGTCACAGGTAAGAGATTTGGTGAAACAGGTGCGGCGAGAGATTGCTGAAATTGATTTAATCACTGATTTACAAGATGAAGCATGATTGGCAAGCACATCAAAGGTAAAAGTTTTCGGGGACTGCTAAACTACCTCTTTGGCAAAGATGGAGCAAGACAAATCGGTGGGAATATGGAAGGAACAAACCCACGCGAATTAGCAGCTGAATTTGGTATATCTCGAAGATTAAACCCGAAGGTGAACAGGGCTGTTTATCACGCTTCTCTTAGTTTGGCTCACAAAGAGAGTTTAGATGATGATACTTGGGATGAAATCGCCCAGAAGTATCTGCAAGCAATGGGTTTTGATATGAACCAATATGTCGTAGTGCGGCATACTGACCGGACTCATGAACACATACATATTGCTGCCAGTCGCATTCAATTAGATGGCACTACAGTTTCTGATAGCTGGGACGATCGCAGAAGTGAAGCGGTAATTCGCAAGTTTGAGCAGGAATACAATTTGCAATCGGTGCAACCAAGTTGGGAAAAAGATAAGCACAGTCCAACTACTGGCGAACGTAGGCAACTTGCCAGAACTGGAGAGGAAAGCGTTAGAGTGAGACTCCAGCGATCGCTCGACCAAGCAACCCACGACCATCCTACTATGCCAGAGTTAATAGAGCGATCGCAACAACAAGGTGTTAATGTCCGCGTTGGTTATACTCGCACGGGCAAAGTCAAAGGCATTAGTTACCAACTTGACGGTGTGGCTTTTAGTGGTACGCATCTCGGTAAAGCATATACTTTTCCTGGTTTACAAAAGCATCGAGGGGTAAACTACAGTCCCAAGCGGGATGACAAACGTATCCAGAAACTGATGGAGCAAGCTGTTGAAAATCCCACATCAGCAGTGCCTCCAAAACAGGATGACAAACGCACAAAGAAACTTATGGAGCAAACTGTTGAAAATCCCACACCAGCAGTTACTCAAACAAACTCCTTGCCTATACCAGAACCAACAAACTGGGAGCAAATACGCCTAAAGTTAAGCCAGCAGTACAATTTCCCCAATTCTCTGCTCACAGAACTGTATGAAAAGGGTTGGCTCTATGCAAGTCAAATAGGTCAAGCAATATTTGTGGAACGCACGCTCGACGATCTTCCAACTCTTGCCAAGCAGCTAGAACCAACAGGTAACTTCACCGCTATTCCCCTGAACTCTGAAGCTACGAAAAATGGTAGTTTTTGGATTGCTACAGATGCCACAGTAGAAAGAGCAGTATTGGTGAGTGACCCGATTGAAGTTCTCTCTGTCATTGCCTTAGAATCAACTGTTGACAAAGAAAAGCGCAAACCTACATTGTATTGGAGTGTAGGCAATAGTGAGCAAATACCTTTAGAATTTTTGCGAGCGATCGATACAGTAGTCATCGCTTTTAAAAATAATGAGAAAGTTGAGAACTTGATAGCTGAGATACTGGCTGAACTACCTCAAGCCAAAGAAGTTTCTCCCGGTGAAGCTGGTTGGAATGGAATGCTAACTAACAATCACTCGCAACCCAACCAAAGCCAAATACCAGAGCTTCAAAATTGGGAACTTTGATATCAGTTATTATTTTTTCCTGAGTGAGCCAAGCCAATTAAAGGTTTCAGGCAAAAATTTATGTAAGTAAAATGTGGAGAAGTTGGTTCTAGCGCAGCTAACGCCACTTAGAGAGGGATAAACTCTCTAGGCGTAACTGCCATGACCTTAAATTCCAGACAAACAACGATTAAATTTCTTAGACAAATAGGTTTTACCACCGGAACCAAAATTTGGCTCAGGATTTCTTGGGACTTGCCCAGAGAAATGATACCTGAAAACTGGAAGAATTACTGCCGCAATGGTCAATTTGTCTACTCCCACTACATTCTCTGCGGTAAAATCACCCAGCAAGGATTTCAACTATACTGCTGCGCTTATGGAAGTCGAGACAAACAGGGCAACACCTGCTGGCGATTGACACCTAAACGCTATGCTGATGGTTGGGCATTGGCATTTAAAATGTCATATCTTGGTGCTACAGTCAGCTTTTACCCCAACCAACCAGACAAGGGCATCAGCAATCAGCACGTTAGTCAATGCCAATGTTTGTTCTACGAAATTGATGATTTGGGATTGAGTGAGCAGCGACAAGCTGTGAACCGGCTAAGGGATGAAATCAACTTGGAACCCGCTGCCGTAGTTTACACAGGTGGGAAATCCCTGCACGTTTACTTTAAATGCAGCCATTTTTTAAATCCTGCTGAATGGCTGTACCTCAATCGCCAACTGACGATTATCCAAAACGCAGATCCAGCCATTTGCAACTTGGCTCGTTCCATGAGACTGCCAGGTATGCTTCGCAGACGGGTGGTGGATGGAATATTGAGTGCAACCATCCCTATTACCCTAGAGCATTGGTCAAACTGTCAGTACAACGTGAAAGAGCTAGAAACCGCATTTGATTCTACAGCCTTATTTCCCTACGAACTTTCTGAGCAACGTTGGCGCAGGTGGGTGCAGCTTCTCACAAGAGCGAAAAATGGAGAAGTTATCGACCCACAAACAGCGCTACTGCAACGTTCTATTACTGCACCTCGCCCAACCTTACATTGCCGACGAGGGACAGTAACACAGGCTACAACCAGAGATAATTGCTCATCTCTTAAACAACTACGCGCTAGCGGAGTGTCTGTTCCTTTATCTATCTGTTTAACTTTGAGCGATCGCACTTTACTAACTTATGGCGAATCTGAGGGAAACAGAAACAATGCTGGCTACAAATTAGCTCGTAATCTACTGGGTACATCTAATTTACTTACCAAACACCGAATCGCTTATCATCCCGAACCACGCCAACTATTTGACCGATATTGCGATCGCTGTACACCTCCACTTGAGCCAACTGAGGCAGATACAATTTGGCACAGTGCGAATAAAACAATAGCCTTTGCCAGTCGGGACTTTGGCTCAATTGTCATGAGCATTCATAAGTGGAAGTCACACCGTAAATCAAAAAAGCAGTGCGTAAGAAAACCAAAAAGATTAGTTAACGCAAGATTGACAAAATCGATGTAACACTCTTCCAATTCTACCCATAATTTACCGTGTACACATATCTTTGTACAGGATTAAAACGGTGTGGGACAACTCCAAAATACTTGTGTGTACACGGTAGCCCTATTCCAGGGAGACTATATGACTATTAAAGATGAGTATTGAAAGTACTATCTCTAGTTTTACTTTCCCATTTTTGGTAAATAAGACTGACGATAATTGTTCTTAGCCATCAGCCTAGCCTCACGCTTTGTCCACTGTTTTTGTAAAGGAACATCAGCCAATCTTTGCAATAATATGAACACGCTATCATCTCCAGTCAACCGAGCGATGATTTGAGCGATCGCCTTACAGCAACTCCAAGGATGACGTACCACCTGAACTTCTGCAAATCTCACCACACCCCAATTGCGCTCTAAGAAAAAACGGTTACGGATTTTATCGTCATCAACATCAATACAGTGGTGAGGCTTACCTGTATCTCCAGTATAAGGTTCATCAATCTCAATATCGAGAGCTAACCCAGAAAACCGATGGTAAAGGATAAAATCAGCCGAATAACGTCTAGACGAACCAGGAATTTCAAATTCCACCGCTTGACAGATAAGATTCTCTAGAAAAGCACACAGTAAATGGCGAAAAAATTGCTTTTCACTGACACCTTGCTTGGCCGTACCATTTCCATTTGATAATTGAACACATCCTTGAAACGAAGCTTTCAAATGCTCCCGACTTGTAGAATCTTTAGTGTATAAACGTCTCACTAGTGGTGGATAAAGAATAATTGGATAGTACCCAGTAAACATAACCACACATTTGTTAAACTTTTACAAATCAAAAAGAACAAAATAAAGATAATAACTAGAAATTATCTAATCTAATATCCTTCCAAATATCAGAAACTTGCCATCCCGTCTTACCAACAGCAATTCATGACTTCAAAGACTCGCTTTTAACTTAGCAATAGCTTTAACTGATTTATCAGCCAACAACAGGGATTTTACTGTTTTGTTGGCTGCTACTTATAACTATTTTTTGATACTTAAGTAGGTTGGCACTAGGAAAGTTAAATATGTTCAAACGTAACTGAATTAAGCCTGGTTTCTAAAATAAATAGTGTTTCATCTGTTTCTCTAACTGCTCATTTTTAGCCAACCAAACACCTGAGTAACAGTTAACTCCAAGTCTATCCCGGCTAACACTGGCAAACGCTCATCACCCTGCAAAAGTTCTGGTTGTTGATTTGGACGGAAGACCAAAATAGAACGATCTTCTGGGTCTATTAACCAACCTAATTGGCAACCATGATCTAAGCAATAGAGAATATTGCCTGTGACTCGATTTGAACTTTGTTCGGGAGAAAGAATTTCAATTGTCCAGTCTGGAGGAAGCAGAAAATCATTGGGTGCCTCCCCATCAGCAGCAAAGGGAATACGCGACCAGTTGAAAACCGCTACATCAGGTACTACTGAGCGGATACCAAAACTACAGCGCAGTTCTGGAAAGGCATAAGCAATATGCACGCTTTCGGCAACATCATTAATACTGTTGCATAGCCTTAACTGTAATCGGCTATGCTTTCCTTTTGACATTGGCTTCTGAATAATCTCACCATTAATGTAAATGCTTGCAGGCTTTGTTTCTGGTAGCTTGAGAAACTCCTCCAGAGTCAGGGATTGGGTAATTACCGTAGACATGGCTCAGTCGAGAAAAGCAAAGGGGATATGTTTTAGTCTAGCAGTACCGTAGTCTCAAAAACAGTTTCTACTTCTGGCTACCGCCACAACTGCTTGCACACCAGTTAACAAGGCTAAAAAAGCTATGACTACAAAATGGCTAACACCAGAACAGGCCATTGTCAAAGCCAACCTTACTGTTACATCTGAAACCTTAAAATCTTACATTTCAGAACAACAGGGAAAAACCACTGCTGAAGAACAATTCCAAGCTTTAGGATTGCTATTTGACAGGGAACGCTTGCGTGCAGGTAAACCTAACTTCTTGCAACTTTTAGAACCAGTAAGTGATGAAAATAGCTACGCCGAAGATGAAATCGACTCTCATCAGTTAGATGACGATGACATAGAAACATCTGCTACCAACAAGGTAAATCAACTAGAACCATTTATTTTCGAGCAATGCAAAGTTCAAATCGTTATTACCTTACTACCTACACAACAAACAGGAGATAGACCTGTAATGATTGCTGCCAGCAGCCACGGTGATTTCCCTGTAGTTACCATGCTCAATCAAGAAGAACTCGGTGATTTACCACCTGCAATTGTTCAACTACTGGACGAACTCAAAGCCGATTTTCCTAATCGCCAAATTCGCCGGAATATAACCCGGACTAAAGCTGTCAAAATCAATAAACCGCCCACTGCCCAGACTCCAGTTCGCACTGAAACTGCTAGCTCAGATACTACTAAACCAGCCAGTAATACTACGCAGATATCACTGTTTTAAATGCCATGACTACTACAAATACCAATAAATTACTTGTTATCTACGAAGGTCAACAGCACTGGATTCCAGAAGCGATCGCCTTTGACGACCAATTACTACGCGATGCCTTTACTCCTCTTTGCGCTGAACTGGCAAACGCAGACATTGAGCGTCAACCAGGAGAACCCATTCACATCATCAAGAAGCCCGGTAAAAAAGGTACTTCTCCTCTAGATTGCCTGATAGTGGCTCCTGAAGAAATCAACCTCGCAGTCCAAATGTGCTACCAAATGCGTCAACGTCAGATCATCACTGGAATTGACTGGCAAAATGCAGGACAGCTATCAGTCCAGATTGAAGAGGCGATCGCATCTGGAACAGAATTTTCTGAGTCACTCAACCAAACCCTAAAATCCTTAACAGCCTGCACTCCTACATCTAGCGTTATCCCTGAAGGTTTTTGAATGCTGACAAAAGGGGGCGGAAATTGACTTGAGGGATAAATGATTGCCCACATTACAGCAGTTAGCATTTCGATTGAAGTAGACCCCACACCCTACCTCTGTCTCTTTGTTATTCAATTCCGGCCCCCATAATAACGAGTTGCACTAAAATATGTCTCACCTCGTACCCCTCAGTATGGCAGAGGCAATCTATAGTCTTTGTCAGTGCCAACTTACCTTAGATGCCACAGAATCACTCGATTATCTGGAAACCCAACTCAACATTTACTCCTTACTAGCACTGTATCAGCACTACTTTCCCACCGAATGGAAAGCCAGCCAAGCCAATATTTACCCACCTACAGATGTAGATTGCCATAGTCCCAGAGAACTGGAATTCATTGTACTGATTTACACTCATCTGTTTCCGTTATCTCACTGGACTGTAGAAACAGCCTACGAACAAAGATTGCATAGCATTCCTATTACCCCAATGGGTATTGACTGGACAATGGATGGAGAAATTGAACATCTCAAAGATGGTTGGCAACTACTTTTACCCTTTAGCCATGACAGTCGCCGTTGGCTCGATGACATACACCCAGAAGGTAGCGACTGGTTTGATAGTGAATTTGCTATTTACGAAATTACCTACACTGCCATCGACCACCCAGACAAAATTGACCACAAAAAACTGAAACGGCAGTGTTATCACTTAGATAATCCTTTAAAGTTTCTGCCTTTAACTTTAAAGCTGCTAGACCATGAAACTAAAAACCTTTGGTTAGATGAGTACGCAGACGATTATTACTACCAACCTGACCGCACCTCTTTACCTTGGTCAAAAGCATCTATTGATTTGCTCACCAGAAAATGGCAGCAAGCAAACCGAATGCTGAACTGTGCAGCCAATTTAATTGATTGGCTAGAAGCAGACTTAAAACCTCATGCTCAAATCCTACTAAAACTATGGAAACAAGCATTGAAACCACGTTAATCGACGTTACATCGACACCAATTCTATCCAGCGAAATTCTACGAGCAATCCTGGCAGACCCTCCCCGAAAATCTCCAATAATTCAAGCAGAATTGCTGTTTTTGGATGGCATTTACATCTTCCACCACCGAGACAAAGAAATTGCCGATGCTCATATTTACAAATGTATCTCACCCGCAGCCCTGAGAACTGCTTTCAGCAATGAACCCATTGATACAGGTTGGATGGAACCAGGAATTGTGCGCTGGGGTACGGGCAGTACAGACACATATTTGGTAAAATTTATCCCATCAACCACTTATACAATTAACTGCGATGAACTTGGATCTTTAACCGTTCCACTACCTGCAATGGTGTTTGTGGGCAAGGGATTAAAGTATTGGGTTTGGGCAATTCAAGAACAGGAGTTTACTCCTCAAGCACCAGCCTTTCATGTGCCACTACCCAATGTCTACAGTTCTGGACAGGTTTGCTGGGGAGTGAACGAACCACCTGCTGCTAATGGTCTATCAATTAACCATGCTTGGAATTTGTTTATTTCCAGTATTTTCACTAACCATTTAACAATAAGTAAATCACAAAAATACCGCAAGGATGTTCGCCAGCAACTTCTAAAACTGCACAAAAGATGTAGACGCGCAACCTATCCTGTATCTGACTTTGTGCCTATCGGCAATCAAAAAAGTGTTGCTATGCTTGTACAGGAAATCCTCAATGAACTCATTGCTTGAAAGTATTATTGGTTACAAACTTGTCACAACTTCATCTCTACCAACACACACCAGCAGTGGACTAGAGTACCTTTATGCCGGAAATGGCATCTTTGCTAGAGCCATTCATCCTGGCATAGAGGTATTAATGCCTATTTACTTGTGTTCCCAAACTATAATTACGTTTTGTTACTTTAGCTGGGCTGGACTAGTCAAATATGCCTAAATTCGTTGGTATAGCACATCTCGATGACTCGAAGAAAATAAACTAAGGAAGGAGAAAAAACATGGGTATCTCAATTTCCACTGAAGTATTTGCTAATATCACTGGTTTCAAAGGTAGAGATATTCTTGTTTATAAAGATGCAAAAGCAGTAAGTGATATTACCGACCAAATTTTTTATCATACTCCCTTGTTTTTTCTAGTATCCGATGATACAGGAAACCCAACAGTGACAACTGACGACACTACAGTTGAAGTTCTTTTTCAATGTCGCACTCAAGAACTGCTTGATTTAATTTTAAATGAAATAAGAGAACGTAGCAAAAGTGTTGAACTCTCGGCTAATCAAATTAGTTTCGTACCTTTAATTGGTATAAAAATAATTCCTGAGTTTGAAGAAGCATCTCCTTATACTTATCCTAATACTGGATTAAGTTTCATTCCATTAAGCGAACAGCATGAGGCTAAGTTTAAGTTCTCTAATGTAGAAACTGCCAAGAAATTTGCTGACCGCGTTAAGAATAAAGATGAAGATTTTTATATTGAGCTAACTATTCCATCTGTAGGCGTAACAGAGGATAAGATTGAGATCAGTGCGGGTGATTTCAGAAAAGTAGATTGGAAAAACTTGGTTAATGACGAAAATGCAGATAAAAATATCGATAATGAGAATCAAGCTTTTACAATTGATCAGATATCAAATTCGTTTGACAGCATTTTAAGAAGTATAAAAATCACTATTGTATCTGATTCTGCAAAAGTAGGAGCCAAACAATTAACACTCAATGAAAAGAAAGAATTGCTTGATAGATTTATTCAGGATTTGACCAAAATTACAGCAGTAGATTTTCCGCCTTCTGATGCTAAAGATATATTCATTGACAAAGAATCATTTAAGCCTGATGTAATTACAAAAGAAAAATTGTCTACAAGTGAGGCTATGACTAGTGCTATTGAGAAAGTTATAGATACAGCAAAAGAGGATATTCAGGATGGCACAAAATGGAGTAATCGTGAATCGTTATTGAAGCAGTTAGACGAAGAGTACACGAATAATAAAGGTAGTGGCAGCCTTGCAACAAAGGTTAATGTTTTCGATATTTTCGGAGGTTCAACCAATGGCACAGCAAGCTTTGACTTCACTTCTGATTTAGTGAGGCAAATGGAGAAAGAATCAAAGCAAACAAATTTCGATCAATTCAGTACTTCAACAAAAGATAGAATGAAATCTGAACTCAAAGATTTACTTCAGAAGGAATCAAACTATGAGTGGGAATTTGAAGGAGAAAAAATTGTTCCAAAAAAAATTAAGTTAAGAAGGATTATTAGTGGTGAGTTCAAAGCCGATCATCAACTTCTTCAGATATACCGCAGCATTGAGCGTTCTGTTACTGAAATTGGATTTCCAACTAGTAGCAAGCTAAACTTAATTAGCTTACAACAATTATCTGACAAAGGAACACGTGCCTGCATAGCTATGGCTAATCGAATTGCCGAAGGATTGAGAGCACCTACGAATAATCGTGATGTAACTGCAACATATGACTCTGTTTCAAATCGTATCTTTGTTAAATTCGCTGATACAAGTAAGGGCGAAAAGGATCGTGAAATAGAGGAATCTGGTGCAGCCAAAACTGCTATGACAGAATCCCTAAAGCATTTTGGGGAGAGTTTTGTTTGTAATGCTGAGGTTTTCTATATCGGTGGTAACAACTCAGTACCGACTCAAATGCTTCCATAAATTTAAGTAATGGGGTGTGCCGAGTGCTATAGAACACGCACTCGCTCTTTGGAGAAAAACTTTTTGGTTTACTGGCACTGTACAGCTGCTTCTGTACAGTGACTTCAATTTAGCAAACCAGCCCGCAACGCTAATACAGCTGCTTGGGTGCGATCGCTTGCACAAAGCTTGTTCAAAACCCCACGCACATATACTTTTACACTTCCCAAGCTGAGATAGAGTTTCTGGGCAATCTCGTTATTGCTATAGCCTTGGACAATTAACTCCAAGACTTCCAGTTCCCGATTTGTCAATGGATCTGCTTGTAGAATGCTTGCTTGCTCTGGGTCAATTGCAGAGATTGTTACCGTTTGAGTAGCATTCGGTTTCACCGCAGCAGCCGCTCCTTGACGAGTATGCTTGAGAACGATACGAGCGATCCCTGGATCAATCCAAGACTGACCTTCATGGGTGATATGCAGCGCTTCCAACAACAACTCGAACTTAATTGTCTTCACACAGTAAGAGTCTGCCCCAGCTGCAAACGCTGCCAGTACCATCTGCTCTTTGGCAAACGAAGTAAGCATTATTACTTTAGTCTGTGCAGCAGTTTCCGACACCAGAGATTCCCGAAACTGCTGCACCAGCCATATTCCGTCTCTATCCGGCAAGCCAATATCAACGATCGCTATGTCTGGTTTTGTACTTTGGAGCAGTTTCAACCCATTGGAGGCTGTAGCTTCATCACCCACGACTTGAATACCTTCTTGCTCGTTGAGGGAACTACGCATTCCAATCCGCGTTAAGCTATGGTCTTCAATAATTGCTACTCGAATATCTACCATCATTTACCTCAGCAGCTTGGTAACTATACTTTTTTAACTGTCGAATATGGTTTCAAGGAAAGGATTACTCCATTGGACGAAAAATTTTAGCTATTTAGCCAAAATGTGGCTATTGAGATGCAAAGCGGCATTTCAATGTTATTAAACCTCATCCAGGTTGAAACCAGTAGTTTTTACAGTATTGGTTGAAAAGTTCATATATCAAGGGCTACATATCTCAACTGGCTGTTGAAAAAGCTCCAGTGTTCAAAATGGACATCGTTTAATCTGAAAATTCTCTGAAAAAATCTTCCTAAAGTATAAAAAAATATAAAAGCACTGAAGTTAAACTGAAACTAATACAGTTTATTCTGACTTGTGTCCACATCACACTTAGAGGAGGATGTAGCTTATTTCTAAGCGAGAACCTTGGCTCTTACACATAACATAGCCAGATTAACAATTCGTAATTACGTTATGCATGGAAATTTAGACCTCAATCATAAGGTTGTGACCTGTAGAGATGGGAGACTATAACCAGTTTCTTAATTACCAATTACGTAGCTTGCTACTCGTTAGAAGCGAGTATTACGAATTAGTAATTATATTGACCAATGCCTTGAATTTCAAAAAATTCTGATGAATGTTCATCGCCGTGTAGTGGTCAGCATGACGGTTGAAATTACACTTTTCCCAACGAAATTTAGCTTGACTACTCTATTTCTCTACTCGGAAGGGATTAGGTTTATTAAAGGCGTTTTATGAAGAACACTTTATCTTGGAATATAACTTCAGAAGAAAGAAACCAAAGAATTCTGCTAGTGGATGACTCAGCTGACAGCCTCCGCTTGCTGCAAGTCACTTTGAAGCTGAAGGGATACAACGTGATCATAGCCGACAGTGGTGCTGAAGCATTGCTAAAAATTGCTGAATCTCCTCCCGATTTGGTACTCCTAGATGTGGTGATGCCGGATATGGATGGCTACGAAGTGACTCGGCAAATTAAGCACAATTCAAACTTACCTTTTATCCCAATTTTGCTGGTGACAGGTTCTGAAAAATCAAGTGTTGTCAAAGGTTTAGATGCAGGTGCAGACGAATTTATTTGCAAGCCGGTAGATAAGAAGGAATTACTGGCCAGGGTGCGGGCTTTGCTGAGATTGAAACACAGTATGGACGAACAGCTGTTCCTTAGTCAGCGACGGGAAGATTTTGTGACCCGCCTCACTCACGATCTGCGAACTCCGTTGATAGCTGCTGACCAATTTCTAAAGTTGCTGCAAAGAGGTGTTTTTGGCAATACCTTATCAGCAATGCGTGAATCTTTAGAACAAATGGCTCAGAGTAACCAAACTTTGTTGTCAATGGTCGATACCTTGTTAGAAGTTTACCAGTATGAAGCTGGAGGCAAAACTTTGGATTTTTTTGTAGTTGACCTGTGGGAATTATGTCAGCAAGTAGTGCAAGAACTAATGCCTTTAGCTGATGTTAAACATTTAACTCTCAAAGCTGTCTTGACAAAGGATACTGAAGCTTTTTTAGTTAGGGTTAGAGGCGATCGCTTGGAACTACGCCGACTCCTCACTAACTTAGTTGGTAACGCCATTCGCTTCACCGATACTGGGTCAGTAGAAGTTCGCCTCAATTCCACTGTTCAAGGGGTAACGATTGAAGTAGAGGATACAGGTATTGGCATGAATCCAGAAGAACAATTACTCTTATTCGATCGCTTTCGACAGGGCAAGCATCAACGTCGGGGGAACGGTTTAGGATTATATTTGTCCCGTCAAATTGTTGAAGCCCATCAAGGGAATATCTCTGTTTCATCGACTGTAGGGGAAGGCAGTATCTTCACAGTTTATTTACCTGTACAAACAGCTTATTCAGAAATGTTATCAGCATAAAAAATTTTGAAAATCGAGCTTCACAATTCGCACCGAAATAACTTACCTATTTTATCAAAAAAATGATAATCAAGGTTTTCAGTTATTCAAAAAGGTAACTTATTAATGCGTGCATCTTAAGGGAAGTTTTACCAAGATTCATCTGGTTCAGGTGGACGCCAACCACGAGTAGTTGAACTTTCATCACCTAGTCGATCAATTGCTCCAGGATCGCTATTGAGGAATTCATCTAAATCTTCATATCCACTTGGATAATAAGAACCTGATGTAGAGTTGATAGGATTTTTCTTAATTATTATGCTTTCACCAGGTTTGAGATGAGCATATTCGGGGTAATGCTCATCTTGGGATATATCATGAGAAGGAGTGATCAACTCATCTCCTGGTGAATCTGGGTCATCGTCATAAAGCATTACTAATAAACCGTCTTCTAGCCGTTGAATTCTTTTATTCATAAAATCTAGTGGGAGCTTCAAAATTGTGTAGTTTAAGTAACACAGCGCAACAATGATAATACGATTAAAAGTACTGTTCAGCTATTTAACTTTCTTGGAAGTCTGCTAGCAGAGCTAATACCGTATAAAATACCGTCTGCCATGAAATCAGTAAATTATCCACTTGGATGATTTTATCGAGTGTAATTTCGTGCCAAGGTGGATATTGGAATTTCATGCTTGCTAGATAAGCTATCTAATAGATTATTGGTAATGGATTTAACCACTAGAGTCTTAGAAGGTTCTGGTTTGAGCATACCTATCTTTGATGGGTCGTATAACAATGGTAAGGGGAGATATTTATCTGAACCAGAAATCATTAAAAATTCTCTGCTCGAACAGATGTTTGAAGCAGAAGATTTACAATCTCTATTACTGGTTAAAATTGATAGTAAAAATCCAGATGCCAACCATTTAAGACAAAGAACCTTTCAGGATGGAATCCGACGCAAGTTAGCTTTCAGTTCTGGTAATAGTTATTACTTTGCTGATGGTTCACTGCATAAAAAAATTAGACGCTTATTCGCTACAGAACCGGATACTGCCTGTCGCTATGGTTCTTTGCTAGTTAGTAATTGCTATAAAGGCTCAGAAACTTTTACAGGGGTGCGAGTTAAAATTGTAGACTTTGAAGACCCACAGTATGCTCATTATAAAACAGGAGACTGTCACGGCAAGATTTCGCCCCAACTTGCCAAACAATTGGGAGGAGAAGGGAATTGTCCATTCCAATTTCGGTTTGCCTGGAGGAGTAATTGGGCTGAACCAGATAATTCTCAGTGCCCAAAAACCAGCTTCTTATCCAAAGGTACTTTCCTGCCCGATGCCAATTTGACTGATGCCAAAGGCTACGACATTATTATGGATCGTTCCTCAATTAAAGGCATTAAAAAGTCAGAACTCAAAAACTTAATACCCTGCGGTGACTATGAGTTTCCCCAAGCGGTAATCGGTAATCGAGGTAACGCCAAAGCGACCAGTTATGATAATAGTTGGCAGTTTACCATTTGGTACTCAGAAGAAGCAGTCAAACAAGATTTGAGCAAACCCACCGAAGAAAAAGCTAGAGAACTTGCCGAGTTGCAGCGCAATCCCTTGGTGTTGGCAAAATACATCATCCAACAATATGACAAACAACAGCGATCGCAGCAAGAGCAGTCAGAAGAAGCTTTTAACGAAATTGAGGGTAATGCTAACAATCAAGCGCAGGAATCTCGCTGGATTTCCCTATTACGCAGCGATAAATATGGTCAATTGATTGAAACTCCCAAATTCCGCAAGTTTGCCACCGATTACATAGCCAATCAATGGCGCGATTTAGCGATTAAGGGAGGATACAACCATAATTCAGGTATGGCAATGCCATGCGATCGCCTAACTCGTGGCACAATCTGTGTACCCCATCTACCGGAAGGAGATGTCATTCTCACCCGTTACCCCATTGTCAACTCAGACAACATCCGCCTCTACAGTAACATCCACGACCCAGAATTGAAGAAAACTCGCAACGTAGTTTGGATTCACCCCAAGGATGCCGAGGAATACCACCAAGCCGATTTTGACGGCGACCAATTAATGGTCAGCCCTGCTAGTAAACTGCCTAATATTGCTCAAGAAACTCTCCGTGCAGGTGAACCGGGACGATTTGAACCAGTTAAACAACGCCCTAAGCTGGCGTATACGGAAATTACAGATGAGGAAGGCAACTTAAAATACAAAAATTTAGCAGAGATTGCTGCTGCCAGCAGTCAAAATAAAGTTGGGCTAGTAGCAACAAACATAGGGCGTGTACAATCATCGATGCCCGAAGAAGGGGAGAATGTAGAGCGATTTGGCAGACGACAAAGGAAGCTACTAAATCGTCTATTTCAAGCACTTCAGGTTGAGGTAGATTCGCCCAAAAGTGCAGAAAGATTGGAAGATATCAAGGAAATAGGTGGGGAAAATTTACTCGCCGATGCCAAAAAATGGTCAGAGTCTCACCCCAGTTACTTCTTTGACTTTAAGAAAGATGAACGACTTTATCGCTCCTTTGCCATGCCTGCGGATGCTCCCGGCTCAATCAACGTCATTGCAAGAGTTGTTGTCAATCCTTTGTGGGAACCAACACGCATTCGCAGCAGAGATAGGCATGAGTTTCGCTACCTGTTTCCCAAAGAGACGCTATCTGTAGATGCCTTGGAATGGGCAGAAGAACTGAAAACAAGGTTTCAGCAAGCTAGAGACGAAATTAAGGAACGGGTGGGAGATGACAGGGAAGCCTTTAATGAGGAACTAGGAAAGCTCTACGAAAGCTATCGGGCGGAAATTGATGAATTATTCACCACTTCGGAGGAACGATTTGTAAGTCGTGCGGACAGGCTCAGTCAATGCGTAGCGTCTCGCAGAGAAGGCGCGGCGGCACTGTGGAATACACAACACACCCGTCCAGAATTAGATCGGCATCGCAAAGACTGTTTAAAGCTGGCAGAACAGATGGAAATTACGTTTTCGTTGGAGCATGATTATGAACTGCCAAGCGTTGCATTACCACAGGATATTTATGTTTTGAGTGTTCCTTTTAGTGCAGGTGCTATTAAATGGAAAGAATCTTTAGAACAAAAGGGAATTAAATTTGATGCCACGATTCATCCTCAATTACCTCTGATTGAATTTGCTTTGAAAGACTTATCACCCAAAGTAGTTGATAAATTAGCAGCTAAATTTGGCGAAAACATTAACGATTTAGATGAACTTAACATTCCCAAGGATTTGAGAATTATCCCACCGGCAGATCATAGTTGGGCAACATCACGTCAGGATTCAGGTGTTGGTGCTTTGGCATATAACCTGTTTACAGAGGAAGTATGTCAACAGCTTCAGGATTTTCAGTTTGATGAAATTAAAGTGTTAGGTATCAAATACAATCACTTCGCCAATGAAAACTTTGCTAGTAAGCAATGGAAAAAGCACAGCGTTACTCTGGAAGTAGGAGTTTTTGAGTTACCCGAATCACACCCAGAGCATTATCGTTACAACGGTACACCAATATTACAGATTGATGGCAAAAATTTAGGCACTTTTGCTCCCGACAGTCCGAAACTGCCGATTGGTGCCACATTTGCAGCTACTTTGCAGCCAGATGGCTCTAGTATTATCCTCAAGGTTAATCCTGAGTCAATCAATCTGCCAGAAGTTCCATTACCGGAATCAGAACCAAAGTTAGATACTGCTGGGCAATTCCGAGCCATTCACCGTGAACTCTGGCGTAAAGAAATGTTTGATAATTTGGTAGGGGCGATCGCTACTACCTACGAACAGCGACAAGCCAATCAATCTGCAAGTAATGAAATTGAGCAGTTTAAGATAGGTAGCCATTGGACTGCTTATGTGCAACCCAGTGGTGATTTCATTGTGCGAAATGAAGGTAAACGGACGATTTGTCGAGGTAATCTCCAGACGCGTGAGGAGATATTTCCACTTTCAGAAGAACGTGCCAGTGAGCTAGAAGCGATGATTTTAGAGAGAGAACGATTACTTCATATAAAACATGATTTATCACATAATGGACACCATATTAGCAGTCAGGATATAGAGTTGAACTAAAGTGGTAAAGGAAATTATTTCAATGCGTAAAATAGTATAGGCGCTTTTATAAGTTTACGATTACCTTTGAAACTCCAATAAGACTTTTTCTTAAAAATTATTGATTTTAGAGTAGCTTTAATTTGATATATTAAAGATATTTTCAAACAGAAGTAAAGACCATAAAAATGGTGTATCAAATAAAGGATATTTGCAGATGTGGCTTAGGTATGGTGTTGCTCAAGATGAAACCTTAGTCTCAATTGAAGATGTTAGCCTGGGAAAACTCAGCTAAGATGTTTTTAATGTGGTCATGAGTTGACAGCAAAGAAGAGCTATGAATTTATCAAACTTATCATTAGAATTGGAGTTGGCTATTTGCATGATTGCAGCGCCAGCCTATGCATAAATAACAGAAACTTTTTATCAATTGTATCAGTTTTTCAATAATGTTTGCATCGGTATTCAAAGAAATTATTAATTAATGAGTTTATCTACTTTACCTATAGAATTTGAATTAGCCGCCGCCAAAATATTATCTGCTCATTATCCAAACTCTCGCTTTAAATTAACAGCAGAAATTGAAAAAGGTTTTATAACAATTGATTTTCAAGGCTACTTTACCGAAAATTTTAATCCGAAAAATCGTCCTTATTCTAATCCTATTAGTGAAGTTTATCGAAATAATAAGGTTGATTTTCGGCTATTTTGGTCTGGTGAACATCTAGCGTTATCGGGATGGTGGAGAACTGCAATTCTATCGCTTGAGTACACTCCCATACGGCAAGAGTGGTTGAATGAAGATGGGGAGGAAATTTCTCGTCCCTATCCAGACGGTGATAAGTTTGAGGCGATTGCTAATTCTTTGTACCCAATCTTACAACAGTATTTTCCTATTTGAAGATTACGTTTAAAAAGAAGAGCGGAGTTAAAAATGATAGTTGCTAAAATAAATCAGCTAATAATCTCTTCCAAAATAAAAATTTACTTCTCTCTTGAAGAGCTAATTCACTTAATAGAAATGCGGATAGTGGAATTAGATGAAAATCTAGAATTAACCACTGAAGATATTTTTGAGATTGTGTGCCTAGAATATCACCTAAATGCTGATTTTATAGAACAAGAGCTAAGTTGTAAATGTCCATTTGCATTAATTGGCTTTTTAAGTGAGTTAGAAAAGACAGAAATTTCTGATTATTTAACACTTAATTAATCTAATACCTCTTTTATAAAGTAAAATAAAGAATAAGCTTTTGACCACCGACAGAGACACTTAATAACTATTAATTTTGACCATGAACCGCTCGGAAATAGCTCGGGAGATTGTTAAAGAATGTGGTATTGAGCTAACCGAAAAACAAGAACAGTATGTTATTGCCTATCCCTTTTCGCCTGATGTCTTCCCCGTTGCCATAGGTGACGATGGAGGCATTGTTTTTTATGAATGTGAAGTGCCAATTACTAGAGAAGGTGATTTAATTCAAGTCGGTCATCGATACGATACTACTGATGAAGATAATATGTTAGTTAAATCAATGGAATTAAAGAGGTATACAGCCTCTTTTAGATGGTATATAACTGTAGTTGATTCTGATGATTATGAGTGGCCGATGTTAGTTTGGGAATTTAAACGTATTTCCTTTTAATCTTAGGATTCTTTTTCCCCGATAGCCTTAACTAACATACAAACTTCTTTATGTCCTTGTACTGCTTGCTCCCAAGTTGAATATCTTCTGAATTGACCATTGTGTTCACCTCCAAAAACCATAGTTTCAAAAAGCTGTAGCTTTTGATTAGGGAAATTGGAATAATCCTTTCCTAAAAAGATTGTAGAGACTTTTCCCCAAGAAAAAATACTTAAATCTACTTGTAGATTATTATCATCTTTCCGCCACTTAGACCACTGCTCAAGAGTTGTTGGAGCAATAGGCTGTTGATTTTCATCTAGTATATAAAGACCATCTAGCATATCCATATAATTTCTTCCCATAGCTAATAAACTTAAGAAACACAGCTACTTTACCGAAAGCTTTGATCCTAAAAACAGTCTTTATTCTAATCCTATCAATGAAATGTATCAAAATCAGAAGATTGATTTTCGGTTATTTTGGAGGAGGGAACATCTAGCGTTATCGATCTGGTGGAGAAATGCAATTCTATCAAAACAGTTTAATTTGCACTTCATGATAGCTTCGCCATCTCTAACCCAAGAAGGATAATTGAGACGAGCGATGCCTACGGCAGGCTGCGCCTACGGAGAGGGACAAAAAGTAAGCAGTTTGTTCTATTATTGGGTAGACAAGTCTAGTCAAGTCTAGTCATGAGCCGACCACAATTAAACATCAAATTTGATGGAGAGGGCGAGAAAGAACTACTTGAGGCTGTAAAAGCACGAGCGCAGGATGAGCGTATTTCTCTTAAAGAATTTGTGTTGGATGCGTTGAAAAATCGTCTAACAGTTCCTTTGCTTGTTCAATCTACCCAAGCTAAACCAACTATTAGCAAGGTAGAGGTGGATGAGTTGAAACGGCGTATAGCTAATAATCAGATAGGCTTAATGGGGGAAATTAGGAAGGACAGAGATCAGATTGCAACTCTTGCAGCAGCGATCGCTCTGATTGAATCGCGTCTGGATGTTCTTGACCCTCCTACTTTAGCAGTAGGTGAAGATAGTCAGGCTAGACAGTCTAGACATGGATGCGAAGAAGACTGTGAACCAGGAAACAGAGCTTGGGATACCTGGGGAAGTGATGCCATTGAGTTCTTAGATACAGTCAGATGGGGTGATGCTGATGGGTGAAATTAACGATTTGCGATTTACTGCTACACCAGAAGACTTGGCCAGATGGGAGTGGTTTTTTAAGGAAATGGAGAAACGCGGACTGATAACCATTTTTGAAAAATCTAACCAGTATGCAAATCGTGGCGACTCGAAGCTAAAGCGGCAATATTTCAAAGTCAAATTAAATGTAGACAATTCTGAGTAGTACTTGTGTAGGCGTAGCCCGCACTTCTCTTCTTAGGCTGCTCCAACGAAAAAGGCATCGCTTTTCTTAGTGTGCGCGTTTCCATATTGTTCTAGTAAAGTTTACTAGAACAATATGGGTTGGAGTTGGGTTTATGTTTATTCCTTGCTCTCATCGTCGAAACTCCATAACAGCACTTCAATTTCTCGCTGCAATGCCTCAATACGCCTACGGGTTGCTAACCCTTGTATTGCTACGTTGTATGCCAAGGTGTCAGGCTTCCCTAGATGCATGGTTTTAACCTTGCCGCTTTTCTGGTAGTCCTTGCCCTGGCTTAACCAGAACGCTTTTTGCTTGTCGTTCATCTTTGCCGGGAAGACTGGGTAATGACTCCACAATTTCCAGTATTCATAGCAGCCGTAGAGTTTTTTCACTTTGTAAGTGCTGAGGTAGCAACCAGCTGGGGGTACAAATCCACTGCTCTCTAGTTCTCGTACCTCAGCCCGCAGCTGGTCAAGTCGTTGGCGGCGCTCCTGAGACTTGACCTTTCTAAATTCTTCTGCCTTATTTCTAATCTCGTTTCTGTAAGCAGCAGCAATATTTTCAGGCGCAGGCGTGGGCATCACAGCATCTCTGTACATAGCCCAAATTTCCAAGTTCACCTTTTGGAAATCATGCCACCCGTCGATAGTTAAATCTTGAATCAGCTGTAGTTTGTAGCGCCAGTCATTAAGTGTTGGTTCCCAATACTCAATCATGGCTTGTTTTATACCTTCCAAGTTTTCAGGCTCATCTACTAACAACCAAGCGATCCGAACATCGGACATCGCCGCGAGATGACTGTATTGACTATTGGCAATCCACTTTTGATTTAGATTGAGTGTGGAATCTATATACAGTATTTTGTTGTCTGCCTCTATGCAGAAGTAGACTGCTGGCACTGCTGGAAGTGTCGCCCGATTTCCTAATGAGACAGATGGTAGTGAGAGAGGATCAATCCCACCTGGGGGTGGTAATGGTTGTGTTGTACTGTTCATTTCACAGTTGGTAGTAGGCTAAATTGTTCTAGTAAAGTTTACTAGAACATTATAGGATAGGCGCAAATTTCTTAATCCTTAAGAGGATATTTGTTCATAAAACTGCTAACTGTCAACATTAGCCAACTGGACAATTTATAAATCGCCATTTGGTCTAGCTGTTTTTAAATCAAGTCTTGTTAGGTTAACTGCTAAGGCAATCAGCTTTGAGTACCTATGGCTACCAAAACACTGACCAAACCTAAGCAAAGACAAAATTCTCAAAATCGCTCATGGGAAAACCTGACAGATCGCCGCAAACTCCGCCATATTGAAAACACATTGGATAAAGCGATCGCATCCTCAATTCAGGATGATTCTATCCAGTCCCACGAAGACTTTAAAGCCTATGTAGAAAATTACAGCCAGGAATCGGGTAAAGCCCCCATCACAGTAGAACTCTGTGTAGGAGGTGGGGATGATGACGAGATTAGAGGCTATCGCTTCTACCTCACTAATGATCCCAACCACAGAACCAGTGGCAAATACCTGATTAAAAACCTCGAAGGAATTACCAGCAAAGATGAAAACTACTTCACCCCTTCTAACATTGCTGAAATTTGCGGTTTTGCTGAAACAGAACTAGACGACCTCGATGATGAATTAGAAGATGACCTGCTCGATTTAGATGAAGAAAATGAAGAAATAGATGATACAAACGACGAACTAGACGACCTATTAAATGACGATTTCAACACTAAACTTGACGACCTAGATGACTTAGGTGAAGAAAACGAGCCATCTGTTAGTCGTGTTAGCGCAGCCCAAACTAAAACTCAAGCCAAAACTTCAACTAAAACCCAAAGTAATTCTCAGCCTAAAACACAACCTAAAACTCAGGACAGAGCTAAGACCAATAAAACTGCTGCCAAAAACTCCAAATCCAGAGAGCCTCTAGACGAAGCTTCGCGTTTAAGTGCCACAGCTGCCACCAATGGACGAGAAGTGAATGGGGTGAATTTGGCAGGCTTAACAGGACAACTGGCATCTCTGGGAATTGCGGTAGGACAAGGTGTTTTGGAACAGCTGGCAGCCGAGGCTGATTCCAAGCGGCTTGAACGAATTCTCAAAGAACTGCAACAGCAGAATGACCGCGTAGATAACATAGCCAGTCGCTTGCAAGAAACAAAGCCGGACTCACCAGAGTCTCAAAAGTCTCAAGATTTTCAAACTGTATCTGAAGAATCAACCGCAGACAATCCACTGGCTGTAGCTGCTACCAAAATCGGCTCGAAAGTAGATAATCTTGGTGACAAACTAGACCCCAAATACCAATCTCTACCATTTGAATTAAATAAGGATGCCAGCGTCAGCGAACAGCTTGACCAAATTGAAGCCTACCTGAAAGTTCTTTCCAAGCGACTTGACCGTTTAGAAATGGTAGTTAGCCGATTGGAAAAACAGATGGCAGCACCACAGAATAATTCTACTGCTGTCGAGTCAGAAACTGATGCAGATATTGTCCAACCTAACTCTGCTAACCAGCAACCAGCAAACGTTGACATTTTAGAACATTTGACGAAACGCCAAGCACAGCAACAACAAGCTGCTTGTGCCGATGCTTTAGTGGGGTTTGCCAAAGTAGCTGGTGAGTTATTTGACCAATCACCCCAAGCAGGTATCGCCATTTCCAGTAACAAAACTTTATGGGTAGAACCACAGGACAAGCAGGTAGCCATCGCTTTAGAGAATACCCAAGGTGAAACACTCTTTGCTGGTACTCGCACTCAGGGACAGTGGGCGATCGCACAAGACAATCTTAGCCCTGATGAAAAGACGGGCATCTGCAAACTGCCACAGTCGAAAGAAGAATACGCCCTTAAAGCCAGCACTCAAGCATTAATTCAAAAATTTCAAGAACAACTACCTAACCGATTTAACAGCAACGATGAACCGACATTCACCTGGACTGAAAAGGGCAAAGTCAAGTACGAGTTTGAAGTAGTAAAACTGCCCAATGATACACGGCTACTTCAAGGATTTAACCCTAATCGTAACGATGAACAAGTGCTTGATGCCGTTTTAGTACCAGGGCAGCCTCCGGAGATTTTGCAGTGTAGCATCCCCCTGCGTGAGATAGAAACGCTACTGGACAATCAGCAATCAACTCGCTCTACCCAAGCTCAGACTGATAAAGATACTGCAAGGCAACGCCAGAAACAAACTCAAAGAAAAGCCAGCAAACCAGAAATGCAAGTTTAATTCTACAAACGAGAAGAGAAAAATGAACAATACAAAATCTCACATTTCTCAGTTAAAACTGCTGCCATCTCGGAAATTTTCAACCAACTTGATAAACCTGAAAATCAACCGCACAGACTTACTTTTCATTTTACTATGTCTTGCAATTGGAATTTATTTGTTAGCTACCAAACCCATATTCGTCACTATTTTGGGATGTGCCACCATTGTTTTCTTGAGTATTGGGTACGTAATTCGCACAGTACCAATTCTAGAAAAGTATTTAGGTAGAAAAATTCGTTTTTGGCATATTGTTGCCGCCATTATCACTGTTACCGCTTTACTCGATACTTTTACAACTCCAGCCCAAGCTATTTTCTTAAGCGGGTTGGAAAGCTTCTTCAACAATTTAGCCCAACAAAGTTCCCAAGCCGGAGGCGGTTCCACTAGTACTTTGGATGCCAACGTTGTTGGTTTGACATTTAACCTCATCCGAGGTGCATTCTTGCTGCTGGTTGCTGCGGCTTCTCTATTTGCCTATAACCAAGCACAGCAAGGTAACGACTGGCGGCCGATTGTTACTCAAGTTGGTCTAGCGTTCTCCATCGTAATTGCCATTGATGTCATCACTTTCATATTTGTCGGTAATGGCACAGGAACAACAGCCATCAGGTAAACCCAACTTGAATTTTATAGCAATTAAATAAGAATTCAGAAGTCAGAAAACATTCGTCAGAATGCAGCACCAAAGAATTACAAAAATATGGCACAAGACAATCAAGAATTCATCAAAGTCAATCGGATTCTAGGCAAACAAGCCAGCATTGGGCCAATTCCGGCTGAACAGCTACTTCCTTGGATTGCCATCATTGTAGTTTGCTATGTTCTCACTAATGGTTTACTCAGTTTGGGTATGGGTTGGTTCTTTGCCACCTCGTTCTGGCTAATTATCAGTTGGTGGATTCTCACAGGCAAACAGCCCCATCAGTTTTTAGATCGATGGCGTAATCCACCGGGAACAGAGTGGTGCAATAGTAACAGCATTTACATCTCACCGATTCCCGAATATCGACCCTGGTGGGTGCGTCGGCGGTACGCAGACTCGCAAGTACAAATCCGATTCAAGCCACTGATTGTACCGAATCAATATGGAGGCAAAAGTAAGCTCATGCCCTTCCAAAATGAGGTAAACATCTGCTGTATTGCAGAAATTAAGAAGGATGATCGTGAAGTGGCTGCCCTGTTATTAGATAAAGGCAACTCTCAGTATCAACTCGTGTTTGGGTTTCGTATTGCTGGACTGCATGACATACTGCATGAAAATGAGGTCAGCGAATTTGCCCACTCTATCGAAGAGGGTTTGAAAGAACTACCTCCCGGTGAAAAAATTACTTTTTGTACAGGCTGTTATAGTGATAATACTGAGTCATATCCCCTACAAACAGGCTCTACCAAGGGAGTACCTCATAAATTCCAAACCCCACTTACTGCCTTAGCAGACGATTGCCACTTGAAACCAGTTTCTGTGCTGCTTCGCAACGAGCAATTGCGGGTGGAACAACTCAAGGAAGCAGGTTCTCGCCAAATCTGGAATCAAATTGCCTTCTGTACTTGGACGAGCGATGATGAAGCTGGTTCACAGCAAAAGGATTTTGTGGGTGGACTGATTGAAAAATGTAGAAAATTCGGCTCTTGGGCAGTTGAACTGATTACAGGGAACAAACGCATTTACCAAGAGGAGTTTTTCAAAAAGCTTTTACTGCAAGGGTTTCAGCAAGGATTCATTCAGTGGGAATTGCTGCTCAATACTAAAATTGGCTTAGAAGTAACACCTTGCAATGCTACAGATTTGTGGCAGTGGCTTTGGAATCGATTTAATGAGGGTGCAGCACCTCCTATTCCCCAAGTCATTACACTGAAGGAGACTGAGACGGGACTGGAGTTAACAGAAACCCTAACCACCGATAAACACATTTCTACATTACTGATTGAAGGACAACAGGGACGCTCTGCCTGTCCCGAACATCGGGGAGATAATGACCGAGTTTACCTGACAGGTAAAAGTAAGGTTTGTGGAGTCATGGTTGTAACAGATCCCCCCGTCGGTTGGTCTAATGCCCAAGAGCAGCTAAAGTGGGTCTGGAAAATCCTTGCTTCCAGCTATGTTCACGATACAGAAGCTTGGATTGAAATCAGCCGCAGCAATGACTTCTTAATCCAAGACAACCTGGCGCGTCAGGCAAAACAATCCAAAACAGCCCGCACTTTAGCCATAACCAAAGGACAAGGACGGGACGTTGGAGCGGAAATCAAACAGGAGGAATCCTTTGAAGCCCAACGACGACTCTATGAAGGGACGAAAGCGTTGCACTGTGCGCCTGTATTTCTAGTTTATCGTCACAGTGCCCAAGAGTTAACCCACGCTTGTAACTTGTTAGCTAACAGTTTTGAGACTGCCAAAGTCATTCGAGAGCGTAATATTGCTTGGGAAATTTGGCTGCAAACCCTGCCGATTACCTGCAAATGGTTGCTGCATGGAGGTAATCTCAGCGAACGCAGAATAACTTTAGATACCCATACTGTAGCTGGGATTATGCCCCTAACTGTCCCCAAGGACATCGATAAACAAGGTGTGGAATTCCTTACCAGTCGTGGTGGCAAGCCTATTTATGTTGACTTATTTCACCAGCAGATTGGACGCGCGCTAATTACAGGTACTTCCGGCTCAGGAAAGAGCGTTTTGGGATGGCGCTTTGCTTTAGAGGCATTAGCGAACAATATTCCCGTTGTTGGTATGGATATCTCTGCCAGTGGTAATAGCACTTTCAAAATGGCAATTGAGCTTTTGGGCGAACAAGGAGCATATTACGATATTTCCAGTGGCAGCAGTAACCTACTGGAACCGCCAGATTTGCGACGCTTCGACAAGTCAGAACGGGAACGGCGCATGGAATCTTGGAAGGACTTTATTCGCAAAGCATTAACTGCGATCGCAATGGGTAAAGTCACAAACCCCCATTTAGCTCAACGGGTTGATGCTTTACTGGTGAAAGCTTTGGATGTATTTTTAAAAGACGCAGAAATTATTACTCGCTACAATCGAGCCTTTGATATGGGCTGGCTTTCACCAGAATGGCAGCAGATACCCACGCTACCAGATTTCGTCAAGTTCTGCACTAGAGAACGTCTCAATCTGAGATCCTTTGAAGAGATTGACCGACAGGCACTTAACCAAATCCAAAATCAGGTTAGCGCTTTACTGGCATCTAGGTTGGGAAAAGCGATCGCTCGTCCCAGCACTTTTTCCCCATTACCGGCGATTAAATTCTTTGCTCTCAGTGGATTGAGTAACGAACAGGATGCTTACTTGATGGCAATTAACGCCCATAGTGCCTGTATCCGTAATGCCCTATCCTATCCTAAGAGTTTGTTTATTGGCGATGAGCTTTCCGTATTGTTACGTAAAGATGGCTTTGCCCAGATTATAGGCGAAACCTGTGCCACGGGAAGGAAAGAAGGCATTGCTGTTCTGCTGATGTCCCAAGACCCGGATACCATTTGCGAGTGTTCGACAGGCGCTCAAATTATGCAGAACATGACCTACCGGATTACCGGACGTATTACCAGTAGCGGTATTGCTTCTTTCCAACAGTATCTGGGCTATCCCGTCAATATTATCAGTCAGAATGCGACTGAAGCATTTTTGCCCCGTACCAGCGACCTTTATTCCTGCTGGCTAGTAGAAACAGGTGGTAGATTCTGGCGTACCCGCTTTTACCCAGGGGAAATGATGCTGGCCAGTGTTGCCAATAACCAGGATGAACGGGAAGCACGAGAACGGGTGATGGCTCAGTATCCAAATACCGCTAAAGGCAACCTGTTAGGACTGAGAGCGTTTACCGATGCTTACATTCCTGCTTTGAAGGAAAACAGAGGCTTTAAGCATATTGGTCAAGAGATACATCAAACCACAGCATTGCGCGATTGGCTACGCCCAGCCGTAAGTCCTGCGGACAGGCCCCACCAAAGCGGAGCATCTCTGCTAGGAGAAAGCGATCGCCCAGAGAATAACGATGGCCAACAGGCTCAAGAACGCCTGATTGCAAGTTGATATATCTAAAAACTTAAGGAGCGTGAGTCATGAAATCTAAACTTACCTTTATCAGATTGATGGCACTAATTCTAATTTTTGAACTTGGTTCTATCGCCAGTCCAGCCCTTGCTCGCACTCAAGACAACGGTCGAGATCCGGTAGCTGCTGCTGTTAGTAACAAAACTACTGGTAGTAGTATTTTCACCTCAGACACAACATCTCAAATCAATGATTTTGTGGGAGATGTCAAAAATTTCGCTCAAAATGACCTATTTAATCCTCTTGGCAATTTGCTCAATTCTGCCTTGGGTGCAATTCAAATTCCAGATTTAAACAAAGTTTTGGCAGGAATCATGAACGGTTCTGCCAACAACGATCCTGGAGCGGTGCTGTCTGAAACTTTGGAGAACAAAACCAATGGTCAAAGCTCTTATGGTATCCGTGAAGACCTTGGTAAATATGCTACTAGAACAGTTGCCACAGAGATCGCTAATCAGGCTACTTTGAGCCAAACAGCCCAAAGTCAGATGGCTCAAATTAAGCAAGCTACTCAACAAGATACTCAAGAAAGCGTCAGCTTAGGTGAGGAATCCCAAAGTTTAGATGTCACCCAACAGATTTTGCAAAACCTATCCCAACAGACTGCCCTTAGCAGTCGCGTCAACGAGCGGATGCTTATTGAAGCCCAGCAAGCACGCATTGACAGGGCATTGAGTAACACCTTAACCGCTCAAACAGCTAAGGAACTTTCGGCCATCAATACAGCCGATCGCCGTAAAAGTGTTGCCGCAGGCAATGCTGCCACTCAACAGGCGGGGTTATTGATCATGCCTGGTGGCATTACCCTTGGTTCTGACAAGCAGTAGCTAGCAATTGGAATCTTAGAGCTAGTACGGTTTAGAGCTAGTACGGTAAGGCGGAAGTCAAAAGTTTGATTAATCAACCTTTTTAGCTATTTTGTAGCAAGTTTTAAGAGTAGGGATATGGTTCGTTTATTTATGCCGTGCTGTACTAGCTCTAAGTAATTAATTAGACATTGTAAATCAATTACAACTTACGCAAAACCTTTCATTTCTTCGTGTCTTCCCTTCTCTACGAGAGGCTACGCCCTAAGCGGAGCTATGCCGCAGGCTTTATGGGACGATCCGCAAACTTATTCTTTATCCGTAAGTCCTGTCAATTTTAGCTGCGATCGCTAACGCTTTCGACACTCATGATCCACATTATTGCTCAATCATTTCCAGTAACAGGCGGAGAATCCGATGCCTTAGAAATTATCTCCAGTTCTTTAGAACTTTCTCGCGCCACAGTTGAGTCGTGGAATACTGTCTGGCTAGTTACTTTAGATCCGCTCGGTTCGGCATTATGGATTGGCTTGATTAAATTGGGCATCACCTTGGGAGCCGCCAGCATATTATTTGTGGCGCTAACCACTGGTAAGGAAATCATTGAAAAGCAATCATGGTCAGAACTGGCATCAATCTTTGTTTGGCCCTTCGTGATTATGATTTTCTTGGGGGCCAACGGCAATATGCTGGCGAAGACAATTACTGTTATCCGAGGCTTCGCTTACAACCAAGTGCAAAGCGTTCTTCAGCTTCAAGTTGGTGAACTAACATTTCGAGATGCTATTACCAATGTGGCAATTAGCAGTATCGCTAGACAACAGCTAGAAAACCTCTATAGCGAATGTCAAGGAAAAGTCGGTACAGAGTTAGTTGAATGCTGGAACTCAAAGCAAGCCCAGGCACAGGCAATTGTTACCAAAGCTGAAGAGCAAGCTAAATCTCCACTCCAACCACTACGAGATTTTGCTAGTTTTCTCTGGAATAGAACTTTACCTGGTCAAATCGGTACTGCTGTTCAGTTTGCCAACGATCCAGGTAGTGTGTTTCGAGATACTGCCATCCCCATTATTCGCTTTATCCTCTATGCCCTGCAATGGGGCTTTGTAAACATCTTGGAAGCTGCTCTGTTGCTAACGGCATTATTTGCACCGATCGCAGTTGGTTTATCTTTGCTGCCATTACAAGGTCGTCCTATTTGGGCATGGCTAACAGGGTTTATTTCCTTGTTTGGCGTTCAACTTGGTTACAACATTTTAGTAGGTTTAGCAGCCGTCGTCCTGGTGAAGTCGGGTGCTGAATTAGCATCTGATGTAGCATTTTTATGTTTCCTGAGCATCTTTGCACCAGTTTTGGCGGTATTGATAGCTGGAGGTGGGGGAATGGCAATCTATAACGGCATTTCTGCCAATGTCAAAGGTTTAATCGATATTTTTAGCAGTGCCATTGGAACTGCTACCAGTATTGCTCTACTCCGTAGGGGGTAATACCAATTTTGGATTTTAGATTTTGGATTTTGCGGAAAGTCTGTAGCAAGATCCCGCAGGGTGCGCCGACTTCCGCCTCTCCGTTAGCGCAGCGTAAAGCCTGCGGCATAACTAACTTCTCTACGAGATGCTAGCTTGCTTCCCCGCAGGGGTACCTTAAAGCGACGGAGGAGCGTCACTTTTCAAGACAGTCAATCACGGGAAAATCCCACAATCAATGGATGAAAATCCTTATTCCCCTATTCCCTATTTTCAAGCTAAACGGTCATGTGATGAATCACACAACGATGGCATGAAAATTAACCTACCCTCGTTCCTAGTTCCCAGTCCCCAGTCCCCAATCCCTAGTCCCTATTTTCAAGACAGGCATCATAACTTTCCAAGATGGATTAAAAACCTTTAACACAAGGCTGTTCGGTGGATTTTCAAACAATACTACTTGTGCCAATTTGGTATGACTCTGCAAATTAAACGACTTCAAGCTCCATTGCTTCCAGAAGCCAAAAACCTCCTAGCTGTTTGCTTTATCTGCCTAACTGCATTTAACGGTCTGATATTTTTGTTGACTCTATTCACCGCTTTCAGGGTCAATAAAATCGCCGATCGCAAGACGACCTTTGCCCAGTTGGTAAATGGTGAGACAATCTACATTTCTGAGCAAGACCGCAACTGGCGTTATCCAGCTGTAATTCAAAAAGTAGTTAGTGACTGGACAACCCTAACATTTAACTGGGATGACAAACTCACTGGCACTAATCAACCAGACCAAGGCATTCAAGTTGGTAGAAATGGGCGGATTCCCACAAATACTTGGTTTGCTTCCCTGCTACTAGAACCGGAATTTGCCAAAGCTTCTCTACCGAAGATAGCCGAATTAGTTCCTACCACCTTCTTTTCAGGTCAACTGCGTAGCACCACTATTATTTCCTATCTGTCAGAACCAAGAGCAGTACGACCTGGGGAATGGGAAATAGACATGATTGCTACCCGCATCTTAGTTGACCGCACTACTGGTAGAGATGAGCGTATTCCTTTTAACCGCACATTTACCGTCCAAGCAGTGGAGATTCCCCGATCTCCTTTAGGTAAAGATGCCCCTCTGGTAGAACAGAAAATTTATGAAGTGCGATCGTCTGGACTGCAAATTACCAAGATGGTTGAGTTCAATTCTCAGCAACGACGCTAAAGGAAAAGGGTAGAATTATGACCAATTCAAATCAAAACCATGAATTTGACTACCTAAACGAGAACTCTGCTGATTCTTCGCCGGGATTCAACAGTATTAACGGCAATCATCGCTCTAACCAAGCCACTTTGGTTGCTGATGATGATATCAGCCCTGAAGAGGAGCAGTTGTTGGCAGGTTATAACCCTACCGCAAGTCACCTCATTTCCGAAGAATATCGCTTGAAACAAGATGCAGAAGGAGCGGTAGAGCGACCGTTAGCAGAAAAACCTAGTGTGCGACTAGGTTCGGTAGTTGGCTTAGTCGGAATCGTTATTGGCTCTGTAGCACTGATCTGGTTTGGATTTCTCCAACCTAAACCTCCTGTCAAACAAGTAGTGCAAACTCCTGCTCCATCTCCAACAGGCGAACCAGTTTTGGATGAATCTGCCGAACTTAAAAGTAGATTAGCGTTTCAAGACCAACGGCAACAACTCAAAGTGGAACCTGTTGCTGCTAAGTCCCCAAGTCCAACCTTACAAAATAAACCCAAACCAACGCCATCTCGTCAGACTTTTTCACCGCGCACAACTCCTGCATCACGCATAACACCAATAACTCCTGTCAGAATTTCTCAACCTGCGCCACCAGTAGTGCGGTATATTTCTCCAAATCCTGTAAGTTATCAACCTTCACCACGAATACGACAGCCTGAAAGTAATGTCGATCCTTTCCAGCAGTGGAGCCAACTAGCTAGCCTGGGACAGTCGCAAATCGGTAACTCTAAAGCAGCTGAAACTCAGTCAGAAGTTGCTGTTAACACTCAAACTCCAACAGGCTTGAAACCAACAGCTAGGCCATCCATTTCCACTCCCGAAGACCCTGGTATTCAAACAGTTTTAATTGGCTCCAAAAGCACTGACAGTAAAACTGATAACTTGACTCCAGGAATGGTAGGTATTCTCAATCGCACCCCTGTAGCTCCAGCCGATCTTAATGTAAATGAAACTAAAGAGGTAGCACTAGGTACATCTGCCCCTGGTAGAATTGTTATGCCAATGATTTGGGATCAGGGAGGGAATAATCCCAGCGATCGCTTTGCTATCGAGTTAACCAAACCTCTCACAGCTACAGATGGCACGGTGGCACTCCCGGCTGGTACTGTTTTAGTAACGAAAACAGTGGCAGTAGGTAAAAAGAATAACTTGGTATCTGCTAGTGCGATCGCGCTGATTTACCCTGACTCCCAAGGCACAGTTAAACAGGAAACCATTCCGGCTGAGACTTTGTTAATTCGTGGTCGAGGACAGCAACCATTAATTGCTAAAAAGCTGAATGATGTGGGGACAGATATTGCCCAACAAGATTTGTTAGTTGGATTACTCAGTAGTTTGAGTAAAGTGGGAAGCATAGTGAATCAGCCCCGTACTCAATCTAGCACTGTTGTTTCTAGTGGCACTTTTAACCAAAGTACTATTACTAGTAACTCTAATCCTCAGATTTGGGCGGCGGCGCTGGAAGGCTTTTTTAGTCCAGTCAGTGAACGTCTATCTAGACGCTCTGACCAAGCAGTACAGGAATTATTACAACGTCCAAATATCCAGTTTTTACCTGAAGGTACAGAAGTCTCAGTTGTCGTCAATAGTTTTTTGAAAGTTGAACGATGATACCAATTTTGTATAGGTAGCCAGAAATTTAAAATTCAAACAGATTGAAGTCAAGTTATCTACAGCATCCTGGCTATTGAATAGATACAAACTGAACGTTCTACAACTTAATCTTTGAGATTACTGGAACAGCCTATAAGTCAAAACTTCTAGTCCAAAATTCTTTCATTGGTATGAAACAATTTGCCACTCTTGTTATTGCTAGCACCACAATACTATTTGGGGTGACGATACCTTTTGTACAGGCACAAGCACAAACTCCTGCATATCGCTTGATTGAACGGGATACAGCTGCAAGCAGCAGGATTCAGGTTCAAGTTACTCCAGGACGTGCTACGCCCATTAGCTTCACTCAAACCGACGAGGCGATCGCCTATATTTTGGTAGCAGACCCTTCACGACTGATCTACACCACAGATACAGATTTAAAAAGCGGACGCGCTACAACGATTTTTCTGAGGCCAATCCAACCGCTAAAGTTTCCAGGGGCTACTACTACTGCTATTACTAACTTACTTGTCCAAACTGTAGACAAAACGGGACAAAAACGACTCTACAACTTCGATATCGTTCCAGTGCGTAGAAACACTGGGTATGTTGGTATTCAGATTGCAAATGCGTTCGTCATACCCCTACAGGGAAGCAAGCTACGCGCAGCGTCTCCGATAGGCTTCGGCACTGCACGTAAACGCCGAACAGCTTCTGAAAGTAGCGCAATCGCTGGACAGCAGACACTATTAATAGATAAAAATCGCAGAGCTAGAGTAGATGATATTGAAACCGGGCTGAGAATTGCTATAAATCGGGGTTACACCAACAAAAGCGATCCAGTTGTTCCTAAAGTGCAGCAAGTTTTAGACCTATTGCGAAATAGCAAAGTAACAATCCCAGAAGCAGCTAAATCTGTTGGTGTTCCAGTTGAGGTTATTTCTGAATTAGGAAGAATCGCCTTAAATGACCGCTTATATCATGTCCGGTAAATCACTTACGATTAAGCTCCGATGTTAATCCACCAATGAAAACTAGTTAACCCTTGAATTA
>NZ_JAVRCC020000022.1:0-119844 GCF_034530975.2 Nostoc sp. DedQUE07 | reverse complement strand
TCCCCAGCAATATCAACAGTACCTGTAACATTAACATTGACATTCCCCGCATCCCCCTGTCCTGCTGGCTGGGTATTAAATGCTCTACGAGTAACGGTTGCCAGTTGAGCGCCATCAATTAGTGATAGTTTTGCAGCATTAATGTCGATATTGCCACCCTTACCTACACCCCCTGCTTCTACTGTACTGAAGATGCCAGCATCTGCAAGGTCAACAGCATCAAGTGCCCGCACTGTGACATTCCCTGCATTTCCTTGTCCAAAGCTTGAGGCAATAAGTTGAGCGCCATCAATTAGTGACACTTTTGCAGCATTAATGTCGATATTACCTCCCTTACCTACACCTCCTGCTGACACTGTGCTGAAGATGTAAGTATTACTAGCGGCTGTAAAAGCATCAAGTGTCCGCACTGTCACATTCCCCGCATTCCCAAGTCCCGAAGTTGAGGCAGTAAGTACAGCGCGATCGCTTAACAAGAAGGAACCAGAATCGATAGTAATGTTACCTCCATTGCCAACTGTCCCCGTTTCCACACTGCTACCAATCGCACTAAAAAGACCATTTTTCTCCCCAGCAATATCAACAGTACCTGTAACATTGACATTGACATTCCCCGCATCCCCTCGTCCTGCTGGTTGGGTATTAAATGCAGCACGAGTAATGGTTACTAGTTGACTGCCATCAATTAGTGATAGTGTTGCAGCATTGATGTCGATATTACCTCCCTTACCTACGCCCCCTGCTTCCACTGTGCTGAGGATGCCAGCATCTGCAAGGTCAACAGCATTGAGTGCCCCCACTGTCACATTCCCTGCATTCCCTTGTCCAAAGGTTGAGACTTCAAGTTGAGCGCCATCGCGTAATGAGAAAGAACTAGAATCAATAGTAATGTTACCCCCATTACCAACTGTCCCTAAACGCACAAGATTCTGAACACTACTCCCGCCAGCAACTTTGATTTCTCCAGTAGCATTAAGCGTGATATCTCCTGCAACTGTTTCAGATGTCCCTAAACCTTGCCCAATACCACCGCTTAAAATACTTCCTCCTAAAATCTCTAGATTCTTGGAATTCACTGCAATATTACCGCCACCAGCACCTTCTACATATATCGCAGCTTGGTTAGTAAGGGATACCGAAGCTCGCGCAACATCCGCAGGAAATATCAAGCTGAGATTATTGCCGTCTACACCCAGCGTTACACTACCAGGTTCGCCCAATCCTCCTAACTCAACTCGTCCACCAAAAGCATTTAATCGTCCCCTATCCATGCTGACATTACCACCCATCAGCAGTAAACTTTTTCCATCTGGCACTCGTAAACCAAATGCATCAAAGCCTGCTGGATCTTTTCCTGCGGGTGCAACTGAATTATTTTGAATTGTTGCGTTTTGATTAATCTGATTAAATAGCAATGCTGAAGGATTAATAGTCAACAATGGTGAAGGGATATTTTTCTCAGTTGCGCTAAAAAATCCGACATTTCCAAATTGCAGTGCATTAGCTGTACTCGCAACAAAAGAACCACCAATATTTAATTGAGCATTCTGACCAAATACAATTCCATTGGGATTAATTAGAAACAGGTTAGCTGTACCATTAGCCCGAATCAACCCATCAATATTAGAAGCCGATCCACCCGTTACCCGACTGATAATATTTTGAATATCCGCAGCATTATTAAATATTGCAGTGCCGCCAGTGAGGACAGAAAATTCCCCAAAACTGTGGAATAAGTTGCTTCCAGCTTGGGTTCCCCCTTCAATGGTACTGATGTTATTTTGTGTTGTAACTCTCGAATTATTGGGTAGAGTGCTATCGGGGGTAATTTGGGCAAAAGCGCAATTAAAAGGGAAAGTGAATGTCTGCAATACACCTTCGCCGATCGCACTACCCATCACCAACCAACTTCCCAGTGCGAATTTCCAGCACCAATGCTGCCTACATCGCGTCATTTTAAACATTGCAACCCTTGAATAACTAGCAAGTACACTACACCCTCTTATAAGGATAGATAGAAAACCCACAGTAGGATTGCGAGAAATAATTACGAATAGTTACAATGCAATGCCTGCGGTGGTCACTGAGCTTGCCGAAGTGCGGGCTACGCCAATGCACTAAATGTCTGCAATCAACCTTGCCTTCCTCAAAAAGAATTGCATCACAGTCTCTTCTCTAGAAATAATATCGACTGTACCCTCCATTCCTAATTGGATAGCACATTGATGTTTTTCCCTACCTAGAGAAAGGCTTTCTGGCTCAATTGTTACCCCATAGAATGTACCAACGGCTGCCATCTTTTGGCTGGCAGATGTTGCGGTACTGGCATTAGCAGCATTCCCAACAGGTGCAATCGCATCCGGGGAAATCGTCTTAACCTTGCCTTTGAGAGTACCATAATCTGGATAAGGACAGGCAGAAACCCGCATTTGTACCGTTTGACCTTGTTTTAACTTATTTTTATCTTGAAGTGCGATCGCAGCCTTAACTTCCAAGGGAGCATCACTGGGGACAATTTGGGCAATTTCCTCTCCAGCAGGCACTGTTTGACCGGAGTTTCGCAGATTTAATTTAGAAATAATCCCGTCTGCTGTGGCAGTAATCACAGCCTGGTTGAGGTCGATATTTACTTGTTGGAGTTCGCGGGTGTCGCGTTCTAGCTGTTTTTGAATTTCAATTCGTTGCTGGATTAAAGCAAGGCGTTCTTTATTTAAAGTAGCAATGTTAGCTTGACCGGTAGCTTTTTCTTGAGCAATGCGTTGAGAAGCGATCGCTACTTGTGCATTACTAGGATTAAGAGCAGTTTGGACATTTTGCAATTTAGCTTTAGCTGCTTGGAGAGCTTGTTCTTGCTGGCGAACAGCTAGTTGTGCTTCCTCATATTGATCTTGAGACAAGGCTCCGGCTTTGGCTACAGTCTCATAGCGATTTCGCTTTGACTGGGCAGCTTTGAGACTAGCATCTGCGGCTTTGACATTTGCAGATGCTTCTTCTACATCAGTAGCAGTAGTAATAAGTTTATCTTGATAGTCCCGGCTACGACCGCTTAATTCAGCTTCAGCGCCAGCGATAACACGGTTGACACGCTCAGTTTCAGCTAAAACTTGGTTATTAATCGCATTAATCTGGGCATTAATTTGAAAAAGTTGTAAACGACTTTGCCCAATGCTACTTTGCAGTTGGCTCTTTTTAGTTTCTAGCTTCGAGTTGTCAATAGTAGCAATCACATCGCCTTTTTTGACAACTTGATTCTCTGCAACAAAGACACGCATTACCTGACCTTCCGTAGCAGCTTGAACGAGCCGTAACTCACCAGCAGGACGAACAACAGCCTGTCCTTTAACAGTCACTTTATATTTGGTAATAGAGGCAAGTGGAACGCCTAATCCCACAGCACAGACAAGAACTAGTCCGCCCCAAGTAGTCCAACGACCAAGTGGCGGGAGAAACTCGTTGTCTTGAATTGGGGGCAAGTAGTCTGAGTTGGAATAGCTAACCATGATGATTGAACTTACGTATTGACAAATTAGACAGACAATGTAATTAAATTCAAAATTCAAAATTCAAAATTAAGAAAGCCAGACAGGATAATACCAATTCAAAATTCAAAATTTAAAATTAAGAAAGCCAGACATCACAAAAGCTGAAAGCTTCTGCGGATTAGCGTAGGGTAATTTTGCGTACTTCTATTTCGGCGTAAGCGTAAGGGTCAGTCTCGTATTTATTAGCAGATAAGTTTTTGTTCGCACACACAGTGTTGGTGTTGCCATAAATATCAGTTTTTGAACAAGCTTGAATATATATGCCTGCCTTGAAGTAACAGGAACCGATAATACCCGTCAGCTTTACTGTACCAGTACTATTGGTTACACCTGAACGTAGGTTTTTATAGGTGACGTTAACATTGCCACCGGATGTAACAGCAATGTCGATAGTCATTGGATCGCCGATTTTATAGGTACTGTCGAGAAGCTTGGTAGTAGTGTCGTTGTTGAAGCGGGCTTCAAGCTTGCCGATGTCCGTCGAGCCGTTGGCAAAGGAAGGGCCGAAGTACTTCACCATCATCAGGTCGTTTTTTGAGTCATGGATCTGCGCGATGGTGGCTTCCGGCTTTTTCGTGGTGGTGTGTAACAGGGTCTGTTCCAGGTACATGCCACGATCGGTATTCTTACAGTTCCAAGCAGCGGATTCCGTTCCATCACCCTGCATTTCACGCAGTTCAGAACGGGCGTAAGCAGTATTTGTGCTTGTACGTGCGCCGCCAGCGATCGCTTTCAAAAGCACACCATTCTTCGCAGCATTCAGACGAAAATATTCTGAATTACTGTATGTCTTGAGTTGCGGCTGCTTAATTTCCGTTGCCTTGTTTGAGTTGGGCGGGGAATTCAAGCTGATTGGCAGGGTGATCTTCCACTTGCTTAGATCAAGCACATCGGCCGGGTTTTGAGCGTTACCACTGCTTTCACCAGTTGAGGAATTTGAAGTACCACTGCTTTCACCAGTTGAGGAATTTGAAGTACCACTGCTCTCACCAGTTGAGGGATTGGAAGTACCACTGCTCGTACAGCCATTGGTCGAACCCAGGGAATTAATCTTCAATTCGTCGATACGCAATCTAGAATCGTTATCACCCACGATCTCGATCGCGTTGGCGGCTTGGTCGTCGACGTTTTGCTTGTTTTCATTGCCCTTGCCAGAGGTTTTACTGACCACAGTAGTCCAAGTTGCACCATTGTCCTTGGAAAGCTTTACGCTGTAGGTATACTTGTTCGTGCCGTACCAGTTAAGCACCAGATCGTCTACGCGCTGGCAGCTATTGAATCTCGCAATTATGGAAGCACCACGGGCGGCAGCCTCCCAGTGGGTATTCTTATTTTTGTCAATAGCGTTGTCCGCAACAAACGAACCACTAGTAGATGTGGCAGTAGCATCGCTGAACGATACAACAGCAGACAACGCGACAGAAGCACTACCGATGATTGCAGCCGAGACAGCGATCGTAAAATACAGCTTTGAAAATTTTGTATTCATTCTTTAACCTCTGTTGAATGTTGAACAATGAGTTGTTATTTAGATGCATGGATGATATTTTTTGTCAATGCGTAAGTCATAGATGATTTTATTTGCTGATTGCGCTGAATTTGCCGTTAGAGTGATTGGAAGATTTAGCTACTAAACCATTTGTAAATAGATCAACACCGTCTAAGAAGTCTAAGTGTTCACCAGGTTGATGGCGCAGAGCCTCTGGAGTGCCTTGGATTTTCAAACGCCCTTCTTCCATCTGTACAATCCAATCAGCGCGCCCAATCACTTTGGGGCGATGGCTAATCATAATTGTGGTTTTGCCCAGCCGATGGGATAGCAGTTTATCTAACAGTTTGGCTTCACTCACTGGGTCGAGAGCGCCAGTGGATTCATCTAAAATTAATATGGGTGGGTCAGTAACTATAGCTCTAGCGATCGCTAATCTCTGTCGTTGTCCACCAGAAAGATTCGCGCCAAATTCGCCTAAAACAGTTTGATACTTATCGGGTAGTTTACTAATAAACTCATCTGCACCAGCAATCTCGCAAGCTTGGACAATTTGTTCAAAGGCGATTTGAGGATAGCTGAAGCGGAAATTTTCAAGAATTGAGCGACTCCAGAAGTGAGGTTCTTGAGGTACTAGCACTACCTGTTGCCGCAGACATTCCATTGAGAGGTCTTGCTGATTATAGATGCCATAGCGGATATTGCCAGATTGGAGGAAATATAAACCAGCAAGCAGTTTGGCGAGGGTGCTTTTACCACACCCAGATTTACCAATTAGGGCAACCACTTGACCGCCAGGGATAATCAGCGAAAAATCTTGCAGCAAGTCAACTCTACCTGCATGGTGGAAATTAAGGTTGGTGCAAGTAATATCTATATTGCCCTTAAGTTCTGCCCAAGGCTTTTTCTCGTCCTTTTGGTCTTCTGGGGTAGCATCAATCACCTCCGTCAGGCGTTGGATGACAATCTGGGCGGTGATAAACTCATCAACTAAGCCGATGACTGAACTCAAAAAGCCGAGAAAGTTGCCACTCATACCAGTAAATGCTAGCAACTGACCAATGCTCAAAGTACGATTAATCACCAAGTATGAACCTAACCACAGTAAGGCAATATTAGTAAAAGTAGAAATAATATTAGTAATTGTGCCACTGTAAAGCCCCAGCTTCATCGTACTCCAGCCCAAGTTAGCAAGCCGACCATAATTTGCCTGATACTCTTGCCAAGCTTGGGGAGTGGCTTGGGTCGTCTTTAGCACCTGGACACCGCGAAAAGTTTCAACGAGAAAGCCTTGGTTTTCTGTACCCAACACGATCGCATTCCGGGTTTTCTGGCGCAAAGCTGGGAGAAAAAGCAGGTTAACAAGGGTGACAATCATAAAGGCAGCCAGGGAAGCCAAAGTCAGCCCCCAACTGTAAAACAGCATGAAACCCAAGGAAACCAAGGCGATAAAAAATTGGCTGGGTAAACCGAGGACAATTTGAGAAACTAGCTCGTTGATGTGATTCACATCGGCAATGCGGCTAACTACTTCCCCACTGCGTCGTCCTTCAAAGTACGAGAGGGGCAAACGCAACAGTTGTCGTCCATATTCTAGAATCAGTCCTAATTGCAGTCGTTGACCAAAATGACCAATTAGGTGAGATTGTACCAAACCGATCGCACTGCTAAATAGACTCATAGCGATCGCCCCAATCGCCACGACGGTTAGCAACTGGGTATCTCCCCGCACAAGTACGTCATCGGTGAGCAATTGCATCATCAAAGGAGAGACAAGGGAGAGCAGACCGATGACGATGTTAATTGCGATCGCTTGAATGAGAATAGCGCGATAGGGCAAAACCCGCATCAGATAACGCCCAAAGCCCCCAATTTTATCATCTGATTGCTGATAAAAGCGGCTGTCGTCTGGCGTTAGCAGCAGCATGATGCCATTGCCCCACCCTTCGAGCAACTCCTCGCGGGTGAGATAGCGGATGCCTACACCAGGATCAGCGATTACGTATTTTCTCCCCTTTTGCCCATATAAAACGACCCAGTGGTAGCCTTTCCAGTGAATGATCGCGGGTAGAGGGGCTTTATGCAATTGGTCGAGCAGTTGCTCTGAGGCTTTGACTTGACGAGTATTAAATCCTAGAGTTTCTGCACCCCGCCTCAAACCCAGCAGACTGGTTCCCCGCGATCCTGTACCAACTACTTCCCGCATTCGACTAATGGCAAAGGTGCGTCCGTAGTGTTTGGCAATAGTAGCAAGGCAGGCAGCACCACAGTCTTCTTCACTGTGTTGAAGTACAGTTTGGTATTTCATAACTTAAGAACTTACGCAGAGGAGAAAGTAGATCGGGGCTATCACCCCGACTAGAGCTAGTTTTAAAAATATTTAGAGGTGCTTGACTCAACTCAAAAATGAGAAAGTAGGTCAACCTAATTAAATTCCTTGGTGCAAAAGTTAAGCAAGACTAGCGGTAAAAACCTGAAACCATCTTGCTAATAGGTTGTTAGCGATCAGCAAAAGTCAGTCAACTAAGATATTCAACTGCTTGAGAGCATCTGCTCCCAAGCAGCTTTACTGTCTAGAAACCAATCTCTAGATCAGTTACAGTCAAACTAGAGCTAATCTACCCGTATAATCCCAGTCAATGAGTTGTCTGCAAGACCAAATGCTTTGGCATTAGCATACCTTCCTGGCTTCAGCGTCTTGGATTTACCCTTATAGCCACTGTCTTGGTATATCTTCCATGTTCCTCTTACTACTATAATGGACGAAGTCCTGTTATTCCAACCGCTACCGACGAGCGCGTTGTCGAGGTTAGAATCACCACCATACAGTTCTGCATTGATTCCCAATTTTCCTCCTTTTAATCCAAAATTTTTCTCGTCATATAAAAACACATCTGGGTTACTCCCATTGGTATAAAATCTAGCTCCACCACTACAGGTAGCAGCAACCTCATCATCAAGTTCTATAACGGTAAGAGTTGCATCAAGTTGTTTGAAGTATTCTTTGGTGTTTAACATTGTAGTTTTCCTTCATTCCAGATTGATATTGATGTAAAATTAGTGACATCTTGTCTAACTCCATTTAAATCTTATGAGATTAAATCAACAAAAATAAGTGGAAAAAACTTATTTTTTAGGCATAAATCAATGACTTATGTTTTCATGTTTTAACCCCGAAGATTTCAAATTGAGGTGCTTTGTCATTTTCAATTAAAATGCACTTCGCTATTGAGATACAGGTGAATCATTCAATTGAAAAATGACAAAAAATAGGGGCGAAATATGCCTCCTCCCACGAACTCATAGCAGAGTATTCGCTAGAGTTTAAGTTGACAAGACAGCACTTACGGCAGCTATGAGGTACATCCTCAAATCTGAAAGCTTTGAGAGGAGAGGGCAAGGAGAAAAACTGTATTGCATAATAGCCGTAAGCGCTGTAATGGGCATATTTAGCCCCTAAAAACTATCATAAGATTATCTGCTTCAGTTAGGATATGCTCATACTTCAGAGCTAGTCTGTACGAAGATTGGAAACTAACAATTCAGTAACTTCTAACTCTCCGTCCGGGATATTTAGTAACTGAAGCCGAATTTTTGGAAGCGTTAGCTCAACCATTAGAAACGCTTAAGGGATGAGATCCTGTTATTTAAACTGCGAAAGTTAAACAGTCCTGTTCTGCTAATTGTTTCAGATTCACCTAGACCAAAAAATCCATCAGAAAATTTCCATCGACCTGCGTTGATTCTAACGGAGCTAATCCTGTTGTTACCTGCACCTAACACTGATTTTCCGAAGTTGAACTCACCTAACACACTTCCCTTACCATTGAATCCGTCGTAGGCTATCAAATCAAAACCACCTTGAATGGTAGCAGCAGCTTCATTGCCAAGTTCCTTAACAGCAAGAGTTACATCAAGCTGATTGAAGTTTTCTTTGGTGTTTAACATTGTTGTTTTCATTTTCTAGATTGATGTTGATGTGGAATTAGTGATGTCTTCTCTAATTCCACATCAACATCTTCTGATATTAAATCTATAAAATCAATAGGTTCTAGCTGATTTTATACACATAACTCAAGGAATTATGTTCTCATTATTTAAATTTTAAAAATTCAAAACAAAAGGTATTTTTATCTTGCAAATTAAAGTGTTTTGACGCTTTGAGATACTCCAAGTCACCCACCTTGATACTAAAGCTATATCTTTGATTTCATCGTCACTTTTTTTTCGCTGCTTTTGGCCACGCCTGAAAAGCCTAACTTCTGACCATTCACATGATAATTATGAACTTTTGTAACTATTTGCAGAATTCATAGACTTTTGATTCCGATAAGTAAGCAGAGGTTCGCAAAGAAGCTAAACGAACTTCCAATGAGTGCAAGTTCTACCAGGGGGAATCGTTATGGAAAATTCAGGTCTTTGTTTAACACCCTTTCAGCGCAGATACCTACTGAAAAGCTTAGAAACCGACTTACGTGCAGAATACCGCCGTCGCATTGAAATTATGCTGCTTTTCGATACAGGGAAATCTCAGGCTCAAATCTGTGAAGCTTTGGGATGTTCTCAAGAGACTGCACGCTACTGGATTACGATCGCACAAACAGGACAAGCCCAAAAATGGAGCGATCGCTTGATGGAACGACCTAAAACTGAGCAATACGTCGCTCGCCTGAAAGAATTGGTAAATCATAATCCGCGCCTTGTTGACTATTCATCCGCGCGTGAATTTTTTGCCAAGTCCCGTTCTTGCGCCACTGTCGATAGTAATGATAGACACTCTTCCAGTTGGGAAAGTTATTTGGAAGCAGAGATAGTATTTGCTTGTAGCCAATTTTGATAGAGAGATTCTAATACTTGCTCTCGACTTTCACTGAATTCAACAGGGAACCACTTCTCAATTCTGAGAATGTGATAACCCAGTTTTGTATTTATTGGCCCAATCACCTCGCCTTCTTTTGCTTGAGAAATAGCTTGTACAATCTCTGGTATTAATTCTGAAAGAAAGCGAATACCAACAAACCCACCATTTTGTTTAGACTGTTTACCTTTGGAATACTCTAGTGCTAAAGCACAAAAGGACTCATTTGATTCTTTAATTGCATAAATTATTTTCTTAGCCTCTGTTAAATCGCTGACTAAAATCTGAGATAAGGCTACACGTTGATAATCGTTACGATTACTCAGATAATGACCATCAACAGCATCTCCAAACAGATATTCTTTTAACTTTTTCGTAAGTAATTCTAATCTAGTACCTTTAGACCAATCATCTACAGTAATTCGTTGTTGTTGCAGCCAAGCCAAGGTTTCAGAAACTCCTAGTAATTTATGTTCGAGCCGAAATGCATCTCCGGCTGTTTGCAATTCTTCATCAGTAACAGTTAAGCCAAACTGTTGACAGATATTTAAAATAAATGCATTTCGTTCAGCTAAAACTGCATATTCAGCTATTTTGTGAGAATAACGCAGGTAAGCAATTATATCTTCATCTGTTGCTTGGGCAATTTCTGGCACGGACACTAATTCTATGTTTTCTAAAGTTTTTGTCATTGTTTTGTTCTCTTGTAAAAGTTGATTTGGATAAAATTATTGCTGTTTAGCTGCGATAAATCAGTTTTTCAGAGGGAATTTCGGAAGTTGTTAGTTGATTGCGATGTAATTCGCCGTAAAGATTCATGTATTCAACTTCAGCACTTGTTAGCTTACCTTGCTCAACGCCAGCGATCGCTGCATCAATTTCTTCGCGTTTAGTCAAACCTGTTAAACAAACATCAACACAGTTTTGCGTTAACGAATATCGGTATAAATCAGGAACAGTAGGCCGCCAGCATTTTTCAGGTAAACTAACCGGAGCATCCCAAAGTGCGCCTGAGTGAGAACCTGTAGATTTGAAGGTGACGATACCTGATCGAGATGGATCTTGCGCTTTCAATTGATTAAATATTTGACTCTGAGCAGACCGATGTGCAACATTGTGTCTGACCATCACCACATCTAATAGGTCGTTATGCAAGCATTGTTGCGCCAAATCAATATCATGAAACGAAGCACCAATATAGCGGACGGCTCCCATTTTCTTGAGTCTTTCGGAAGCGCCAAACATTCTTTCAATGGTGCGCTGATAGACGCTATTGCTGCCTCTTAAATCAGGAGAAAGCTGCAAGCAATTCTGTAAAACTGACCGATCGTTAGAACCAATCCAGCCCCAGAACAACACATCAATATAATCAATATTTAACTCTACGAATTGGTCTAATAGAGCGGCTAGCGCCATTTCTGGACTTTTGATATAAGTCACGGTTGCCAGCACCACTTTCTCTCGCACTGAAGAGCCACGTCCACAAAGCTGACGCAATGCTCCAGACATCGGACTGTAAAGATAGTGGTGCAAATCGCTAGAGTAGAAAAAGTAGTTAATTCCTCTGTCAAAAGCGTAAAGGGTATCTTCGCTAGAGATGCTACCGCCACCACCTAGACCGAGACAACTGACTGTTAAATCAGTCCGCCCTAGTTTGCGGTAAAACGGTAAATCGGACTCTGGAAAATTATTTGTTACATGATTAACTTCGCTGACTGAGGCTACTTTAGGCAATGCAAGATCGGTTAGTTTCATTGGTCTAAAGGGGTATAGATGTCAAGAGAGTTGGCATTTAGGTAAGAATGCTGCCAATCAATCCCTAGAAGAGAGAAGTGCTGATGGATAGCTGCCATCCGACTTTGGGGCGATTCATCACCTGTAGCCCGTGCTTCTAGCAAGCCATTGGCAACAATTTGGCAACGGTTCATCCCAAAACTCTCTACAGCAGCAAATTTGCAATCTGGTTCTTCTGCTAGTGCAAGTCCAGGGGCAAGTAACTTTGTGAACAAGGGTACTTCGGTGCGGAAATGCGTAGGCGAAGCCCGCCGTAGGCATCGCTTTTCTGGATAAACATTTTTTAGCACTTGCCGGATCGCTTCATAATTACTTTTCTCAAAGTAGAGAACCCCACTGTCATAGCGTCCGTAATCAGAAGGGTTGTATAGAACTTTAAAGGTGAAGGGAATTTTGATTTGATTCAGTTGCCGTGTCAGGCTTTCCATAACAGCGATCGCACCTTCGGGTGTCAAGTTAAAGTAAACTCTAACTGTCTGAGGATAAGTGTCTGGCCCGGCATCGCTAACAGCCATGTAAAATCCGTTTTGAACTAAATTACGAGGCATACGGATAGCGACTATATTGCCTACAGATGCGGATTGCTCAGTAAGTTGTAAATGGCGATCGCGCTCAATATGCAAAGTCAATCCGCCTTTGGTAACAGCGAGACTCCCATCACTTTCTTGGCGCAGTACAGACCAACCTGGGTCGAAATAGCCTTCGCCAGTGTTGCTTTTATGTAGGCGATCGTAAAACTCTAGGTCTACTCCTAGAAAAGTATTATTCTCTAAATTCTGATGTAGTGCTAGGTTATCTGAACTTGCATCTGCTGCCAGGGCAGCTTGCATCGAGCCGTTGTAATAGATACCGTAGAGAAAACTTTGCAGTTGTAGACTCAAATACTTATTTTGAAGCTCCAATGGTATTCGTTGAAAACGAGTTACTACCTCAGCAGGAATTTCAAAAGGTTTGTAAGCTGGGTGGGTAATACAAAAATTTGACTGGATCTGAACATTGTTGGCAATATCTTCAAGAGAATCCAGTACTTGATCTGGCGCAGAAGTTAGCAGTTGACTTTGAAGAGAATCTAGTAATTGCATAATGGTTTAGGTGCAACTAAAAATACTTAAACGGGAGAACGGTTTAGGTGAGTTCAGATTCTGCCACTCCAAAAACAGTTGGGATTGATTGTTCAGGGCGACACAATAAAGTTTTAGCAACCTGAAGCATACAGATACCTGCATTGCCAAAGGATTTTTGGTATTGAAGCATTGCCTGAATTTGTTGAATTAAGGCAAGACCAGAAAATTGCACGACTCGTTTCAAAAAATCAGGGCGATGCTCTAGAATTTCTGGAAAATTAGCCAAATAAGTTTTAGTCAAGGCTGCAATTGAAGGTTGAAGCTGTTCGAGCGGTGTCATAGCTAATCGCAGAGATTCTTCGACATCAATAGATTTACTCACAACTAAGCTATTGAGCCAGAGTTGTAAATAACTAGCGATGAGCATTCCTAAGTCAAATGCAGGATCTCCCCAAGCGCCTCGCTCCCAGTCAATGAGTCGAATGACACTGTTAGTTGATTGTTCCAGAACTTCTTCCCAATTGCTATGTAAGAGGATATTGTTCAGCTTGAGGTCATTATGCGTTAGGCAGGAAGGCACTAATTCAGTGGCAAGTTGTGCGATCGCTTTTCCGAGGCTGTCGTAGCGCTGATAGAGAGCAAAGAATTTCAGTGCGTCTGCGGGAACCTGACCAAAAACTTCAGGACTAATCCGTTCTAGCCCAAGATTAAAGTTAAAAGCTTGTTTACTAGATACATCCTCAGATTGCTGAGAAAAAAATTCTTGATATTTTTGAGAGTTAAATGTATCACGATGGATTGTAGCTAAAGTTGCGCCGATTGAAGTTGCGATCGCAGTCGGGAAAACATTCTCCTTTGTGTAAAAATCAACTAGATCGCAATAATCGTTGAGGTAGTTAAAAACAATAACAGAATGCTCCGCATCAAAATGTAAAACTTCTGAAAGCATTAAGCAGATGTGACTGAGTTTAGGAGTTTGTTGAAATAATTGATGAATTCGCCATTCACTCAAAAATTCACCCGCAGTTTTCCCTTCTCCATTGTGACGCTCCTGTTTGACGAGGAGTTGGCGACCATCTTGCAAGCTCAGTAATAAGTTAAAGTTTTTGGCAACTTTAAGTTCGACTTGACTTTCTTGCTCTTCTTGAGTAAAGATATTCTGTGCTAATAAATAGTTAAAAACGTTTTTTGAGCTTAATAAAAATGTCATATGCATCCATCCAAATCAAGGTTAGCAAAAGAAACATTCAAACAAACATAATTAAAAAAGGATTACCATCTAATATGAAATATGTTTTTTGATTATTCAAATGTAAGTTTGAAATAGAAATGATGAAAAGTGGGCAGTGCCCACCCTTTCATTTTAGTTTTCTCAGTCTATAACCAGGCTATTATTCCCTTATTCTTATCATGAATTTCCCTAGCAGCCTTAGATGCCTCATAGCCGGCAGAAAATGCCAGACTGATACTCACTACAGCCGCCACAGGAGTGAATCCACCATAAGTCAAATTCAACTCATCATCGTTGATTTCATTAAGATAGCTTTCTTCATCTGAAATCAGAGCAAATCCTGATAGATTCAGATCGTTAACTAAAATGTTTGTCATGATAGATTTCTCCAAGTAATACGTTGCTTCATTAACTCAGTTGCTAGTTGACTTTAGTTAATCATTTGCCGGCAGTGATCCAGCCAGAAACAGCACCACTTACGGCAGCGATCCCTGCACCTACAGAAACCGCACATTTAGCTGAGGAAATTCGAGCGGCAGCAGTAGCAGCAGACCACACAAGCGCTGGTGTTAAACCACCGTAGATACTGTCAAATTCATTGTCACCTAGATCATTCATGTAGCCTTCAGAATCAGAAAATAGATCGGAACCAGTGGGACGCAAATCGTAAATATTGATAGTAGCCATTGTTTTTCCTCTTAAATAAAATTGCTTGAAATGGAATTAGCAGTAAACTGCTTTGTTACAGGTTAGTAAGCTTCTCCTGCACCAAAATATAAGGTTGCAAGAACGATGGTTCCCACAACAATCAAACCCACTAAACCACCCTTAATAGCGCCAATATCGCTATCAAGTAAATCATCCATATAGCCTTCAGAATCAGAAAATAGATTGGAGCCAGTAGGACGCAAATCAGAAATGTTGATAGTAGCCATTGAATTTTTCCTCTTAGATGAAGTTGTTTTTAATTGGATTAGCTGTGTATCGCCTAATCACATTTCAATCATCAGAGATTCAATTGATGATTGCAAGACTTAAAAACTTATTGTTTATGCATAATTAAATGAGTTATGTTTTAATTATTCAAATATTTAATATTCAAAAATAAAACTACTTTTCTCTGAAAAACTACAGTGCAGTAGCGCGTTACTACTCCGAATCATCTAATTTGAAACTGAAGCTATGTTTTTTGTTGTAGATGGTGCTGTTTTTAGTTTGTCACACCACCAAAGCCTGAAAAGCCACACTTGTGACCGTTCATCTGATTCTTGTAAAGCTTTGTAACGAGCTGTGGAATTCCCAGAGTTTTGATTCAGAGAAGTAACAGAAGGTTCTCAAGGATGATCCAGATTAATTTCTATTTGGGCATTGCAAGTTACACCAGGAGGAATTGCTGTGAATATGCAAGGTCAATACTTAACAGCGTTTCAGCGCAAGCTTCTGTTGAAAAGCCTAGAAGCAGATTTACGTCCAGAATACCGCCGTCGTATTGAAATCATATTATTGGCAGATGCAGGCCAATCTCAGACTCAAATCTGTGAAGCGTTAGGATGCTCTCAGGAGACGGCACGGCACTGGATTACGATCGCCCAAACAGGTCAAGCTCATCATTGGAGCGATCGCGCAATGGGTCGTCCCAAAGCTGTGAATGAGCAATATCTGGCTCGTTTGCAAGAACTAGCAAGCCATAGTCCGCGTGAGTATGGCTATTCATTTGAGCGGTGGACAGGCCAATGGTTAAGCAAGCATCTGGCAAAAGAACTGGGAATTAAGGTTAGTCCTTGCCACATTAACCGTTTGCTCAAAGAGATGGGACTTTCAACTCGACAGACACGCAAAACTGCCGAGAAAGAAACTAATAACACAAAAAATCCTCGGATTACTATAAACAACCTGCTACCAAATGCAGAGCCTGATTTTCGGTGGTCATTGAATTTCGCTACAACAAGTAACTAATTCTGCCATTAAACTCCCAACAAATCATGGTTCAGAACAAAACAGAATTTTCCACTCAACAGCTTGCCCAAACTCTGGGTCAGACTCTTTCAGAACAGGAATTTTCAGACTGCATCAAACAAATTGAAATTCTTCAGCCTAGTGCAGGCAAACTGTTCTGGCAAACAGCAGATGCAAACGTAGGTATTTATCTAATTTTGGCAGGTAAAGTCAGATTGCTCGATCGCACCGATAATTTAATCGCTTCTGTAGGTGCGGGAACATCATTTGCTCAACTAACGCTATTTCCAGAGGAGGAATTTCAACCTTACACTGCTAGGGCTTCGGTAAATCTCAAAGTTTGCTATATTTCAGGAAATTGTTTGCGATCGCTCATCCGCAAGTATCCCTCTATTGGGCAGCATCTTCACCGTCAAGCTGTACTGTGGGATTTACTGCTGTTATGTCGCCAAAATGCGGCGCTGAATAATGCTGCTTACGAAGGTGTAGTGCAAATACAACCATTGCTAGAGCAGCACAATCTCCAAATTAACAAACTTCCATCTTCTTTACTCAAAGACCAACAACTTTGGATACTGCGTCGCGGCGAACTACTGCACACATCAGGACTCAAACTCACTGCTGGCAATATTTACACCTTATCTCAGTTACCTAAAGAACGTGATTGGCAAGTAACTCAACCAACGCAACTATACAGCCTCAGCCGTTCGCATTGGGAAACAGCACAGCAATATGTGCCACAACTGGCTGAACTTGATGCTAACCCATCAGCCAATAACCACCCAGTAACAGCGTCTGAGCCTGTTATATTTCCTCAATTTACTGTTGAGCCAAAAAACCAGTTCCAGAAAAAAATTAATAAAGCCTATTTCCCTAGCCCAACTGTAAAAATCGGTCATTTATGGCAACGCATTACTCGACGCTATCCTTTTTTTGAACAACAAAGTGCATCTGATTGCGGTGCGGCTTGCTTAGTGATGGTTGGTCTTTACTGGGGTAAGCGTTTTAGTGTCAATCGGCTGCGAGACATTGCCAACGTCGATCGGGATGGATCATCGCTGCGAGGTTTAGCAGCAGCAGCAGAAAGCATCGGGTTTTCGACTCGACCTGTAAAAGCCAGCCTTGATAAACTTGCCCAGCAAAGTTTGCCTGCGATTGTGCATTGGGAAGGCAAACATTATATTGTCGTCTACGAAGTCAGAGGCGATCGCGTTATCGTTGGAGATCCTGCTATTGGTCAGCGTACCCTCACTTATGCAGAATTTAAAGCAGGTTGGACTGGCTATACTTTATTACTCCAACCCACAGCCTTACTCAAAGAGACAAAAGAAGCTAGTACTGCTTTCTGGCAGTTTTTTGAATTAACTAAACCTCACTGGCTGGTGTTGTTGGAAGTATTTATTGCTTCCATCCTCATTCAAATTTTTGGCCTGATTACACCCCTATTTACGCAATTATTGTTAGACCGAGTAGTTGTGCAACGCAGTGACCTAACATTAACGGCTGTAGGCATCGGCTTGGTAATCTTTAGCCTTTTTAGAGTTGCCATAACTGGACTGCGGCAATACCTTCTAGACCACACAGCTAACCGAGTGGATCTAGCCTTGATTGTGGGTTTTATTAGTCATACCTTCCGTTTACCTCTGAACTATTTCGAGTCCCGTTACGTTGGCGATATTATTTCCCGCGTGCAGGAAAATCGCAAAATTCAACGTTTTTTAACTGGTGAAGCCCTATCTATCTTCCTCGATTTACTAACAGTATTTGTCTATGTAGGATTGATGTTTTGGTATAGTTGGAAGATGGCATTAATGACCTTAGTAATTGTGCCACCATTCGTATTATTGGCGCTGATTGCTACACCTTTCTTACAGCGTGTTTCCCGCGAGATTTTTGGCGCACATAATGAAGAAACTGGGTATTTGATCCAGTCTCTCACTGGTATCCGCACGATTAAGTCTATGGCTGTTGAGCAAACAGTCCGCTGGCATTGGGAAGAACTTTTTGGTAAATCAGTGAAAAAAACTTTTTCTGGGCAGGTAATTGGCAACACACTGCAAATATTTAGCTCCGGTATTGAAGCTGTAGTCACCACAGTTTTACTGTGGTTTGGGGCATGGCAAGTGATTCAGAATGAACTCACAATTGGGCAACTGATTGCTTTTAATATGTTGCTGGGTAATGTTATTAATCCCTTCCAAAGGCTGATTTTGCTATGGAATGAATTGCAAGAGGTGCTAATTGCCGTTGAACGCATCAATGATGTGATTGATGCTGAACCAGAAGAAGATTTACAACACCAGTCTCATCAATCTTTACCGCCAATTCGCGGTTATATTTGCTTTGACAAAGTTACTTTTCGTTATCATCCAGAAAGTGATAGAAACACCTTAGAAAACATCAGTTTTGAGGTGCAACCAGGGCAAACGATCGCACTTGTAGGGCGCAGTGGTTCGGGAAAAACGACCATTTCCAAGTTGGTATTGGGGCTGTATCCTCCCACAGAAGGGAAAATTTTGATTGACGGCTATGATATTACTAGTTTGTCATTGCGATCGCTCCGTTCTCAAATTGGTGTCGTTGACCAAGATACTTTTCTCTTTGGTGGTACGATTCGGGAAAATATTAGTTTAGGTTATCCCGAAGCAACTTTAGAAGAGATCATAGAAGCAGCGCAACAAGCGGGAGCGCATGAATTTATTAAAGAATTACCGATGGGCTATGAAACACAAATCGGTGAGGGAGGAGGAACCCTGTCTGGTGGACAAAGACAACGGCTAGCGATCGCTCGCGCCCTTGTCGGAAATCCCCAACTGCTGATTTTAGATGAAGCCACCAGCAGTCTTGACGCTGAATCTGAACGTATCATCCAGACTAACCTCAACAAAATTCTTCAAGATAGAACAACGCTGGTGATTGCTCATCGCCTTTCAACAGTACGCAATGCTGACAAAATTTTGGTGCTAGATAGAGGTCTTTTGGTTGAATGTGGAACTCACGATCAATTAATGGCTAAACGCGGTCACTACTTTTACCTGAATCAACAGCAACTTACCATAGCAGTTTGAACTAAAAGCCTCTTCATTTTTCGTTCTTTAGCTTTGCTAGAAACCAGAAAAATCCAATATTTGAAATCCAAAACTGTATTACCAATTATGCCAAATGAATTTACTACCCAAGAGCAGTTCAGTCAGAACGGTCACTACCCTAATAATCAACTAGACTTGAAAGAATCCAAAAAAACACTATCATCACAAGAGCGAAAATCCTATGCACCTTTGGGTGAAGACTGGTCTTCTTTAACAAAAGAACTGATTGATACCTTACCACGGATTTGGACACGCGGCTTGTTGTATTGGCTGGTAGTATTTGCTGCGATCGTCTTACCTTGGGCAATGCTATCCAAAGTAGACGAAACAGGTAGCGCCAGAGGACGACTTGAACCCCAAGGGAGAACTGTGAGATTAGATGCACCTGTTACCGGAAAAGTTACAGCCATCAAGGTAAAAGAAGGTCAAACTGTACTTTCCGGGCAAACTTTACTGGAATTAGAATCAGAATTAACTCGTACTGAACTGCAACAAACTCAGGCAAAACTTGAGGGTCAACAAAATCGAGTTAATCAGCTTCAGCTATTAAAAAATCAACTGGAAATGTCTTTACGTACTCAGCAATTGCAAAATCAAGCTCAAGAATCTGAGCAACTTGCTCAACTTGACCAAATACATCAAAAATTTAATTCTAGTAAACAAGTATATGCCCTTGAAGTTGGTCGCCTTAAGCTAGCTAAAAATGAGGTACAACGTTATCAATATCTTTTGCAAAAGGGCGCTATTTCCAAAAGTAAATTAGAAGAAATAGAAGGTGCAATGTTTGAGCGTCAAAGACTGCTAGAACAAGCTCAATCAGATATTCAACAGGCCAACACCGAGATTGCTAAACAGCAAAGTACTAATCAACGTATTAGACGCACAGGTGAACTTACAGTTTTGGATAGTCACAAACAACTCAAAGAACTCCAAGCTCAAGTTGTAGATTTACAATCAGAAATTTCTCAAACTAAAAAGCAAATTCATTCTTTACAATTCCAATTACAACAGCAAACACTCCGCGCTCCGATTGCTGGCACAATTTTCCAGTTGTCTATCAATAATGCCGGGACAGTAGTACAACCAGGGCAGATGGTTACTCAGATTGCACCTAATGGAGTACCTCTGATATTCAGAGCGCAGATGCCTAGTCAAGAAAGTGGCTTTCTGCGTGTAGGAATGCCAGTTAAACTTAAATTTGATGCTTATCCTTTCCAAGATTATGGAGTGATAGAAGGCAAACTCCACTGGATTTCACCAGACTCCAAAGTTGTGGAAACTGCTCAAGGTAACATAGAAAATTTTGAATTAGAAATTGCAGTGCCGCAGACTTATATTCAAAGTGGAAACAAACGTATTGCTTTAACGCCTGGTCAAACAGCAACTGCTGAGGTAATTGTTCGGCAGCGCCGTATTGTTGATTTTGTGTTAGACCCGTTTAAAAAGTTGCAAAAAGGTGGTTTGAAACTCTAAAAATCAAGAACTATCAAAAAGTTTATCTTTTCTATTTCATTTCGAGCGCTAAGAAGTTTTACTATGTTAGAAGTGGCAACTGTTTCTCTCGAAGAAATTATCAACCAAGTCAAGATTTCATGTCAAATTCCTTCTGTGATTGAAGGTATTCTTACTCGCAAGATTATTTCACATACGGCACAAGAAGTTAATATTAAAGTTGAGCCAGAAGAACTACAGCAAGCGGCAGATAACTTGCGTTTGATGAACAATTTGACTGGTGCTGATGCTACTTGGTCATGGCTACAGAGACACAGTTTATCTCTAGACGAGTTTGAAGAATTAGTTTATTACACAGTAATTTCCTCAAAATTAGCTCAATATCTGTTTGTAGATAAAGTTGAATCTTTTTTTGTAGAACATCAGATTGATTATGCCCAGATAGTTATGTATGAAGTCGTTTTAGATGATTTTGATTTGGCTATGGAACTGTTTTACGCATTGGGTGAAGGTGAGATAAGTTTTCATGAAATTGCTCATCAATATATTCAAGATACAGAACTACGCAGAAAAGGAGGATATCGAGGGATATTAAGCCGTGCAGATTTGAAACCAGAAATTTCTGCTGCTGTCTTTGCGGCAACTCCACCGCAAGTTGTCAAACCAATATTGACATCCATTGGGGCACATCTAATTTTGGTTGAGGAAATTATTGAGCCACAATTGGACGAGATGTTGCGCTTAAAAATTCTCTCAAACTTGTTTTCTGAATGGCTAAAGCGTAAAATTTTGGATCTAAATTTTACCCTATAATTGGTAAGCTTGCAGTATTTTATCCTAAAAAGCTTATAATAGCTGTATTACAAAAGTTCTGGATTAGCACAGTAGAATATGACATTGAAAAACACTTTTGGTGAATATAGTTTTGTCACCAAACTAGACGTTACTAATCTCGAAGCTAGTGCCGAGTGGTACAAGTCCAAGCTTGGGTTAGTTCCTGAAGAAAAATATGACACACCTAGCTGGAGACAGTTTAGTTTTCCTGATATTCCACGCTTTGCAATCGGATTGAACTTGAGTAACTCAGTTGAACCAGGTAATACTGTCAGTACCTTTGTTGTCAATGATATAGTTACTGCTCGTCAAAGCCTGACTGAAAAAGGAGTCTCAGTTGGGCCAATTACAGATGTTGGTCATGGAGTGCAATTATCCACTTTCAAGGATATTGACGGAAATTTGTTAGGGCTTAGGCAAAATCCGCAGTCTTAACCTGGATTTACACCTAAATCGGGGAATTAGGCAGGGATATGATTTCATTTGCAATTTAACCTAACTGTCTTAGTGGGGATCAGCCTAAAAAAGCTTGTAAAACGAATCTTGACCCAAGATTTCCCACCAACTCCCCACTTATGACTCCAATAGTCCACATCAGCAGAACTTTTGGCAGTAAGAGAAAAAATCGATTGGCTACGCTTTGCTTTAAGAGCGATCGCTTCGCTACTTTCTCCATCCCCAGATTTCCTTTTTCTCCTACTTGCCAATTCATCAGTTGTCAAGGTGAGCAGTCCGTTGCGGAGGTTCCCTTTGTTGTAGGAACTGCGAACCCGGAGGGCTGAGAATCTTGCGGATAATCCTTCAACCCCTTGCGGGGTATAGTTTTTAGCCAACGAATCCCACTTCTACATAGCCTTCCGTTCCATTAACCCGAATTCTCTGTCCGTCTTCGATCAGCTTGGTAGCATTTTCTACTCCAACAACTGCACTTATACCATATTCACGTGCGATAACTGCTCCATGTGTCATCAGTCCACCAACTTCGGTGACTAGGCCTTTTATGGATACAAACAATGGTGTCCAGCTAGGGTCAGTAAAGGAGGTGACTAATATATCTCCATCTTCTAGCTCGGCATCTTCCATGTTTAAGATGACACGCGCTCGTCCCTCTATAACTCCGGAGGAAACAGGTAGACCTACAATAGCTTCGGCAGGGAGATTTTCTCGTTTGTATCGACCTGCAATGATTTCACCATCAGACGTGATAACACGGGGGGGAGTTAGTTTTTCATATAATTTGTACTCATCTTTTCGTTTGCCGATAATCTGGTAATCAAGTTTATTTGTGCGTACAACTGAGCGAAGTTCTTCAAAAGTGAGATAGTATATATCTTCTTTTTCATGAATAACGCCCGCTTGTATGAGTTGTTCGGCTTCTTTGAGTAAAGCTTTCTTATAAACGAAGTAGCGATTAATCATGCCGTATTTTGGATATTCACGATAACCGATGAAATTCCGAATTAGACCGATCGTTCGTTTTGTCTCTTCGGCCTTTTGTTCGCCATCCGGTAATTGCTTCAATCGATCTAATAACTCTTGTTCTTTTTTCAAAGCTGACTGTCGTCCTTGCTCAAATTTCCGCTTGCTAGCATTAGGCTCAAAGTTTTTGATGTTACTGAGAATCATGGGGATAAGTGTAGTTGGTTTTTCACTCCAACGAGTTTTAGTAATATCGATTTCTCCGGCACATCGCATTCCGTATTTGTTGAGATAAGCATAGATAGCGTCTTGGGTTTCCTTTCCCCCATTAAACTTAACCAGTTCATCCAAAAAGCTATCATCTTTTATATGTTGTAAATAATCAATTACTTCAGGATAAGGACGAATTACATCTGCGACATCCAATAGTTCCAGACCCATAGATGAAGTAATATTGTTGGGTACAGATTGAGAAAGCGTGTCTGCTACGTTTTTTTCATCTAACCACTCCTGCATTTTTTCATTGATCCATGATGAAGCATTCATAGCAGTCATAATCACACCAAAACTTTGTGGATCGGATAAACTCTTCTTTAATTTCTGGGTGTCTTCTTGAATAAAATCAATTAGATCCAATCCTGATTTCGTTTGGATGTGATGTTTTAAATCGTCTATCGATACTTGATTACTCTTAATTAAATCAGAAACGATTGTCGGATCGTATTCGTTTAGTGTTTGAAAATCCGCAGACGATGGAGATTTATTGCTTTTACCGGGACTTAGTTCTTTTTGATCGTCTGGTAACGATTCAATGAAATCTCCTCGCTCTATGATAGTCATCAGTGCGTCTTTTATGAGCGGTTCGGATTTTCCCAACACATCTACTACAATTTTTCTTCTAACAGGTGAAGCCAGATCGGGTGTGATATCAACAAACAACCTTCCACCAGCTTTATACATGGGTCGAGCAGCTATTAATTGAAATAAAGACAATCCCAATGGTTTAATGGGGTCGGTCATCATTTGTTGATGACCAACAGATACATAAACGTGATTTTTGCGATCGCTCGCTTCCGGGATCGGATATAAAGTCGTGATGGGGCGACTTTGGACAATATAAAATGTATCATCAACCAAACACCATTCGATGTCCTGGGGGCGGCCGAAATGTTCTTCAATCTTCCTACCGATGCGCTCAAGCTGCAAAATCTGCTCATCCGTCAGCGCTTGCCTATTCTGTCTGTGTTGTTCAATTTCCTGTAATTTCGTACCGCCATCTTTTAAGGCATAAATAGCCAGTTTCTTGGTGGATATCTTCTTATCAATAACCTGACCGTTACAAACTTTATAGATATCAGCATTCACAAGACCTCTGACCAAAGCTTCACCAAGTCCGAAGCTGGCATCAATGGATAACACCTTCCGATTAGAAGTGACGGGATCGGCAGTAAACAAAATTCCTGCCACCTGCGGTAATACCATCTTCTGAACAACCACAGACAGGTGGACTTTACGGTGGTCGAAGCCGTTTTGGAGGCGGTAAATTACTGCTCTCTCGGTAAATAGCGATGCCCAGCACTTGCTGATATGCTGATAGATTGCCTCCTTTGAGACAATGTTCAAATACGTATCCTGCTGGCCTGCAAAAGAGGCTGTCGGTAAATCCTCAGCAGTTGCGCTGGATCGTACTGCATAGGCATTTTTTTCATCAAACCTGGAGAGGAGGCGGGCGATCTCTTCATTAATATCTTGAGGAATGGTTATACCTTCAATGAAAGAGCGAATCTCACCGCTAAGTTCACCAATTTTATGCCGGTCTTCCATCAATAGATGCGATAACTGTTCGAGTAATTCATTAATCGATGGCATTTCCCCAATGATTCTTTTAAAAGCTTCAGTAGAAATACAAAAGCCATCTGGTACGTGGATTCCCTCAATCCTGGATAGTTCCCCCAGGTTAGCACCTTTGCCCCCAACAACCTTGAGTTTTGTTTTATCAATATCTTGAAAACAAAGCACAAACGAACTCATCAGTTTCTTTCCTTTGGCAATTCATACTTTGGTAATTTTAACTGCATCACAACCGATCGACTCTCGACAGTCGGTGTGCATGGGCGTCGGCAAAAGTCACAATCCTATTCTTACTTCAGAGATACGCATCTCAGTTATAGTTTTCATACCCTAAAGGGGTAATTTGGTTAAGACAATGGCAAAGTTTACTGTTGGCGACTATTTATTGCTTCGTCTGGAGCAAATTGGCATCAAGCATATCTTTGGGGTTGCTGGAGACTACAATATGGAATTTCTCGACTATATTGTTAACCACAATGGCATCGAGTTAATTTCTACTTGCAACGAACTTAACGCATCCTATGCTGCCGATGGTTATGGTCGGCTTAATGGTGTTGCGGCATTAGTAACTACGTTTGGTGTTGGTGAACTCAGTGCTATTAATGGTATCGCTGGCGCTTATGCTGAACACGTTCCGGTTGTAGCGATTACCGGTGCTCCTGCAACTAAAATTCAAGCTCTTGGTTCACTTGTCCATCATACGCTTGGTACTGGTGATTTTTCAATATTTGCCCGAATGTATGAACAGGTAACGGTGGCTCAAGCATATTTAACAAATGAAAATGCAACAACGGAAATTGACAGAGTTTTAGGTATCTGTTTGCTGAAGAAATTACCTGTTTATATTTCCATACCGATGGATGTTGCTCTAGCTGAGGTGTCTGCACCGTCTGATTTCTTTATACCCCCTGTATTTCAGAGCGATGGCGCTACAATAGCAGAAATAATTGATGTCTGTGTAAACATACTGGAAAAAGCTTCCCAACCTGTGATTCTTGCTGATATTGGTGTAGCTCGCTATCATTTGCATGAACAATTGCGAGAATTGCTAACAGCTACTGGATACCCTTATGCGACGATGAACATGGGAAAAGGATTGCTAGAAGAAACCCACCCCCAATTCATCGGCATATATAATGGTGCTGCCAGTGAGGAATCTGTCAGAAAACGTATTGAGCAGGCAGATTGTGTTTTAACTATCGGTGCTTTGATGACTGATTTCAACACAGGTAAGTTTTCTGCCAAACTCGATCCCAGCCAAACTATTGAAGTGCATGGGGAGTATGTAAAAGTTAAACATGCTTTATACAACAATGTCGCTATGGCAGATGTGCTTTCTGCTTTAAGCCAACGGTTGCAGCACCGCGATCGTCAAACGCTGAATTTCAAATCAGCAACAGAAAATTTAGATGCTGGTTTTATAGAGCCTATCGTTGGCGGTTCTTCGGCACCGATTACGCAGCAGCATTTTTGGTATAGATTTGCTCATTTTCTCCAAGAAGATGACATTATCGTTGCTGAGACTGGAACTTGTTTGTTTGGCGCTTCTATCGTTCCTTTGCCAAAAGGAGCTACTTTTGTTGGGCAAGTACTTTGGGGATCGATTGGTTACTCTGTTGGTTCATTACTTGGTTGTGCCATCGCCGCACCACAACGTCGCTCTATCCTATTGGTTGGTGACGGGTCTTTCCAAATGACTGCACAAGAACTTTCAACCATCTTACGCTATAATCTAAAACCGATTATTTTGTTGATTAACAATGATGGATATACTATAGAGCGTGATATTCACGGTGAACGTATGCCATATAACGACATTCAACCTTGGAATTATCATCAGCTCCCTAAGGTTTTCGCTGGCAATGCCTGGGCAATTAAAGTTAGTACCGAATCGCAGTTAGACAAAGCATTAGAAACAGCTCAACAAAACCGTGACCAACTTGCTTTTATTGAGGTTGTAATGGATAAAATGGACAGCCCAGAGGTTCTGTTAAAGATGTTGCAGTAATAAAGCAACATACTGCCTCATCAATTACTCAGTACCTTAACGATCGATCGGCGTTGCGGTGTGATGTTGGAGTTTGAAGACGCTTGCCAAAACTTGTTTGCTCAACTGGTGACAGATGCGCCCCAGTGGACTGAATGGATGGCATGAAAAAGTTGGGTACAGAAAGCGATCGCTAAAAGGTCAGTTCCTCCCAAGCAAAAAGAACTAACTCTTATCCAGCATCAAGGGATTATTAACTATGGGGGCGGGGCTGTCTTTGAGCCTTACCAAAATTCTAGTCGCACACCAACGTCAGATAGCATATCGAGAACTCGTATTGGTACATTGTTTGAGTTAGTAAAAAATAGACTTCTTGACTTCTTGGCATTGTGGGGAAAAGTTTTTTCTTGTTCAACGAGAAAGCTTTGGTAAAGAGTTGGGTAATTCATGCTTCAGAATGCTGACTATTCTTGCTGCTTGTTTATCCCAACATAAGGATACCTCTAAACCCGCTTGTCAATAGCGTTTGAGATGCGCTTACCCTGCTATGTTAGTCTACTAAAAGTTGGCAAGCATTTGTTCGATTTCTGTATCCATTAACTCATTAACTTCAGCTAAAATTTGTTCTAGAGCATCACTTTCTACTTGTTCAAGTTTGTGAGTCTGTACCAATTCGCTTATTTGAGCGATTGTCGAGCATTCAAATAAACTACGCAACGGTAACTCTATCAAGAAGGCTTCGTTGATCTGATTTACAAGTTGCATAGCTAAGAGCGAATTGCCTCCCAATTCAAAGAAATTATCGTGGATACCGACTTGTTTTAAGTTTAGAACTTCAGCCCAGATAGAAGCTAGTAACTCCTCGATAGGGTTGCGGGGTGAAACCATATTCACTTCAATATTGTTGATTAACACACCCAAGCGATTTAGAGTAAGACGATCGATTTTACCATTAGGGGTAAGCGGTATGGTTTCTATTTGGAAGAAAGTAGAGGGTAACATGTACTCAGGCAATTTTTGCTTGAGGAAGCGATGCAGTTCCCTACTATCTACATTTTGCTCTTGATGAAAAACAATATATGCTTGCAATCGCTGATTATTTAATTGGTCATCGCTGGCTATAACTACACACTCTCTGACTTGTGGATGTTGACTCAGCGCTGCTTCGATTTCTCCCAACTCAATACGGAAACCGTGAATTTTCAGTTGGTTATCAATTCGACCGATAAATTCAATAGTACCATCGCTTCTGTGTCGAGCTAAATCTCCTGTTTTGTACAAGCGGGCTGTCGGTTCATTACTAAAGGGGTTGAAAATAAACTTTTCGACTGTTAATTCTGGACGGTTAAGATAACCTCGTGCCAAACCATTACCACCAATATGCAATTCACCTGCAACACCGATAGGCACTGGTTGCAAATGATGGTCGAGAATATAAATTTGAGTATTAGCTATGGGATGACCAATAAACAGTGAGGAAGCTGTTTGATGTTCTAAACTCACTTGGGAATCATAGACTGTAGCTGTAATTGTAGCTTCAGTAGGGCCGTAAGCGTTTCGCCAACTAACGTTGCTACCTACTTGCTGTTGCCAAGTAATAAACCGCTCTAATGGGACTCTTTCGCTACCAAGAACCAATAAACGTACATTTTCTGCCCAGCTGATATGGGGCATTTGGGAAACCCACTCTTGCCAGTATACTACTGGCAGGTTTAGGACAGTCAATTCTTGTTTTTTGACAAATTGCACAAAATCTGCGATCGCAAACATTTTCTTTGGTCGTAGTACCAAAGTTGCTCCACTTAACCAAGTAGGAAATATTTCCTCGGCAGCTACATCAAAGCTAAAGCTTGCAAATTGTAGGACGCGATCGCTCACTTTTAGTTCATAATTTTTAGCTATGGCGTAGTTATGGTTTACTAAGGCTTGGTGCGGAATTAGTACCCCTTTCGATTTGCCAGTAGAACCAGAAGTATAAATCACATAGGCTAAATTTGTCGGCTCAACAACACTAACAGGATTCGTGATTGATTGACGAGAAATCGCTTGCCAATCCGTATCCAATAGTACTAGTTTTGCAGAGTGTGGAGGCAGTTGACTCTCTAATTCAGCACTTGTCAGTAGCACTGAGGCTTGAGAATCACTTAGCATATGAGCCAAGCGTTCTTGAGGATAAGCCGGGTCTAGGGGTACGTAAGCACCACCAGCTTTGAGAACACCCAGCATCGCTACTAACATTTCTACAGAATGTTCAACGCAAATGCCTACAAGCACTTCTGGTTTTACACCTAAACTTTGTAGGAAATGCGCTAATTGGTTAGCACGCTGATTTAGCTCTCGGTAGGTCAGTTTTTCTTCAGTAAATTCTACCGCTACAGCATTCGGAGTCAATTGTGCTTGTTGTGCAAATATTTGATGAATACATTTATCTTGGGGATAGTCGGTTTGAGTGTTATTCCACTCAACCAGTATTTGATGGCGTTCGGTTGCTGTTAATAAGGATAATTGCGAGAGCGATGTTTGGGGGCTGGCAATAATCGCCATCAATAACGTTTGGTAATGTCCAAGTATGCGGTCGATAGTGGCAGCATCAAACAAGTCTGCATTATAATCACATTCCAACAGTAAGTCGTTTTCAATCTCAGTCACATTCAAGCCTAGATCGTAGTCAGCAAAACTTATAGATTGAGGTAACAAGCTACTTGACAAATTATACATTTGGGGAATGTCTACGGGGCGCTCCAGGTTAAAGGTGGCGTTCACCAAAGGAGACATGCTGCTACTAGCCTTTACTCCCAGTTTGTCAATTAATTTAGCGAAAGGATAATCTTGATGCTCATAGGCATCCAACAACAAACTTTTGCAAGTTTTGAGATGTTCGACGAATGTCACATCGCCGACAATTTGACCGCGTATCGGTAGCAGATGGCTGCAATAACCAACTAGTCGCTCACTACCTTCAAGAGAGCGTCCAGCAGCAGCAATACCAATGGTAATGTCGTCTTGGTTGGTTAAGCGATAGAGTAAGACAGTATATGCAGACAGCAGCATCATAAATAAGGTACAACCGTTTTGCTTGCTGAATTGTTTGATGGCACCACTTAAACTACTATCAAGCTGTAACTGTTGTCTGCCACCTTGATAAGTTTTGATTAGTGGGCGAGGACGGTCAGTGGGCAGGTCTAAAACTGGAACTGGGCTAGCAAACTTCTGTAACCAATAAGATTCATGGGCTTTCATCTCGTCTGTTTCACAGTATTGACGATGCCAGTCGAGATATGAACTATATTGCATCGGTGGTTCTAGCTGACAAACATCACCCTGACAAGTTGCTGAATACAATGCAATCATTTCTTGCAAGATAACGCTGATTGACCAGCCATCAGTAATAATGTGATGGGCGCTAACAACTAATATATGCAATTGGTCTTTTAATTTCAGAATCCGAACGCGGAATAAAGGCCCGTTGGTGAGGTCAAAAGATTCGCGGTTTTCATTTTGCAACCACTGGGCTAGTTGAAAGTTGCCATCTTCTACATTTGAAAAGTCAATTACAGGAACGTCTATTTGCAGTGATGGTAATATTTCTTGAAAATCGCCTTGACTGCTGATAGTTGTACGTAGAGCCTCATTACGTTGTATCACTTGCTGCACTGCTTGACGCATGGCTGCTAGATGAAGTGTACCCCGTAATTGAATATTGAGGGAAATGTTGTAAGCTAAAGACCCATTGTCACCAATTTGAGCTAAAAACCAAAGCTGCTTTTGGGCATCACTCAGGGGAATTTTGAATGCTGGTTTTAGTTCTAATTCACTTTTAATTTGGGTTTCCAAAGCTACAGAACTTCTCAATTTGTCTGATGTGTTATGTGTCTGCTTTTGGACTATCGATAATTTTAGCTTTTTGGGAAAAAAACCTGCTGTGCGTAATTCTTGTACACTATCTTGGACTGATTTAATTACATAATTTACATCTTCATCTGTGTGTGCAGTAGATAGAAAACAGGTGCGTCCTTCCCAAATATAAACGCCTTTTGCAATTAAAGAGTAATACAGCAAATCCATTTCTAAAGGCTGATATAGATAGCTAGAATTGCCCGATAAAGTAAAGCGAAAAAGCGAGCTAAAATGCACTATCTGGACAGGGATATTTTCTTGTTCAAAGTAAGTATTGAGTGTTGCGGCTAACTGTGATGTACGTTGATTCAATCGCTCTTGGAGGGTAGCTCCTTCGGCTTTGAGGTGTAGGAGTGTGGCTCGTGTTGCTGCCATCGTCAAAGGATGTTTGGAGAAAGTACCAGCAAAAAATGTCGTTTCCACTTCTGGATAAGATTCATCTCCATAGTTCCACATACCACCGTCAATTTTGTCCATATAAGCTGCTTTTCCAGCTATTACCCCGATTGGCATTCCCCCACCAATTAACTTGCCATAGATGACAATATCTGCATCAACACCAGACCATGCTTGCGCTCCACGGGGATGAACGCGGAAACCTGTGATTACTTCATCGAAAATCAAGGTGATATCTAGTTGTTGTGTTACCTCTCGCAACTGTTGCAGAAATTCTTTAGGTTGTAAATCGGGTTTGCGGCTTTGTACAGGCTCAACTAAAACTGCTGCTAATTCATGAGCATTGGCTTTGATAATATCAAGCGATTCAGAAGCCCCATAAGTCAGAAGCAAAACATCATCAACCATATTTTGCAGCACCCCTGGAACCATTGGGTGTGCTGGTAATTTTCCATCCTCAGATGTTTGTGGTATGGCTAAAGTGCCATCAAAATGACCGTGATAAGCGCCTTTAAAAATAGCAATTTTGGCACGACCTGTGGCTGCACGGGCTATACGCATCGCTGTCATCGCCGCTTCTGTACCTGAATTACAGAAAGTGACTCGTTCCATTCCTGTCATTTCGCAGATTAAAGTTGCTACCTCACCAGCAAGTTGAGATTGGGGGCCGATTTGCATCCCTTGCTTGAGTTGATTTTCTAGAGCTTCTGTAATAAAGGGAACATCATGACCAAAAAGATGTACGCCAAAACCCATAGAAATATCTATGTATTTATTGCCATCAATATCCCAAATTTTTGAACCTTGAGAACGATCGCCAACAATAGGATAGAGGATTTCTTTAGTTTCGGGACGAAATCCGACAGAAGCCCTTCTGTCGGCGAGGACAGGGCGATAAGTTTGCGATCGCTGTTTGGATTTTGCTGTACGTTTGGTATAACGGGCGATCAGAGAATCTAAATATTGTTGTTGTTGTGGGGTGAGGATTTTGGCTGACGATTGTTCAACTCGCCAGAAAGAAGAGGGAAAATCTTTTTTTGCGGTTGATTTGTGTAATTCTACTGGGTTATGGGCAAATTTCGCTTCTTTATGTGGGCTAGAGGAAGAATTTAAATTTGTTGATAAGCTTGAATTACGCAAGATTTCCAACTGTTGGGACATCAATTCAAACTGCTGCCGAAGAACGATTTCTACTAATGTTTCGGATGTCGTTTCTGAGGCTTGAGAAGGTGATATTTCGGGTTGTTCTTGAATTTGAGATTTGATAGGTTCTTGTTGTATACTCTCATCAATATAGTTTGCTAACGCATTCAGGTTTGTTAGTTCTTCAAATAACTGACGAATCGTAATTTTAATTCCAAAAGTATTTTCAATTTGACGAATGGCATCAATTAGCACTATTGAATCAGCACCCATGTCTAAAAAATGAGCATGAACATCAATATCTTCTGGATCGGATTTGAGTAAATTTGCAATAATTGTACGTAGTTCTGTTAATAATTTTTGGCATTTATGGGGTTGACTGGGAACTTGAAAATAAGAATTATCAGTGTTAAGAGTATATGTGTTCATGAGTTTTTATCAATTGCTTGGTTGGAATTTCATCTGATTAGTTTTTTCAGGGGCTATATATAAAAGGAAGAAGAGAAGAAATAAATGTGTACCTAGCTTCGCAAAAATAAAATGAGTCCTATATATCGCCTATGTTTTCATAGGGGTAAGTCAATTAATTTATGCAATCACTGACTTACCGTTCTATTTTTCGCTAAATTTGGGCTTATCTTGACCGTATTCCATTCTGGAATGGCAAGAATTTGTCTGTAGACAAATTATGACTACGCAAAACTTCTAATTGCTCAGACATAATCTGTAGTTGTTGTTTGAGCATTTTTTCTACCAATGCTTGAGATGGTATTCTTCTAGCATCACCATTAAAAGCAACAGGTTTAGAACCATTGCTATTGAGATTTCCTGCTGTACTGTCAACCGAATTTTGCGATTGAACCCAGTAACGTTTTCTTTGAAACGCATAAGTAGGAACTGGAAGTACCTGATGCGAATAATCGCTTTCAAATCCCGTCCAGTCAATATCTACTCCTCGCAAATACAATACTGATACACTTTCCAATAATGTTTGCCAATTATCTCGCTTTGCAGTCAAAGAAGGCAACCAAACCGAATCTTCGTTTTGCTGACAACGTTTACCCAGACTAGAAAGAACTGGTTTAGCACCAATTTCTATGAATAATTCGTAACCTTCTGCCAATAAAGTATTCAACCCTGCCATAAATCTTACGGCTTGGCGCGTATGGCATCGCCAGTATTTGGCATCAGGTACTTGTCCTGCTGGTAGAAAATTCCCGGTGACATTGGAAACTAAAGGAATCAGTGGTGCTTGAAATTTGACTTGGCTTGTTACTTGTTCAAAAGCATCAAGCATTTCATCCATTAAAGGAGAATGGAAAGCATGAGATACATTCAAGCGTCGAGTCTCAATTCCTTGGGCTGTGAATTGGGCGATCGCTGCTTCAACTTTGGCGATCGCACCAGAGATGGTGATATTATTAGGAGCATTAACCGCAGATATGGTAAGTTCTGTGTAAGATTCAATCACAGCTTGCACTTGCGCTTCATTGGCAAACACCGCAGCCATCGCACCGATTGACTTGATTTCTTCCATCAAGCGCGATCGTTCGGTAACTAGCTTCAGTCCTACTTCCAAACTAAATACTCCAGCAATGCAAGCAGCCACATATTCACCGAAACTGTGACCAATTACTGCTGTTGGTTCCACACCCCAAGACTTCCATAATTGCGCCAAAGCGTACTCTACAGCAAATATAGCTGGTTGGGTATAGGCAGTTTCATCGATGCAGCTACTTTCATCAGAATACAAAACCGACAGCAGAGGTTTATCTAAATGTAACCGCAAAATTTGATCGCATTGGTCGATACAAGCGCGGAAGGTCGGTTGAGTTTCGTAAAGTTGGCGACCCATATTTAGATATTGGGAACCCTGACCTGTGAATAAAAAAGCGATTTTGGGATGCTTTTTGCCGCTAATTTTACCGTTTTCTAACTGAGATGTTTTTTTACCAGCCGTGTAAGCACCAAGTCCCGTTTGTAATTGGATATTAGATTGAGCGATCGCAACTAGGCGATGCTCGAAATGAGAACGTCCGGTATTAGCCGTAAAACAAATATCTGCTAATGACGCATCAGGGTTATTACCAAGATAATTTTCATAATCTCGTGCTAAATCGCGCAAAGCATTTTCACTTTTAGCAGAGAGTGTGAAAAGATGCATCTGCCGTTCATCGCCGCCTGTTTGTTTTTGAAGAGGTGCTTCTTCTAAAATTACATGGGCATTAGTACCACCGAAACCAAAAGAAGATACACCAGCCAAGCGCCGTTTATCGTCTCGATGCCAAGGTACACATACAGTGGGGATGGATAACGTTCCAGCCAAAGAAATGTGGGGGTTAACTTGTTTGAGGTGCAGATGGGGTGGAATTTCCTCGCGATCTAGCGATAGTACAGTTTTAATTAAACCAGCGATTCCCGCTGCTGCTTCTAAATGTCCAATGTTGGTTTTGACCGAACCAATCACACAGGGATTTTCCGGCGATCGCCCTGGCGTCATTACAGCTTTTAGGGAATTGATTTCGATAGGATCGCCTAAAAAGGTTCCAGTACCGTGGGCTTCAATGTAACCGATTTCATCAGGTGACACACCTGCATTTTGCATCGCTTGCCGAATCACTGCTTGTTGGGCTGGGCCGTTGGGTGCTGTCAGTCCGTTGCTGCGTCCGTCTTGATTAATTGCCGAACCTTTAATCACTGCCAGGATATTATCACCATCCCGGCGCGCATCGCTAAGACGCTTGAGAACTACTACACCACAACCTTCTCCCCGGACATAACCATCAGCATCGGCATCAAAAGTTTTACAACGACCATCACTAGCCATCATCCCGGCTTGGGAAAATGTAATCGTCAATTGTGGGGTGAGAATTAAGTTTACACCAGCAGCTAAGGCCAGTTCGCATTCTCCCTGACGCAGACTTTGACAAGCTTGGTGAACTGCAACTAAAGATGAAGAACAAGCTGTATCTACTGCCAAACTCGGCCCGCGCAAATCTAACAAATAGGAAATACGGTTAGCGGCGATGCTAAAAGCGTTACCTGTACCCGTGTAAGCATCTAATCCAGTAATTTGTTTGGATTGCAACTGAGAGTAATCAAAATTACTAATCCCGACAAAGACACCTGTATTGGTTCCTGCTAATTTATCTGGTGGATAAGCTGCATTTTCCAGCGCTTCCCAGCTAACTTCTAGTAATAATCTCTGTTGCGGGTCGAGAGATTCTGCTTCGCGTGGGGAAATGCCAAAAAATTGCGCGTCAAATTGGTCTACTTGCTCTAAAAAGCCACCCCAACGAGTATTCATTTTGCCTGGTGTTGCACGGTTTGGATCGTAGAAAGTATCGATATTCCATCGCTGTTTAGGTACTTCACTAATGGCATCAACACCATTACGGAGTAATTGCCAAAAAGCTTCTGGGTTATTAGCACCAGGGTAACGGCAACCAATACCAACGATCGCGATCGCATTATTTTCTGTTTGCGGCTGCGCTATTATCTTCGGTTGTGGCACTCCATCACCTAAATATTGTGCCAAAACAGCGATAGAAGGGTAATCATATAACAGCGTCGGTGAAAGTTCCCGTCCTAACCATTCTTGTAATTCTCCAGAAATTCTCACGGCTGCCAAGGAACCCAGACCGTATTGTGCCAGCGGTTCGTCAATATTAATTTCCTGGGGAGATTGCAATTGTTCAGTAACTTTTGCAACTAACCAAGCTGCGATCGCTTCGGTGTTTACTGTTTGTTCTACCTGCGGTGCAATTGCTTCTTGCGTTTTGTTGGGAGCATCAGCACTCCACTGGGCGACTACATCAAGAGTACCAGCTTCTAACTCAGCTCGGCAGGTACTGCGTCGCACTTTGCCAGAAGAAGTTTTGGGCAAACTGTTTGTTTTAATTAAGACAATGGCATGAGTTGGCAAGTCATAGTGTTCGGCTACAGCTTTACGAATTGCTGCTATGACTTCATCAGCGTTGAGTTTGCGGAGATGAGAGCGTTCGACTTCTTGGACTATGACCAACCTTTCTGAGTTATTGATTTCGACTGCAAAAGCTGCACCACTAGCAGGACGTAGTGCCGGATGACAATTTTCCACGGTGAATTCAATATCTTGCGGATAATGGTTGCGACCCATGATAATAATTAAATCTTTGAGACGGCCAGTGATAAACAACTCACCATCCTGTAAACAGCCTAAATCTCCAGTCCGCAAAAAAGGGCCAGTTGTATTGTCTGCAAGATACGCATGAAAAGTATTTTTTGTTTGTTCGGGATTATTCCAGTAACCTTGAGCAACGCTAGGCCCTGATACCCAAACTTCTCCCACCTGTCCATCTGCACAAGGCATAAATGATTCGGGATTTACAACCAATACTTTTTGGTCTGGGCTACTTTTACCGCAACCAACAATCGCTTTGCCGCCAGCTTCAGCAGTAGTATCTATGACTTGGTTTTGTGACAAAGCTGTGGTTTGAATATGACGAACAATTGGAACTTCAGATGTTAAACCCCCAGATACAATTAAAGTCGTTTCCGCCATCCCATAACAAGGATAGAAAGCTGAGTGCCGGAAACCGCAAGGAGCAAAAGTTTCGGCAAAACGTTCCAGTGTTTCGGCCCGTATCGGTTCAGCACCTGTAAACGCAACTTTCCAACTACTCAAATCAAGACTTGCTAGTTGTTCGGGGGTAATTTGGCGACAGGCGAGGTCATAAGCAAAATCTGGGCCGCCACTGGTAGTTGCTTTGTAATTAGAAATCGCCTGCAACCAACGGAAAGGCTTTTGCAAAAAAGCAACTGGTGCCATCAGCGTTACTGGAAAACCACCATATATCGGTTGCAAAACCCCGCCAATTAATCCCATATCGTGATATGGTGGCAGCCAAATTACACCTTGGCTTTGGGGTGTGTGTTGATAAAAGTTATAGATTAGTTGGGAATTATGTAATAAATTACCGTGGGTAATCATTACTCCTTTCGGTGTGCCAGTAGAACCCGAAGTGTATTGCAGAAAAGCCAAAGTATCACTGTTGACATTTGGATGCTGCCAATTTCCAACTATACCGATGTTAATACTATCAGTTGCGATCCAGGGTATCACCGCCAATGTAATATTTTCAGCTAATTGAGGCGAGATGGTTGTCAATATAGATTCTGTAGTCAATGCTACTACCGCTTCAGCATCAGATACAATCGCCTGTAGCCTAGACATTTTTTGATTGCGTCGGGGTGGATAAGCTGGAACTGCGACAAAACCAGCATATAAACAACCAAAAAAGGCGGCGATAAATTCTAGTCCAGGTGGATACAGTAACAAAGCCCGCGAACCTGGTACTCCCTGTTGCAGAAGTTGAGTAGCGATCGCGCGTGCTTTTCGATCTAATTCTTGATAAGTTAAGTTAACGCTTTCTGTTTCTCCATCAACAAGAAAAGTATAAGCTGTTTGCTCAGGTTGATTGTGCGCTCTATAGGTTAAAAGGTCTATTAAAGTAGAAAAGTTAACATTATTTTTATTGGCAAAATTGTTGAGGCTAGTAATCATTTGCTTTTTCCTTATAAGAAATCTAGTAATGGACGGAGTTTGTAATTAATAGTGAAGTTAAGAGACTTTGAACTGTGCCTGTTGAGACATTTGTATGTTTTCTAACAAAGCATCTACATCTGCCTGTAGTTGCTGCAAATCTTGTTGAGGGTTTACTGTCCAAGTATGGATTGCATTCAAACTTGCATTCAGAAAAATTTTCTGACAAGTTTGACGGTCAATCTTTCCATCAGAGTCTTTTGGGAGACTAGTTGCCTTTAGAAGTACTACAGCATATATTTGCAATCCATGTTCTTCCAACACAGCAAAACGGATAGCTGGAATTACTTCATCCACGTTCAGAATACGTGAATAGGTTCTCTTTACTTCCTGAATAACTACTAGTCGTTCTTGATAATTAACTTCGACGGTAAATGCCACTCCTGCATTTTGTCTTAAGGAAGGATGGCTTTGAGTTACGGTTTTTTCAATAGCTTGAGTGGAATAATTAGCACCTCGAATACTAATTATATTCCTGACAGAATGTTTATTTAGGTTGAGGTTACTTTCATCAACAATTTGTATTTCTTCTTGCTGCTGATTAACCAATACTAAGAAGTTCATTTTTCTACTCTAATATATAACTAAGATGAGTAAATTCATTCAAAAAATTAGGAGAGTTGCTTACAATGTATATTACCGATCTAATCTATAAAATTATGCAAGTAAAAAGCAGTTTTTAGAAAAAATAACCGTAAATAGCAAATATTAAGGAATATATAAAGCCCTAAATAATTTGTCGAACGCCTCCGCCATCGCCTTTCATATAGCGTCTTTGAAGGAAAAGAGTAAAAAATAAAATATTAAGTAATTTATAAAGGATTTATAACCGATATAGTTAACTTATAAATATTGATGTGGCGAAAAACCCTAGATTTAAAGCGCTTTGGGAGCTGCGATCGCCTACAAAAGTTATTCTGACATACAGTTGATGACAGCTACTTATTCAGTAGTTTGTAAAATATACAATTTTGATTCAATTATCTTATACATGTGCTTTTGAAACTGTTCCGCCATTAATTTTTCAGGAATTTCTGCTGTTAATATTTCAATAATTTGTTTGATAGAACAATCTGGAAAACTTACTAGTACTTGATTAATAATTAGCTGTGCAATTGGCCCAACAAAGTTAGTATATTCTTTCTTGAGAAGTTCAAAAAGCTGTAAATTACTAGTTACCGAACAATTATCCAGGAAATTATGTATGTTAAGTTGAATATAAATTTTTTTATTACACTCATTATTTTCTGCTACTTCCTTAGTAGTTATTTTCGTTAAAAAATTATTAATTTTTGTGAGTATTGTCGAGTTTTTAATCAAGGCATGAGTAGAAGACTCAGAATTAACACTCGATTTTTGCTTTATATACTCTGATAAATTTAAGTTGAGATAAATAGGTTTTTGCAGACTAATATTTTCATTTATATTATTAGATTGTCTCAGATTGCGTTCTAAATTTTGTAAAATTAATAGTTCTTCTAATGCCTTATTAGTTTCTTTTTTTTGTCTACGAATCTTAATAGCCTTTATCGGAGATGTGATTTTGAAGTCAAAACGAGGTAAAACAGATGAACTACTGTCTAGATTATTCAAGACAAGGAGAATTTCTTTAGCTGACTGAAAGCGGGCATTTGGTTCTTCTACTAACATTTTTTCGATAATTTTGGCAAAATCATCGCTTATATTGACTTGAGAACGCCATTGCCAATTTAGTGATTCATCTAAGAGAGCATGTGGCATTTTTCCAGTTAAAAGAATCACTGTACAAACACCAAGTGCATAGATATCACTAGAAGGATAGGAATATCCTAAACGTAACTGCTCAGGTGGAGAATAACCAAACTTTCCAACTACTGAAATACGAATTGAGTTATAAAAGTTTAGAGAATCAGCAGACATAATCTGCGTGTAATTTTCTTTAACTGTGCCAAAATCAATCAACACAGGTTTAGATTGATTATGAGGTAGCATGATATTCTCTAGTGAAATATCTCTGTGAATTATTTTACGTTCGTGGAGATAGTCTAAAACTGGCAATACATCTGTCAGCCATGTTCTCACTTCTATTTCAGAAAAAGGCTGACCTGTCTGCACCAAGCGTTCTGAGAAAATTTCAGAATAAGTTTTGCCGTTAATATATTCCTGAACAATAAAGATTCGTTGGTTATCTGTAAACCAAGCTAAAAATTTGGGAACTTGAGGATGCTGAATCTGGTATAAAACTTTTGCTTCACGCTCGAATAAATCCTGGGATTTCCGTAGATTTTCTGCTTTTGACGCTGTTGGTACAAACTCTTTCAAAACACAAGGTTCATCAAATCGCTGATTGTCTAATGCTAGGTAAGTTCGTCCAAATCCTCCCTTACCAAGAAATTTCTGAATCTGATAACGGTTATTTATTAAAGTTCCTGACTCAATTTTTGTAATCATTTCTAATACCCGATTAATTTGGAGCAAACATTATTTTTTTATTTAATAGTGTTGCATCCTCAAGAATTATGCAGAAAACAGACATTTAGTGAATAAATAAAACTTTCCTCCTTCATGAGAAAACAAACGCTAAAGAACATATGTATCAAATACATACTGCTAGTATGGCCATGCCAAGCAGTTAAATTGTCATAGATAATTTAGCTTTACTTTAGTTAGATGTAAATAGAAACCTTACGGTTAACGTCTCTAGAAATCAAGTTTTATTTGACCTTATAAATTTTTGAATTTTTGTCTACAACTTATTAGGCAGCGCGTACATCATTTTTTAACTGACCATCTTCCATGTGAATGATGCGGTCAGCCATATCAAGGATGCGATTATCATGAGTAATTAAAAGAATGGAACAACCTTGATATCTGGCGCATTCTTTTAAAATTTCAACGACTGTATGAGTACTGTTTTTATCTAGCGATGCTGTTGGTTCGTCAGCAAGAATTAATTTAGGTTGAGTAACTAGCGCTCGTGCAAACGCCACACGTTGTTTTTGTCCTTCTGAAAGTTGCTCAGGATAATAATGAATGCGGTGATTCAAACCTACTATTTCCAACATTGCTTCTGCTCGGTTACACATTTCTTTACGAGACATATTTCGAGCCAATTCCATAGTCATTTGTACATTTTGACTAGCAGTTAGAAAAGGTACTAAATTATGTTTTTGGAAAATATATCCAGTTTGACGGCGTAGTTGTAATAGCTTCTGATTGCTAGCTCGATATATTTCCCTTCCCAAAACTTTCACGCTACCTTCTTGCACACTCCGTAAACCAGCCATTAGACTTAATAAAGTTGTTTTACCTGAGCCAGAAGGGCCAGTCAAAATTACAATTTCACCAGATTGAATTGACAAGCTAACATCAAATAAAACCTGTTTTCGTAACGAGCCTTTACCAAAGTAGTGGTTGAGATGCTGAACAGATATGATAGAACCTTGTGACATAGTGATTACCTCAAAATTAGAGGATAAATAAATTTGTGGTGTAAATATTCCGAAAAGGCTAAGGTTATTAATGATGGTATGACTTTAGCCAAAAAGTTCGGCAGGGTCAGCAGAACGAAGTTTATTCATCGCTAACATTCCTGCAAGAGAACACATAACAATTGTGAGCAACATAACTGTTACACCCCTAGTAATAGTCATAATCATTGGTAAACGGGTAGCCTCTTGAACAAAGTTATAAAGATACATGCAAACAGCAAATCCAGGGATATATCCAATCAAGGACATTAAAATTGCTTGTTGTAAAACCACCTTTACCAAGTAAGAATTTGCGTATCCAATAGCTTTAAATGTTGCATAAATAAATAAGCTATCAGAAATTTGTGTGTATAGAATTTGATAAACAATAATGCCACCAAATACACAGCCAATCACAGTACCCATATTAAAAATAAATCCTATAGGTGTAGATTGTGCTAAAACGTCTTTCTCTAGTTTGATATAATTTTCTAGAGTCATTAATTTCACGTCTTGAGGTAAGTCTTTTGAGATTTTTTTGATTATACTTTCAGGGTCAACACCAGGTTTAACCTGAATGACTCCCATCTGAACTTTTTCTAATGGGTGGTTTAAAATCTCAGAGTAGTTTAAATCACTGGTGATGATTACACCATCAGCTGTCATCACCCCACCTCCTAGAGAAAATAATCCTCTCACTTTTATTTGGCGATTAGATACTTCTGTTGTTACTTCTCCATGCTTTTCTAATTCTGCAACGATTGGGCCAAATTCAGGTCGAGAAAGTCTATCAAATAGTATAGTGTCAGCAGCTTTTATCAGTTCTTTCTGTTGATTTACTTCTGGCAAATTAAAAACAGGTTGATCGGGTGTAAAACCAGCAATAGCGATTGGTCTATTGACAAAAGTTTCAGGATTTTTGAAATTTGTAACGGAAAAATAGAAAGGATTAACTGATGCGATGCCATCAACTGCTGAGATATTATACAAATAGCGTCGTGGAAAGACTTTCATATCAAAAAAACGCTCAGTATCGCGATGTAACAGTACTAAATCTGCTTGTATTTTTTTATGGAATACAACAGCATCTTCAAAAAGACCGTCTCGAAAACCCAATTGAATAAACATCAACATCACAGCAAAAGTAACGCCAGTAATTGTTACTACTAGTCGGGATTTGCGATGAATTAATTGTAACCAAGCAACTGGTGTTGTAGCGCTCATATTTTAGTATTTATCTATTAATTTAACTTAACTATTGATATCAGTTTCTAATTTGACATTGACTTGCAGATTAATAAACTTAGCGGCTTCGTCAGTATCATTGGGATTTAAGCGAACTTTTACTTCTGCAACTCTTGAATCTATATTGATGGCTGGGTCATTGTTGACAACATTTCTCTTACCTATTTGGACACCTATTGTTTCAACGGTTCCAGAAAATTTTCTAGGTAATGCAATACTCGATATCAAAGCTTTTTGACCTACTTTAATTTTGTTAATGTCAGTCTCGTAAATTTCTGCAACTACATACATAGTTTGAGTTTGAGCTAGATCGACTATTCCCTTTTCACTAATAGTTTCTCCCGGAAAAGTATTAACTTTTAAAATTTTTCCACCCATTGGGGTTTTCACGTAAGCTAAATCTAAGTTAGCTTTGGCTTCCAGAACAGCTGCTTTTGCTTTTTCCAACTCGCTTTGAGCAACCTGCACATCTACAGGACGAACTTCTTTTAACTCTTCCAAGCTAGCTTTAGCTTGTCTAATCTGATTGGGAAACGACGATAAAGTTTGGTTGAGAGAACTTTTACCTTCTTTGAATTGTGCTTGCAAAGTTTCTACTGCTAAAACTTTAGTATCTTTAGTGACCGCAGATATAGCTCCTTGGTCGTATAAAGATTGAAAGCGTGCATATTCCGTCTGGGCATTTCTCAACTGCGCTTGCAATCCAGCAATCTTAGCTTTTTGAATGTTAATATCTCCTTGAAACTGCGCTTCTAAATCTGCAATGCGTGCTTGTTGAGCGGCAATTTCTCCTTGTTTTGTAGTCCCCGCTTTAGCTTGCATCAGTTGCGCTTGAGCAACTCGAACACCTATTTGTGCTTTATTTAGGCTTGTTTGCAGTTGACTGACGTTATCAAGAACAGCAATTAATTGTCCGCGACGAACATTATCGCCTTCTTTTACCACAACCCGATCTAACCTAGCAGTTTGCAAAGCTGATGGACCAGATAAGTTAATGATTTTATCCTTTGTTTGGATACGTCCCAAAGCTGCAACTGTTGGATTTACAGGTTGTTGAACTGGAACTACTGGGGCAATATTACTCTGCTTCGTAGATTGCAAATTAAAATTTGAGCTAGTGGAAAAAATATAGGTTGGTACACCAACAGCCGCTAGTCCTACAGGAACTATTAAAGCTAGCCTCCACTTTTTAGATTTTGTATCAAAGTTTATTGGTTTGCGAAAAATGTCCATTGGAGGTCAACCTCATTTAATATTCGTGCAATTTTAGATGTTGAGATTTGTAATTCGTAAATATTCTTCAATTCCGAATCATCTCGCTCTGTATCTTGATAGGGGGTAAGCCAATTCTTTTATGCATTTGCTTGGGAACTGATAAATCAAAAAATATCCCAAATTGTCTTGTGGTATGGCTTTCCCCACCCAATATGGTTCAGTTAATAAAGTTAAGCTGGGGGAGCAAGAGTGTTAAGTGCTAAGTATAGATGGCATTATTTCGTTGAGCATAAACCCCTCGTATTTCTCATCTGGAGGGGATTTTATGACTTAAGGAAGTACAATTAAGTAGGTGGACATAATTAAATGTAAAACGTCAACCTGTGAAACCCTGTCAGTAATTGGGTTTTACCTTCTGCCCTCTGCCTCCTGCCTCCTGCCTTCTACTTAGCAACTTGGGTTAATAGCATCGGGCACAATCTTTTCTACCAGTCTCAACGATTTATACTGATAAGCAATAATTGTTACCAATACAGTTAGTATTCCCATGACAATAAACATCAAACCAATACCACGTCCTTGACCGACACCAATAATTTTTCCTATACTTCCTGCTAAAAGTCCGTTCGGAGTCATTAATGGCTCAAAGATTTTATCTGCCATTGGCCCTGCAACTGTGTAAGCAAAAGGCTGTGACGCGTTAGCGATCGCTCCGATTGTTGCAAAAACTCGACCTTGGAGACTGGAGGGTACTTTCTTTTGGAAAATAACTTGGGCTGAACTGTTAATAATTGGTAGACCAAAGAAAAATAGAAAAGCTATCAGTGCTAAGACTAAAACAGATTGATAAAATCCTGCACAGGTAATGCAGATTCCACCTAGCAGCATAAAAGTAAATATACTGAGAATTAAATGCTGCGGCGATTTTACTGTACTGACGAGAACGCTACTGACCAGCATTCCCACACCACCAGCGGTCATAATTGTACCTAAGTCTGTAGCTGAAGCAAAAGACAAGACTAGAGGTGTAATTAGCATCTGCACAATGCCGACAAGGAAATTGTTAACAGCAAAGAAAAGTAGCAGTGCAAACAGTCCTCTTCTTTTCACTAAATATACCAAGCCGTAGGATGCTTCCTTAAACCAAGGAGTTTTTTCGGCGCGATGTCTATCAATGTACTGTTTTGGGAACGGAACTAGTAACAGAGTACTCAGAGCAAAAATAAAGGTAGCAAAATCAATGAAGATAATGCCATCAATTTCGAGAAACAGCAGCAGTACACCTCCTAGCATTGGTGCAACCAACCGACCAGCTGCTTCCCCGATTTGCAGCATACCATTGGCACGCGCCAGTTTTTGTGGCGGGACAAGGAGAGTGGTAGCAGCTGTATAAGCTGGCCATTGAAAGGCACTAAAGCAGGAACTAATGGCAGCGCCTACGTATATGTGCCAAATGGCTAAATCATCTGTCGCTAACAAAATCGCAATTACCCCCGTAGAAATACCTGCTCCTAAGTCACTAAATACCATCATCCAACGGCGGGGAAATTGGTCTACCAGCGTGCCAGCTACAGGGGAAATCAGAATCATGGGCAAGCTGGTAAATAGTGAAATGAGGGCGAACTGTGTTACCGAACCAGTTCGCTGGTATACCCATACACCCAAGGCAAAGTTAGTTAACTGAGAGCCGATGAGGGAAATCATCTGTCCAAACCAGATGAGGGTAAAAATTTGCATTCCTGTATTTTTTGGATGTTGGCTCATTTCAATACTCCTTATTTACCTACATTTGCTTGCTCAATGCAGATTCCTAGCTGTTCTGCAACAGTTAGAATATGAGGTTGAGCCATCATCGTAATATGGTCGCCTGGAACAACGTGAATATCGATGTTTTGAGCGGAAAACTGTCCCCATCCCCAAGCGGGATCTTCGCGTAAATCAGTTAAAAGTGCAGCATCCTCCGCATTCACTTCGCTAGCTCGCAACAGAGTCAGGCGATTGGGATAAGCTTCTTGTGGTAAATATTTGATACTAGCTTGCAGATTTGCCTCGAAAACTTGCACCAAACCACGCACTTGCTTTGTATCAGTACCAGCAGGCAGTAAATCAACGGTGATTAATCGCTCTTTGAGATAATCCAATTGTTCGTCGAGTTCTAGCGGCTGGAGTATTTCATAGGATATATCTAGGTTTTTGCCTGCCCAGCGTTCGATGAGACGAGCAGTTTCGGTCAGTCTAGTTGCATCATCGACATCAATATATAAGGGTTTGTCGCTAGCAACCGGGGCCGGAGCGTCTAAAATCGCAACCAGAGCAACCTCATTTCCTGATTTGATTAACTGTTGAGCCATTTCATAAGCAACAATACCTCCAAAAGAGTGACCTCCAAGAAAATATGGCCCTTCAGGCTGAACGGTTTTTATCGCCTGGATATAATAAGCTGCCATATCCTCAACACAAATCAATGGTTCTGATTCCCCATTTAAACCAGGTGCTTGCAACCCATAAAATGTTTGGTTTTCCCCTAAATAACGAGCTAAATTATGTAGATAGAGGACATTGCCGCCACCCCCAGGTAAGCAGAAAAAAGGATACTTGGAATTACCTTTTTGAATTTCTACCAAGGCAGACCAAGATAATATTTCTGTTTCTAGGCGAAGAATATTAGCCAGTTTTTCAATTGTAGGATTTTGGAAAAGTGTCGCTAAAGACAAGTTTTTACCAAACTCTTGGTTAAGATGAGCCATTAAGCGTATAGCTAACAGCGAGTGACCGCCCAAATCGAAGAAATTATCCTTTACTCCCACAGGATGGACGTTGAGTAGATTTTCCCAAATATTAGCTAATTTCTGTTCTAAATTATTTTGTGGTGCTAAAAATTCGGTTTTGAGTGTACCGAGACGAGATGTATCGGGTTGCGGTAAAGCTTGCCGGTCTACCTTGCCATGAGCGGTTAGAGGTATTACCTCTAACATTAAAAAGGCAGAAGGTATCATGTATTCGGGTAACTTTTCCTGTAAAAATTGGCGCAGTTCGCTACTTGTTGGGGCTTGCTCTTGAGGAACAATATAACTTACTAAACGTTTGTCTCCAGGTTGATCTTCCCTGGCAATAACCGTAACAGAATTTACTAAGGGATGTTGAGCCAGTAAAGACTCAATTTCTTCTAGTTCAATGCGGAAGCCGCGAATTTTAACTTGATGGTCAATGCGTCCGAGGTACTCTATATTACCATCAGGTAAATATCGCGCTAAATCCCCTGTTTTATATAGGCGAGAATTAGGTTCATCGCTAAAAGGATTGAGAATAAATCGCTGTTGTGTTAATTCTGGGCGATTGAGATAACCCCTAGCTACTCCTGCACCACCAATATATAGTTCGCCGGGAACACCAATTGGTACAAGTTTTTGATTTTTATCAAGCAAGTAAAGTTGAGTATTTGCAATAGGACGACCTATTAAAATTGCACCTGATAAAGAAGTTTGCTCGTCAACTTCATAAACACAACAACCAACAACAGTTTCGGTTGGGCCGTATTCGTTAATTATTCTGGTATTTGGAGCATTATCGCGCCAAAATTTCAAGCTTTTACCCAATAATGCTTCACCACCGATGATTAATGCTCTCGTTTTCGTTACACCTTCGCGGTTAGGTAACATCTGATTGAGCATTTCTAGGTGAGCTGGAGTAATTTTAACCAAGCTATAGTTTTTATCAGACTGCAAAAGTGCTGACAATGCTTCAATTTCTTCCTTCTCAGGCAACAGTACTACCCTTTGTCCGACCAATAACGGTGAGAATAAGCTGGTAATCGTTGCGTCAAACCCTATGGAAGATTGTACTGGAGCGCCGTAACCTTGGGCGATCGCATACGCATTTGTAGACCAACTCAGGTAATTAACTAAACCTCTGTGAGTAATCATAGTTCCCTTGGGTTTTCCTGTAGAACCAGAGGTATAGATTATATAAGCTAAATTTTCCGGCGTGACTTCGCTTACAGGATTTTCAATGCTGAGTATGGCATTTTCTGGCAAATCTCGATCGAGACAAATTAAACGGGTGTTATGTTCAACAAACTTATCTACAAGTCTTTGTTGAGTTAACAGTATAGGAATTTGAGCATCTTCTAACATAAATCCCAATCGTTCTTGGGGATATGTGGGATCGAATGGTATATATGCACCACCTGCTTTGAGGATACCAAGGATACCAATCAGCATCTCTAAGGAACGTTCTACACAAATTCCTACCAATACTTCTGGTTTTACTCCCAACTTTTGTAGTTGATGCGCTAGCTGGTTGGACTTGGCGTTTAATTGTGCATAAGTGAGATGCTCGTTATTAAATTCAACTGCGATGTTATCGGGTGTGCGTTCTACTTGTTCTGCAAATAGTTGATGGATACATTTATCTTGTGGAAATTCTGTTTTTGTATTGTTAAAATCAATCAATAATTTTTGGCGATCGCTTTCACCAATCATATTTAAATCAATGATTGCTGCTTCTGGATTATGAGTGACACTTTCTATTAATGTCAGATATTGTCCAGCAATAGTTTTGATACTAGCCTCTGAAAATAAACTAGAATCATAATCAAAATTCAGAAATAAATTGTTTTGGCTGTAGCCACTGGAAAGCTTAATTTGATATTTCTCTATATTAGCTAATTTTTTATATTCCGAAAAGGAAATATCAGCATTTACATAGCTCTGTGATTGTTTTGTAAAATCAAAACAGAAAGGAAAAAATGCACGAAAAGCAAATTTTTCATTTGCAGCGATCAAATGCTCCCAATCAAAATACTCTTGCCATTGTTTGGCAAAACGAAAAGACTCAGAAACTCTTTTCATAAGTTCTGAGAATTTTAAAGTATCCTCTAAATGCGAATGAATAGGCAAATATTTAGTTAAAAGCCCTAAAACTTCTTCTAATTCGTCATATTCGCGTCCATTGCCAGCAGTCCCAATCACAATATTAGACTGACCGCTTAAGCGCCAAATTAGTACTTGCCAACAAGCTAATAAAATTACTTCAGTTGAAGTATGATAATTTTCTTGCAATATTGCCAGTTTTTCTACCGTATCTCGATTAATCTCCAAAAAGAGCGATTGTGGTGCAAATACAATTTCTCCAGATGATTGATTGGCATTTTTACTTTCAAAGGGAATTTGCAAATTTAACACAGAATAAATATCTTGTTGATCCCAATAATTTCTTGCTGTCTCTGTCTCCTCAGACTCTAATAATTCATTTAGCCATTCAGAAACATCTGCATATTGCATCATTTCATCTGACAGTTCTTCGCTGTGTAAACAAGCTGTATAAGAACGACCGATTTCACATATAAGATTATTGAGTGTTGTTATATCTGCATATAAAGCAGGCAAGCTGATAAACAATAGATGCTTGTCTGGAGCTAATTTACTTAAGATAAAATGTAAACTTGCGGCTTGTTCAAAATCAAAATTTCGGAGGCTTTTATCTTGGAAAAGCGCATCAATTTTGGTTTGTTGTACTTGAGAAGTTAAACTACTCCAGTCGTATTCTCCAAGTGAAATTGTGCTGCGATCGCCCTTGGCGGCTCTCTTCGGAGCATCGCTAATTGACTGTAATGGAATATTCATACCTGGTAAGGAATGAAAAGCAGTGCGAAATATTTCGTGGCGATCGCTGATATTTGCTAAAGCTAATTTAAGAATATCAGGGTTAAGATTACCTCCGATATTTATCGCAATTTGGGAACAGTAAGCTTGATAATTATCCTTTTGTTGCAACCATAAATGCTTTTGCTGAGGAGAAATGCGAATCAAATTGGTCATTTCAGCGTGCATAAAATTGAAATCCTTTTCAATTAATCAATACTGACGATACAAGTTATGTAAATTGAACGAAGTCGCACCTGCATCAATGTTTTAATAGGGGTAGTCAAATCAATTTATGCTGTAAGTTGCCAGATTTTAAACAAAAACTCCCAAATACCTACCTAATAAGCATTTGGGAGGATAACATTAAAAACCCTCTGCGTACCTTTGCGCTAACCTCCGCGTACCTTTGCGTTGAAAAAAAGCAAAAGAAAACTGCTTTAACAAGATTCTGCCATCGCAACTACAATTTTTCTTTTGCCGACGAATGGCATCCGTCCATGTGCTGCCAACATATTGTCCAGCATCAACACATCTCCTTCCTGCCAAGGATAAATAACTGCTTCTTGGCGATATATTTCCCGGATTTCATCTAAAACAGAGACTTCAATCGGAGAACCATCACCATAATAGGCATTGCGAGGAAATTCATCTTCTTTGAGTAATGCCGACAATGATTCGCGTATTTCTGCTTTCAAGCTGGAAATATGAAACAAATGAGCTTGGTTAAACCATACCATTTCACCAGTTTTTGGATGTCTGGCAACAGCTTGACAAACTTGGCTTGTTCTGAGGGTATTGTTACCTGTCCATTCAAAAGAGATACCCAACTTGCGGCAATGACTTTCTACCTCAGATTTATTTGTGGTTTGAAAAACTTCTTGCCAAGGCAAATCTAAATCGCCATAATTTCGCACATACATAACTTTCTTTTCGATAAACCGTTCTTTGATAGACGGGTTGATGCGTTCAAAGATTTTACGGCTATCAGCGATTGGTGTTTCTCCGCCAATTTCAGATGCTTTAACGCAGAAAAACCATATCTTCATAGGATAAATGGGAGAGTAAGCATTTTCGTTATGTAGGGGAATTGCTTCATCTGCGGGATATTCAGTTGAAGTGTAGATTTTATCGCTTACTTCTGTGCGTGGCGTTGAACGATAGGTGTAATCTAAGAGTTCTCCGGTTGAAGCTACCTTCACAAACCTTTGGAAATCTTCGACTGTATTGACATGGAAATTTCGGAAAAGTATGCCACCATTTTTAAGTAAATTAGTTTCAATCAGATCGCGGTTTTGCTGCGTCCAATTAATTAAATTGACGCCATCTACAGCAGGGAAAATGACTAACGGTAGAGGATTAGCTGAGTTGAGCGGTTCTATGTTGACTAATTTTTCAACTACTTTGCGTTTGCCGATTTGTAGTTTTTTGATGCTGTTTGTTGTTAGTTCTAAGTCGTTCATTTTGATTCGTGTTGGTTAATAGATTTTTTTGTTTCACCCAGAGACGCAGAGGATAAAAGACTATGCTTTGCTTCTCTGCTTGAGGAACATTTACACTTGATTAGCAACACCAGAAACTTAAGCTGATTTACGCTTGAATTTGTTCAACTTATTAATTGCTGTTGCTGCCATTTTTTGGTCTTTGATGAGTTGTTTTTGTTTGTCTGCTTGAACAAGTATTTCTGCTAATGTTTTCAACTTAGCATCAGGCTGTTCAGTAATTTTGTTAGCAATAGTTGCAAAGTTGTCTAGAATGTCAGCAATAGTATCGTGAGAAAAGCGGTTGCCTTCATAGCTCAGTCCCACAGATAAATTTTCACCAGGCATAATTACTAACATCAAAGGATATTTTGTGCGTTCATAATTACTGATGTTGTCAATTTTTAAGCCCCTATTGGAATTTTGCAAAGCAGGATCTACTGGGTAATTATAAAATGCGACGTTAGTCTCAAACATTGGTGTGCCGCTAGCTATTTCACTTACCCGTTGAATTTCCACTAAGGGAGTATAAGAGTATTGCTCCCGTTCTACCTGCTGTATGTGTAAATTTTTCAGCCAAGGTAATATTTGAGAATCTTCTAATACTTGTACCCGTACTGGTAACGCATTGATAAAGATGCCTACCATAGTTTCTACACCCACAAGAGATGGAGGACGACCGGATACAGTTGTGCCAAATACTACATCTTTTTGAGTGCTGTAATGGCTGAGTAACAGTGCCCAAATTCCTTGTACTACAGTGTTAAGAGTCAGTTGATGTTGTCTAGCTAGAGATTCCAGCGTAGTTGTTAATGCTTGTGGTAATTGAATATGCTGCTCGTGATAAGTTTGCTTTTGCTGGGAATTGTGAACAACAGACTTATCTGCAATTAGCAAAGTTGGGGCTGTAAAACCTTGAAGCGATCGCTTCCAAAATTCTTTGGCTTGGGAAAGGTCTTGTTGTTGCAACCAAGTTATATAATCTCGGAAGGGACGGGGAGTTTTTAGATATAAATCATTACCCCGATTCGCAGCTTCATAGAAAGCAAAAGCTTCTTGAACCACGATAGGTAAAGACCATCCATCTATCAACAAATGATGGAAAGTCCAGACAAATTCGTAAGTATCATCTGCTGTTTGGATGAGACTACAACGCATCAAGGGAGCTTGGTTAAGTTCAAAACCCCTGTTTCTATCTGCTTCCTGAAAAGCTGTAAGTTGTTCTTGTTGCTGGGTAGGCGATAGAGAACGCCAATCATCATTAGTAAAAGGTAGATTTACAGTTTTGCAAACAACTTGATGGGGCTTGTCAAGATTATCCCAGACAAAGAAGGTACGTAAAGCCGGATGACGCTCAACTACTCGTTGCCAAGCTTGGGCAAACGCTGTTGTATTAATATATCCGTGGAGAGTGCAGCTTAACTGTTCGCAATACACCCCAGACTCTGGGTCATACAGGCTATGAAAGAGAATACCCTGCTGCATTGGGGAAAGGGGATAAATCGACTCAATATTTTTCTTTTTGCTGGCTGTATCACGGATTGCCATTTCTGCAATCAAATTGTCCAGATATTTCTGAGTTAACTCAGCTTCGGGAAAATCTGAAGGTGTATAACCACCAACATTAGCAGACTGACAGTGATTGATAATATCTGTTAGTGCATTGATGAAACCAGCAGCTAAAGCCTCAATAGTGGCTTGTTGGTGAATGTTTTGGCTATAAGTCCAATTAAGTTGCAGCTTACCTGATGCTACTAAGGCGTTAACTTCTAGTAAGTGAGTGCGATCGCCTAATGTACTTTGCTCTGCACCAGCAGATTCTTGGGTCAATTTCCACGATCCAGATTCCGATAATTGGTCAAATTGTCCCAAGTAGTTGAAACTAACTTGTGCTTGGGGTACAGTTGCGAGTTGATGGCGAATTGCTGGATTGGGGCTGAGATAGCGGAGAATCCCGTAGTTAATACCCCGTTTTTGGCAAGGGCGTAGTTGTTCTTTAATTGATTTTAAAGTTTTACCAGCATCGGCGATCGCGCTTCGCCCTGTCGCAGACATCGCTGCCAATTCTAATTTAATGGGGAAAAGGCAAGTAAACCACCCGACAGTGCGCGACAAATCGATGTCTGCAAACAGTTCTTCTCGTCCGTGACCTTCAACATCAACGAGTAGGGAAGATTCACCAGTCCATTGAGCAAAACTTTGTACCAAAGCAGTTAACAACACATCGTTAATTTGGGTATTGTAAACAGCAGGAACTTCTTGCAGCAAAGCACGGGTTTGTTCTTCGTTGAGAGATACCGAAACTTGTGCGGATGAAACAACGGTATTAACTGCTTGAGTATAGTCTACAGGCAAAGAAGTAGAGCCGGATGACTGAGCCAACCAAAAGTCTATTTCGGCTGCGAGTGCTTCTGAGTTGCTATATTCAACTAAACGATGCGACCATTCTTTGAAGGAAGATGTTTTGGCTGGAAGTTGAATTGTTTCTCCCCGATTTAGTTGTTGATAAGTATTAAATAAGTCTTCTACCAAAATTCGCCACGAAACACCATCCACAGCTAAGTGATGCACAACGATCAGCAATCTAGCGGGTTGTTCGGCACCAAAGTTGAACAGGGCAGCTTGCATTAACTGTTGTGACAGATTTAAGCTAGCCTGTAGCCTGTTAGCAGTAGTTTCTAGGGCTGCTTGTTTTTCTTGTGAGGCGATCGCGCTTCGCCCTGTCGCAGACATGGCTGATAAATCTACACAAGTTAAAGTTACTGTACCATCAGCATCAGCATTAGTTTGTAACCAGCTTTCCCCTTCTTGGATAAATCTCAAACGTAAAGCATCGTGGTGCAATAATAATTGCTGCAAGGCTTGTTCTAATATTTCTGGTTTCAGGTCTGCTGGTACTTCCAACAACACTGACTGATTAAAATGGGCTGGTTGAGGTAGATTTTGTGCAAAAAACCAATGCTGGATAGGTGTTAATGGTAAGGAACCTGTAACTAAACCTTGTTCTGCTTTGATACTCTGTGTTGTGTTTTCCACAGCAGCCAACTCAGCTATTGTCTGATGCTGAAATAACTGCTTGATATTTAATTGAATTCCGGCTTGGTTGGCTCTGGCAATAATTTGCAAGCTCAGGATAGAATCGCCACCAATTTCAAAGAAGTTATCGTGAATCCCAACTTGCTGCAATCTCAACACATCCGCCCATATCGCCGCTAACTTTTCTTCTTGTGGGGTACGTGGAGCTACAAAGTTGACTTCCAACTCAGGACGGGATTCTGGTGCAGGTAATGCCCGACGGTCTACTTTGCCGTTTGGTGTTAAAGGCAGAGTATCTAACATCACAAAAGCCGACGGTACCATGTACTCAGGTAGCCGTTCCTTCAGGAATCGTCGCAGGTCACTAATTGTTGGTACTTGGTCTGAATTAGGAACTGTGTAAGCAACTAAACGTTGACTGCCAGGGATATCTTCACGGACGATGATTGTATTTTGAATTACGCCTGGGTGTTGGCTGAGTAAAGCTTCAATTTCTCCTAATTCAATGCGAAAGCCGCGTAATTTAACTTGATGGTCGATACGTCCTAAGTACTCAATATTACCATCAGGTAAATAACGTGCCAAATCCCCAGTTTTATAGAGGCGTTTGGAATTAAAGGATTGGTCTTCTGTTTCCCCCCTGCTCCCCTGCTCCCCTGCTCCCCTGCCTCTTTGAAAGGGGTGAGGAATGAATTTTTGTTGTGTCAACTCAGGACGGTTGAGATAACCTCTGGCTAATCCAATGCCACCAATATGCAGTTCCCCAGAAACACCAACGGGTACAGGTTGCAAATTTCCATCGAGCAAATATATTTGTGTATTGGCAATTGGACGACCAATGGGGGGTTTGTTAGTGATGTTACCGCTGCATTCTGCAACTGTTGACCAGACAGTCGCTTCTGTTGGGCCGTAGGCATTGAAGAAACGCCGACCACAAGACCAACGTTCAACCAAGTCGGGAGGACAAGCTTCTCCGGCTACAGTAATATTCTGCAAAGCTGGGAGTTCTTCGGCAGGTAAGACCGCTAAAGCTGATGGTGGTAAAGTGATGTGGGTAATGCCGTAGTTTTGCAATAGTTCAATTAACGATGAACCGGGCAATAAAGATTCTTTTGTTCCCAGGTAAAGTCTAGCTCCCGTTCCCAGAGCCATCACAACTTCAAAAATAGAAGCGTCAAAACTAAAGGAGGCAAACTGGAGAATGCGACTATCAGTTTGGACGTTATAAATCTGAATTTGCGCTATTACTAAGTTACATAACCCAGTATGTGCCACCATCACACCTTTTGGTTTACCCGTTGACCCAGAGGTATAAATTACATACGCTAAATCGGAAGCGGTAACTGCACTAACAGGATTAGAGCTGCTATTGTTGGCAATTTGGTTCCAGTCTGCATCCAAGCAAATTGTGACTGCTTGATGCTGTGGTAACTTCTCAACCAATCGCTGTTGTGTCAATAGCACTGGTAATTGAGCATCATCGAGCATAAAAGCCAAGCGATCGCTCGGATAATTAGGATCTAAAGGTACATAAGCACCACCTGCTTTCAGAATCCCTAATAACCCAACGATCATCTCTAGGGAACGTTCAACACAGATACCCACCAGGACATCAGATTTTACACCTAAGTTTTGCAACTGGTGTGCTAATTGGTTGGCGCGATGATTTAACTCTCGGTAAGTAAGTTGCTGATTCTCAAAGACTACCGCCACCGCATCTGGTGTTTGTTCTACCCACTCTTCAAACAACTGATGAATACATTTACCTTGGGGATAAGCAGTTTGGGTATCGTTCCACTCTACAAGTAGCTGGTGCTGCTCGCTAGCACTGAGTAGTGATAATTCCGCAATTTTTTGCTGAGGGTTAGCCACAACATTTTCCAGCAAAGTCTGAAAATGCTCTGCCATGCGGCTAATAGTCGTAGCATCAAATAAATCGCTATTGAATTCCCATTCTCCTAAAAGTCCTGACTCGGTTTCTTGCATTGATAACGTCAGATCGAATTTCGCTGTGCGATTTTCGATTTTTAAAAGATTTAAGCTCAAGTTGGGTAATTCTAATTTACCCATCGGTGCATTCTGCATCGCAAATGCTACTTGGAATAAAGGCATGTGAGAAAGCGATCGCTCTGGTTGCAAAGCTTCAACTAATCTCTCTAAAGGCATATCTTGATGAGCATAGGCATCTAAAGCAACTTGTCGCACCCTTTCTAGTAATTCTGCAAAACTCGGATTTCCTTCTAAATTAGTCCGCAGTACTAAGGTATTGACAAATAAACCAATTAGTGAATGTGTTTCCTGGCGATCGCGGTTAGCAATCGGGGAACCGATAACAATATCTGACTGGTTACTATAGCGGAACAGTAAAGTTACAAAAGCTGCCATCAGGGTCATAAACATAGTTGCCCCTGACTTTTGACACAGGATATTTAATTGTTTTGTAAGATTTTGGTTGAGTTCAAAATGTAAAGTTTGACCTTGAAAGGTTTGAACTGGAGGACGCGGACGGTCTGTAGGTAATTCTAATATTGGTGGGATACCAGCTAACTGCTGCCGCCAGTAGTTGAGTTGATTTTCTAATACCTCACCTTGCAACCATTGCCTCTGCCAATGAGCAAAATCAGTATATTGGATGGCTAATTCCGGTAGTGGAGAAGGTTGATTTTGAGAAAAAGCTGTGTATAAACTGGAAAACTCTTGAAGAAATACCCCCATCGACCAGCCATCAGAAACAATATGGTGCATCGTTACTAGCAATACATAAGACTCTGATGCCAAATGTAGTAATGTCACTCGCAACAAACAATCTTTTGTCAGGTCAAAAGGTTGTAGTTGCTCCTCAATTGCCAAACATTCTACCTCGGCAAACTGTTCTTCTGCTGGCAATGTTTGTAAGTCAATTACTGGAACAGCTATTGTTAAACAAGGTGTAATTATCTGGACAGCATTTCCATCAATTGTTTTAAAGTTAGTGCGAAGGATTGCATGACGTTGAATGATTTCTGCGATGATTTTTTCGAGAATATATACTTGCAAATTACCAGTAATTTCTACCGCAGCAGCCATATTATATGCAGCGCTATTACCCTCCATTTGGTCGAGAAACCAAAGTCTTTGTTGAGGAAAAGATAAAGGAATTAATTTATCAGTGCTAACAGATTCAATTCGTGGAACTTTAGGTTTATTGTTGATTGGAGAAGATTGCTGTGCCAACAATTTTTGCAGAACAAGTTCGCGTTTTTGAGGCGATAGATGTTCTAAACGCTTTAGTAAATCACTCATAAATTTATTGCTTTTATTTAAAAAGATAACTTTAGTAAAGTTACACAACGTAAGTGGCTAGTGTAGGTCAAAACTTCTATAGGGCAAGCTCAATAAATTTATGCAGTCACTTCTTTACATATCTTGTTTTGGCATTGCCGATCTTGGGCGTATGAGCGAGAAGTTAAGCTCGTATGCTAGTTGTAAAGCGGCTTTGAGAAGATGTCTGGCAGAAAAACTGAACCCTCGCTGCTTTATTGAAAAGTCGGGGTTGCATAATAGAGGGAGGAATTGAGGTGCCCTACTGTGAGTTTTCCATACTGCGGCTGTACTGAGATTAGGAAAAATGGCTGGCGGCGAGGTAAACAGAATTACATATGTACTAATTGCGATGTGCGTTCCGCCCCGCTTCTCTACGAGACGCTACGCGAACGCTAACGCCAATTCATTGATGTCTACAGCCCACCAAAAGGATACTCAGATGAGAAAAAAATAGAATGCTTAAAAGCATACGTTAATGGTGCTAGCTTTAGAGCGAACGTCAGACAGGGGTTGATCGCACGACTATAATTAACTGGGTAAAACAAATTAGCGAAAACTTACCGGAGGCACCGCCAACGGATAAAATACCATCTGTTAGGGAATTAGATAAACTGGAAACTTTTGTGCGGTCAAAAAAACAAAATTTGGATATGGACGGCGTTATACTTAAACTCGCATTCATAATTTGATTTAAAATATTTCTAAAAAAGAAAAACTTATAAAAACTAAAGCTTTAGAAAACTTAGAGTAGCGATTGCAAATGTACCTGTTTCAGTGTCAAATTAGCGATCGCCCCTCAATTAAAATAAAACTATGAAAATCCCTGAATTATTACTTGATTCCATGCTCCCCTGCACAAAGATGGCCTGCACCAACGAACTGACACGGCTCAAAGCAGTGTATCAATTTCAGGGTTTGGATGCTGTACCCAATCGGGCATTAGATGACTTAACAGCACTGGCAGCCGATCTGTGCGAAACTCCAATGGCACTGGTGAGTTTTATCGGAGCCGATCGCCAGTTGGTTAAGTCTAAGGTGGGAATCACATTAACAGAAATTCGCCGAGACCTCGCATTTTGTAACTACACCATTCGCCAGTCAGATGTATTTGTAATTCCAGATACTCTGGCCGATCCCCGCTTTGCCACCAATCCCTTCGTTATAAATGCTCCCAATATCCGGTTTTATGCCGGAGTGCCCCTGGTAATAACTGGCGGTTGTGTCTTGGGTACACTCTGCGTCATGGACATTGAACCGCGCGATCTGAGTCAGAAACAACAAAAAGGATTGCAGACACTCAGCCACCAAGTGGTAGCGCAATTGGAGCTAAAGCGCAACACCACGAAGCTGCGTCAAACGATCCCGGAAATCAAACAACTAAAACAGCAATTGATTACTCAGGAATTAGTTGGTCAACAAGATTCAATTCTGTTTAATTTGGCAAATCAAATCCGTAATTCTCTGGATCTGGACACGATTTTACAAACGGCAGTGAATGAGATTCATAGTCTGTTGCAAGTCGATCGCTGTGACTTTGTGTGGTGTCTGCCCAACAAAGATCGGTTCAACTTTATGGTGACTCACGAAGCGACTAACCCAGAGATTCAGATGGCGTTGGGGGAACTTTCCCTAGGGCCAGGCTCCGTTCTGGCAGAAACTATCTTAAATCTAGATATGCTAAGGATTGAGGATGTTTCTACTACCTCAGAGGCACTCACCCCGGAGGATCGCGCCCTGCTGCATCAACTGGCAGTAACCTCGGTGCTGTTGCTGCCACTGAGAACCCATTCTAGTCAATTGGGTGCTATTGTTTGCCATCACTGTCGCGGTTCGCGCCAATGGACTGATAGCGAAGTCCGGTTACTCAAAGCTGTCACCGATCAAGTAGCGATCGCTCTCGATCAGGCAGAACTGCTTGCCCAAACACGAGCAACCGCCTTTGCAGCTCAAACTCAAGCCACCTATCTGGGAAACGCCCTGAGCCAGTTGCAGCAAACCCAAATGCAACTGGTACAGCAAGAGAAGATGTCTAGCCTGGGACAATTGGTGGCCGGAGTTGCCCACGAAATCAACAACCCGGTTAACTTTATTAACGGTAATATTACTTATGCAACCAACTATGTTCGGGATTTGCTGGAACTATTGCATCTTTATCAAGCAACCTATCCCAATGGAACTGATGCTATTCAGGAAAAGATAGAGGCTATGGATCTTGATTTCTTGATGCAAGATTTGCCTAATTTATTGTCGTCGATGCAAATGGGTGGAGAACGAATTCGGCAAATTGTCCTATCTCTGCGGAACTTCTCGCGTCTGGATGAAGCCGAGATGAAACCTGTGGATATCCATGAAGGGATTGACAACTCGTTGTTAATTTTGAAGAGTCGGTTGAAATTAACTAGTGCCAAGTTTGAGATTCAAGTGATTAAAGCATACGACAATTTACCGCCTGTTGATTGTTATGCGGGGCAATTGAATCAAGTATTTATGAATCTTTTGGGTAACGCGATCGATGCCTTAGATGAAACGCCTAATCCGATCGTTACCATTCAAACAGAACTCATTAGTAGAGAAAAATCGGGTAGTTCCGATCTATCCCAATTTTCGCACGCAGATAGTGTAGTGATTCGGATTCGAGATAACGGTTCTGGCATGACAGAAACAACCCAGCAAAAACTGTTCAATCCATTCTTCACCACCAAACCCATCGGCAAGGGAACCGGGCTAGGACTGTCCATCAGCTATCAAATTGTGGTTGAAAAACATGGCGGCATTTTAAAATGCTCCTCAGAACTTGGGAAAGGCAGCGAGTTCTTGATTCAAATTCCGGTTGAGCCTCTGGTTAAAAGTACTTAAAGTATGTATAAAATTATCAACATATCAATTGTTCAAGTCTTCCTTTGGGAATGCTAGGCTAAATGCCAACGATGATTGACTCATCGACTTGTAAAGTATGTCAAATGGTACGACAAGCTCACCGATTGTTCTCGCGCTTGATGATAGCCCTGTGATTCATCAAATGATTAAACGAGCGTTAGAACCGGACTATCAAGTAATAACAGCCGCTAACGCGGTTGATGCCCTGTCGATCATTTATCATCAACGAATTTCAGTCTTGCTATTGGATGTGCAGATGCCGGATGTAAACGGGTTGGAGTTTTGCCGCACGGTGCGGAGCCTGCCCCAGTTTCAGCATTTGCCCGTGATTATGGTGACTTCTCAAGATTCCCCCTTCGACCGGGTGAAGGGTCATCTGGCGGGTGCAACAGAATATCTGATCAAACCTTTTGATGCTGAACAATTGCGAGAAGCTGTACGAAAATTTATTGGCTCCTGATCTGCTGCTTGTTCATCAGACTTCGGCGCGATCGCGGTAACTGAGCAGTTCGACAGGCTCACTGTAACACTTGTCGAAGTTCAGTCGAACGCTGCCCACCCCACAATAGTTATATAAATCTTAGATATGCAAACTAGATGTGGTTTAGCTTAACAGGGTGCGATGGGTAAAACATTAGCGCAGAATGAGGATTTGCTAAGATTGGCACAGCCAGTTTTCTATTCTGACAGCCTTGCGGCGGCGATCGCGGAGATTTCTACCCATGACTCAAACTGCACCCAACGTCCCCAAGTTGATGACAATGGAGGAATACCTTGCCTATGACGACGGTACTGACACGCGCTATGAGCTTGTAGATGGAGAGTTAGTAGAAGTGCCGACTGAATCCCCAGAAAACTGCAAGCTTGCCAAACTCCTGATGTTGGAATTAGCAAAATACATTTCGATTGTGCTGATCAACCTCAAAGATATGGAAATTGTCGTGAGTGGCAAACGAGCAAAGGTGCGCTTACCCGATCTGACCATACTGAGTGAAGAAGGATACGCAACGCTGGCAGGACAACGCAGCAACACGATTACCCAAGATATGCCACCGCCAATCTTGGTGGTTGAGGTGGTTTCACCTGGACAAGACAACCGCGACCGAGACTATCGTTACAAACGCACAGAATATGCGGCGCGAGGGATTGCGGAATACTGGATTATTGACCCTGAAAGGCAACAAATGACGCTGTGCTTATGGGTGAACGGGCAATATGAAGACACGATTTATATGGGTGATACCCCTCTGGCATCGACAGTTATTCCTGGTTTCAAGCTGAGTGCTGCTCAGATTTTGGCATTTGGACAAAATTAGTAAACCATTGGTGCAGAATTAGATTTGCTAAAATTGGCACAGCCAGTTTTCTATCCTGACAGCCTTACGGCAGCGATCGCGGAGATTCCTAACCATGACTCAAATTGCACTCAATGTCCCAAAGTTGATGACAATGGAGGAATACCTTGCCTATGACGACGGGACTGACACGCGCTATGAGCTTGTAGATGGAGAGTTAGTGGAAATGCCAACTGAAAGCCAGGGCAATTTAGACATTGCTAAATATCTGTTATTTGAGTTGGCAAAATATTTTCCAATTGCATTAATTGCTGTGGGAACAGAGGTTGAAGTAACTGGGCGACGGGCAAAGTGTCGATTGCCAGATATCCTGGTTCATACAGAAGAATCACGAACTGCCTTGGCAGGAGCAAAGCGGGCAACCTTAACACGGGATATGCCGCCACCTGCGATCGTAATTGAAGTGGTGTCACCCGGACAGCAGAATCGCGATCGAGACTACCGCTACAAACGCACAGAATATGCGGCGCGAGGGATTGCGGAATACTGGATTATTGACCCGGAAATACAGCAAGTGACGCTGTGCTTATGGGTGAACGGGCAATATGAAGACACGATTTATATGGGCGACACTCCTCTGGCATCGACAGTTATTCCTAGTTTTAAGCTGAGTGCTGCTCAAATTCTAGCATTCGGACAAAATTAGCCCCTTGGATAAGATGCGTTGCACGTTATAGGTATACCTAACCTAGCCTATAACTGAAAATTCGATTCAATAGCATGGGAGCAATTTCGCCGATCGCTAAAATATGTTGGGCGGCTCCCAGAGCGATCGCTTCTTTGGGCATCCCGAAGACAACGCAGGTTTGTTCATCCTGGGCAATGGTAGTGCCTCCGGCTTGGGCGATCGCTTGTAATCCATCTGCACCATCCCGTCCCATGCCAGTCAGCAAAATACCAACCGCCGATCGCGGGTAACAGGTGGCAACGGCTTGAAACAAAGCTGTGACGGAGGGACGATGCCCGGAAACAGGAGGAGTGCTGATGGTGATAAATCGCCCTTGAGTGTCGAGTTGCAGGTGTTGTCGTTCGGGAGCAAAGTAGACAGTACCCGGTTTGGGAAATTCTCCCGGTTGGGCGATCGTCACCCGCAGGAAACATTCTGCTGCTAGCCAATCTACCAGTCCTTGCAGAAATCCTTCGCTGATATGTTGGACGCACAGAATGGGTACGGGAAAGTTTGCAGGCAGTTGTTTTAGGATCGCGTACAATGCCTGGGGGCCGCCTGTGGAGGCTCCGATCGCCACGACTTTGGGCAGGGAAAACGGGGAATTACGAATGGGGAACTGTGAGTTACTGACAGGTTTTGGGCTGAATAATTCTGGCTTACTTTTGGGGCTAACAGAATGCATTCTGGGTTCTACCGCCGCACGGGAAGTGTGGCGAGTAAAGACTGTAACCCCTGCCAGAACTTTGATCCGGTTGATTAATTCGTGCTTGATGTGTTCATAGTCTGAAAGTGAGTCAATATTGGGTTTGGGAAAAACATCCAAAGCACCCGCTTGCAGCAGTTTAAAAACATTGCGAGAATCTTCTTGAGTGTTGACGGAGGTGCTGATTACCAGAATGGGACGGGGATAGTCTGTCATAATTCGGCGGGTGAGTTCCAGTCCATCCATTTTGGGCATGTGTAAATCGGTGCAGATTACCTGCGGCTGTGCGGCTGGAATTCGCTCCAATGCTTCCACGCCATTGGGAGCAGTTCCCACCACATCCACTTCCGGGGAACTCGCCAGAATTCGCTTGAGGATGGTTAAGGCGACGAGCGAATCCTCCACCAGAAAGACGCGAATCGGGGCAGAGTTTTTCATGAATTGACAGTAAGTTGAGATTTTATAGCAGGAGGCAGAAGGCAGGAGGCAGGTGGTCACTGAGCGTAGTCGAAGTGAGGCAGAAGGTAAAACTATTACTATTCCTAGCATTCACATTTTCAAAATGTCCTAACTTATGTGACTACGGCTATACGAGAAAATTATTCTTCATTCATCTGAAAACCTCTACACTAACCGTTTGAGGGCTGACAGCAAGGCTTCTTGATTAAAGCTGCCTTTGATAATGTAGGCATTGGCTCCGGCTTCCGCACCCCGACGTTTATCTTCATCGCTGGCAAGGGAAGTAACCAGGATAATTGGAAGTTCGCTATATTCTTGATATTGGCGGATTTTAGCAGTTAACCCCAAGCCATCGAGATTTGGCATTTGCACATCGCTAACAACAGCATCAACGGTGTGCGATCGCAGCTTGTTCAATCCATCCAAACCATCCACAGCAGTAATCACTTGATAACCTGCGGTTTCTAAAATTCGCTTTTCTTGCGTGCGTGTGGCAATAGAATCTTCCACTAATAAAACGGTTGGTTTTGTAGGCGCAAGTTGACGAGTTTGGGTAGAAGAAATGGACTGCGATCGCGATCGGGCTGACTTCACCAAATCCTGGGGATTCAGCACCATACACACATCTCCAGTGCCTAAAATTGTTGCCCCGGAAACATTGCGGACTCGTTTAAGTAAATGACTTTGGGGTTTAATCAATACATCTTGCTCATCGACTAAGGCATCCACCACTACACCCAGTTGTGCTTGCCCAACCTGAAGAATAATACAGGAAAGTGCTGTTTCTTGAGTTAACCCAGATGGCATCGGGGGCAGTTCTAATAGATCGGCCAACTGCACAATCGAAATGGGTTGACTATCCCGAATTATTGTGTCCCGTCCCTCCAAGGGAAAAATCTCTTCTGATTTTATCAAGCAAGCGGTTTGTACAAACTCCACTGGGATGGCATAGGGCATTTGGTTCACTTGCACAATCAAGACATGGGCGGTTGCCAAGGTGATACCGAGATTGACGCGCAGCGTACATCCCAGTCCGGGAACCGATTCTACCTGAATTGTACCTTTCAATTTCTCGACATTGGTTTGCACCACATCCAGCCCCACACCCCGCCCTGATACTTCTGTCACTAGGGGGGCTGTTGAAAATCCCGGTGCGAAGATCAACGCCTGGATCTGGCTGGGAGTCATTGCTGCTGATTCTTCCTCCCCGCAAATGCCCCGTTTCACCGCTATTTGTTTGATTCTATCCAGGTCAAGCCCCCGCCCATCATCACTGATTTCCAGCACAATGTTAGTGGGAGTCTGGTAAGCTTTGAGCCGAATCGTTGCCGTTGTTGGTTTTCCTAGCCGTTCCCGTTCCTGTGGTGGCTCAATCCCGTGATCGATCGCATTTCGCAGAATGTGCATTAGCGGATCTTTCATTTCTTCCAACAGGCGTTTGTCGGCAAGGGTGTCTTTGCCTTCTGCGATCAACTCCACCAATTTTCCCTGCTGCTGTGCCAGATCGCGCACCATCCGGGGAAAGAGGTTGAAAATCGTTGCAAAGGGCAGCAATCGCAGGGTACGAATACCTTCTTCTAAATCGCTACTGAGTTGTTCCAGTCGGGTTGTGTCTTCCGAAAGGGAACTCTGCAAGGTTTTCACCAAATGACCCAATTGCTCTAATCGTTTTTCCGAGTGATGATGAAAAGTTTCTAGACGTTGCAGGGCGACATCACCTTGTTGCTCTCGGCTGAAGGCAAACCGATTAGTGAATAAATCTCGATTCCATTCTTCCCACAAATTAGCGATCGCCTCAATTTCTCCCAGCCGATGAGCAATCCGAATTTTGGTGACAGTTAACTCCCCTGCTTGCGTCATCAACGTATCCAGGTGGCGAGTACCAACGCGGATGGTTTCGATGCGGTAGCTATTGGTGGGGGATTTTGGATTTTGGACTTCGGCTTCGCTCAGTCGAACGATTTTGGATACTTCGACTTCGCTCAGTACAAGTTTTGGATTTTGGATCGCTCCGTTTTCCTTTGACTCTCGCTCTTTATCAAAAGTATTGTTTTTTACTGTGTTTATTACTTTAGTACTGTTGACTTCTAGCTCTTGAGTCGGATTATCTTCCCTTTTTACTGGCTGCGCTCCCATCAATTCGGCCAGAACAGAAAAGGTATCAACCTTGGCAGGTTCTCCGGTAACAGCTTCATGAACGAGTTTGCGGATAGCAGCGATCGCATGAGCGAGACGTTCATAGGGTGATTCTGTTGTATCATTGCCCAACGAGGACGCAGGGTTTTCTTGTTGCTTGAGTTGAGTCAAAATATGCTCAATTTGATGTGCTAGAGTGCCTACATCTTTGACTCCCAGCATATTGGCATCGCCTTTGAGGGAATGCGCCTCTCGCATCAAGGCTTCCAGGACAGCCAGATCGTTGGGATGGTTTTCCAGATGCAGTAATCCATCATCCAGGTTTTGCAGATGTTCTTCGCTGGCTACTTTGAAAACGTCTCTCAGTTCTTCATCATCGATCATCATAGTTTTAAGTAGTTAAGGGTTAAGCGAGGGAATTTTAGATTTTGGATTTTGGATTTTGGATTGAAGATTTAAAAGCGGTTCGACTGAGCTTGTTTAAGTCCAAAATCTCAAATTAAGTGACAAGCGCCTGACTTGATTGCTGGTTTCAATCTAAAATCTAAAATCTAAAATCCAAAATTGAGCGACTAAATGGTTGCCTTAAGTGCTTGCGCTGACTCGTTTATTTGTTGAGTACCAGAGCGGATCTGGCTAATGCCACTGGCAGTTTCACGCGCAGCAATATTCAAGTCATTCATGGCAGAGACAATTTGCTGAATGGCGATCGCTTGCTGGTTGATATTGAGTGAAATCTGTTGACTGTTAATGACAATATTATTCACTGCAACTTCTACACCAGCAAAGGATTCTGACGTTTCCTGGGCAATTCGCGTCCCTTCTTCCACAGTTTTAGTGCCTTCATGGGTGACAATGACAGTGATGCTGATGGCAGATTGAATGTCGCCTACCAAGGTGTTAATCTTTTCGGTTGATTTTTTGCTCTGGTCTGCTAGTTTGCGAATTTCAGCAGCGACAACAGCAAAGCCTTTCCCATGCTCCCCTGCCCGGACTGCTTCTACAGCCGCATTTAACGCCAGCATATTAGTCTGACTTGCCAACTCGCCCACCAGACCAGAGATACTGCCAATCTGCTTGGTTTGTTCATTTAAGCGTGCGATATGGTCGGCGATCGCTGCGACTTTCTGCTGTAGGGTTTCCATGCCCTTGAGGGTGCGTTTTACAGCATCAGCACCGTTACCTGCAAGGATCAACGCCTGCCGTGCGCCTGCTACCGCCGATTCTGCTTGTTCGGCTGACTGCTGCGATGAGGCTCCCAATTCATCGATGGTGATAGTGGTTTGATTGACAGAACTTGCCTGCCGAGTCGCAGTCCGTTCTTGTTGCTCAACCGTAGCGGCGATTTCATTGGTGGAAGCAGCCATTGTTTGAACAATTTGAGCAATTTTGCCTGTCAACGGTTTAGCAATTTTGTTGCTCAGAAAAAATCCTAGTAAGATTGCCCCTAGAGGCCCAGCAATAATCCCAGTAACCACCCAACCTGTGGTCAAGCGGGTATCGTCACTGGCGGCTTTATTTGCATCTTCAGCAGTATCCTGATTAATTTTGATCAGTTGCAACAATGAGTTAGTTGCAGCCGCAAAGGAAACATCATTTTTGACAACAGCGTTTTGTCTGAGTTTTGTCAGTCGATCGGCAGCAGCGATCGCCACCTTCATTTCTGGAGAATTTTCTCGCTTCTGGCTGGTCAATTCCAGCTGTCTGGCAGTGGGGTTTACAACACCTAACCGGGCAAAATCCTGGTAAGCCTGAAGGTAGGCAGCATGATCTTGCTTCCACGCCTGCCACTGTTGCTTAAACGTCTGATAGAGTTTGTCCTCGTCGGGGCTGCGGGGTGTGGTTTCATATTCCTCAAGACCTGCGTCAATCTGCTTCCAGGCTGCCTGCATTCGATTTAACTCAGACTGTTTGGCTGCTGCGGGGAGTTCGGGGTTGATAATCGCTCGCTCTGCCGACTGGATCTGGGTCTGCCCTTCATTAACTCTCCACAATCCGTCGATGCTGGGGAGGCTGTTATTACTGAGGGTGTCGATATGGCTGCTTAATTGATGAGTACCCCGCCAGCCGAAAAACCCAACGACCAAAACAACACCGCCCATCAGCAAAAACGAACCCATCAATCGTCCATGCAAAGACATATTTTTTAACATAGCTGTAACTCAAATACATTTTTAGACAACGGCTTTTAGTTCTTGGGCGGCATCATTCAGTCGTTGGGTACCGACTTTAATTTGACTAATACCAGAGGCGGTTTCCCTAGCGGAAATATTCAGCGAGTTCATGGCTTCTACCACCTGTTGCACCGCGATCGCCTGTTGATTGGAAGTAAGGGAAATTTGTTGACCATTTAGCGCGATCGTTTTGATGGCATCCACAATCTTTTCTACGGTTTTCGTGCCTTCATCTGTCACCATAACGGTGGAATTGGTCGATTTTTGAATGTCTAAAACCAGTAGATTAATTTTTTCAGCCGATCGCTTACTCTGGTCTGCCAGTTTGCGAATTTCGGCAGCAACAACCGCAAAGCCTTTGCCATGTTCCCCGGCTCGCACGGCTTCTACTGCCGCGTTGAGCGCCAGCATATTAGTTTGACTTGCTAAATCACTAACCAGGGTGGAGATCGTGCCGATTTGATTGGTTTGTTCGCTTAGATGAAGAATTTGGGTGGCAATGTCGCCTACTTTCTCGCGTAGACTCGATTGGCTGAACTGACCCTCTTGAGTGCGACCATCTACCAGCAACAACACCTGCCGCGCCCCTGCGGCTGAGGCTTCTGCTTGTTCGGCAGACTGGCGCGAGGAAGCCGCCAATTCATCCATTGTTGTGGTAGTTTGGTTGACAGAAGTGGCTTGTTGGATGGTAGCGCGTTCTTGCTGCTCGATCGTCGTGGCAATTTCGGTTGTAGAAGTTGCGATCGCGCCAGCAGAGGCGTTCATCTGGCGGGAAGTGCGGCTAATGACCCAGATGCCAATCAAAACAGATACCACGAGGGAGAGTCCACTAGCTAATATCACCGTGAACTTGAGGGCATTGAGCGCCTCTTGCTGCTGTTTCGCGGCGGTTGCAAAAGTCCGATCTTCTCGCTCCTGCATTTGTTCAATCATGTCTACGACATCCTGAACCAGAGTGCGGGCATTCCCCTTGCTCCAGGTTTCAATGGCTTCTTTGACTTTGCCCTGATTCACCTTTTCAATCAGGATCTCTTCAAAAACAAGCTGTTTATTCACCAGTTCTTCCAGTTTGGTTAAAGATTGTCGCTCCTGTTCCGATCTGGCAAGTGCGCTCAGTTTTGCTAAAAAGTCCCTGGAGTTCTTTTGTGTCTCTTGGTAGTTCTCAAGTGATTGCTGAGTTTTTTCTAATAAATAGCCCCGAGTTGATTTAGAACTACTTTGCACGCTAACAACCAAATCATCAATTGTTGAATTAATCTCATAAGAAGACAGTAAATTTTCTGACCGTTGGCTCACCGTGTTGATATTGATGACCGTCGCTCCGGCAGAAATTAACAATGCCAGCACGGGAACGGCATACCCGCCAATAATCCAGTATCTTAGTTTCCAGTTTTGCTTGCTTTCCATCTTGTTGTTATCTTTTGTGAGTGAATGAGTTCAAGAATTTCCAGATATTGCCATCACACAATTTTGGATTTTAGATTTTAAATTGACCCCATAAAGCTACGGTGTACACACAAGTCTCTCGATCTGCACCTTTGTTACATCAACCCGCACCTTTGATTGCGTCGTTACGCAGTAACTTTAAAAAAACTAGTAGGCTTCACAGTAGGAGGAAGAGGTCATTTCCCCCTGCCCCCTGCCTCTTCATTGCATCAAGGGAAGATTACACAACACTCTGTAGTTTGTAAGCTGCATCATTGAGTTGGTGAGTGCTAACGCGAGTCTGACTGATGCCGATCGCTGTCTCTCTAGCAGAGTTATTAAGTGCATTCATTGCTTGTAAAATTTGCTGAACCGCAATAGATTGCTGGCTAGCGTTTAGCGAGATTTGCTGAATATTCAACACCATCCGGTTGACGGCATCGGTGACACTGATAAAGACTTCCACTGTCTGCTTAGTTATTGCCGCCCCCTGTTGAGCAGTTTTTGTACTTTCATCTGTCATCACAACGGTTGAGTTAATGGCGGATTGAATATCATTCACCAGCACATTAATTTTTTCAGCCGATCGCTTACTCCGATCTGCCAGTTTGCGAATTTCGGCGGCGACGATTGCAAAGCCCTTGCCTTGTTCCCCCGCCCGGACTGCCTCTACTGCCGCATTTAGCGCTAGCATATTGGTTTGATTTGCTAAGTCGCTCACCAACCCGGAAATATTGCCAATTTGCTTGGTTTGTTCGTTCAGGCGCAGCATTTGGTCTGCTACCGCACTGACTCTGTGGCTCAAGGCTGCCATTCCTTCCAGGGTGCGGTTCAGTGATTGATTGCCTTGATCTGCCAAATTTAAGACTTGTTGAGCGCTGGTTGAGGCAGTGGATGCTTGCTGGGCAGACTGTTGAGCAGAGGCGCTGAGTTCGTCCATTGTAGTGGTAGTTTCGCTGACCGAGGCTGCCTGTTGATTGGCAGTGCGCTCTTGTTGCTCGATTGTGGCGGCAATTTCAGCCGTTGAGGTAGCGATCGCACTGGCTGATTCATTTATCCGTCGAGCAGTGCGGCTAATTACCCAGATGCCAGTCAAAACCGACAACAGCAAGGAAAGTCCAGTCGCAGACAGAATTGTGAGCTTGAGCGTATCGAGCGCTGCTTGCTGTTGCTTGGCAGCCAAAATTACATTCTGGTCTTCTCGGCGCTGAACTTCATCGATCGCACTTGTCAGGCGATCGACCATACTGCGAGCATTTTCGTGACTCCAGGTTTCAACAGCTTCCTGAACCTTACCTTGATTCACTTTGCCAATCAAATCATCCTCGACAAGCATTAAATTATTCAGCAGTCCCTCTAGCCTGGTTAATGACTGTTGCTCTTGCTCTGTTCTGGCAAGCGACATTAGCTTTGACAAAAGCTCGTTGAAGCTTCTTTGAGATTTTTGGTATTCGTCAAAGGATGTCTGATTTTTTTCTAACAAATAGCCCCGAACTGACTTAGAACCGCTCTGCACATTCGTGGCAAGGGCATTAATCGCTGAATTAACGTTATAGGAAGAAACTAAATCTTGCGATCGCTGACTCACCAGGTTGATATTAATAAATATCAGCCCCGCAGAAATTATCAACGCCAGAATGGGAACTCCATAGCTGCCCATAATCCAGTATCTCAGTTTCCAATTTCGCTTACTTTGCATCTTGTTATCTGTTGTGAATGAATGAGTTCAAGGATTTCCCAATATTTCTATCATTTGTAATCTTTGCGATCGGACTTTTGAATCAACGGAAGATTGCACAACATTCTGTATATCGACTGCGTTATCTCTGCGAGTTTGCTGCGAATCTCATTGATAATCTGTGGAACAAAACCTAACCCTAGATTTATAAGCGTTAGAGGTTGTTTGAAAAGTGTTTTGCTGTGATTTTAAGCACGTTTAGATCCCCCCTAACCCCCCTTAAAAAGGCTACGGTGTACACACAAGTCGAATTACCCCCCTTAGTCCCCCCGATGTATTGGGGGGAAACAAGAAAAATCCGGTTCCCTCCCCAATACATACGGGGAGGGTTAGGGTGGGGTAATTCGAGAACTGGTAGTAATTCGATAACTTGTGTGTACACGGTAGCCTTAAAAAGGGGGGAACTGGAATCAAAGTCCCCCAATTTATCGGGGGATTTAGGGGGATCTATAACTTTTCGATACCAACAAGAGGACTTTTCAAACATCCTCTTAGACTTCTTCATTGACAACTAACACCTCAGAGGTGAGCAATTTAGATAAATTGATGATGCTCATCATCCGATCGCGATAAGGTGCGACACCCTGGAGATAGTCGTCTTTGGCAGAATGCAGGGCAATTGGAGCCGCGATCATTTGGGAGGGATGGATATACGTCACATCAAAAATGTCATCTACGGCAATGCCCGCCACTCGTTGCTCCAGACGCACGACAACCGCTTGCTGATGCGATGGGCTACGCCCCGCCGTAGGCGATCGCACCTCATTTATGGGCAGATCGACCACATTATTGATGTTAATTAAGGTGACAATTTCGCCCCGCAAGTTGATGTTGCCAACAATGTGCGGCGGACAGCAGGGAATCGGGGTAATCTTGTGAATATCGGTAAACTCATGCACCGTTTCCAAGCCAAACCCAAAGTACTCACCCGCCAACCCCACAACCGCTAGAGGTAAAAGCGACGCTGAATCTTCGTCATCAACTGAACACCGCAGAGTTTCAGTTCGCTCTTGCAAAATCTGTCGCTCTTGCGAATCAAAATGAGCGTATAAGCCCTGATTTAGGGCTGAATCAGAGGAATGTTTTAGTGCATCATTGACTGAGCCGTTGTTAAAATCAGAATTTAGATTGAAAACAGTCTCTATAAAGGCGTGTTCCACCAACAGTTCGGGATTGAGCAATGTAACGATGCCCTCCTCAACATTGGCAATGCCAGCCACCAATCTATCCGGCAAACTCTCTTTCGCTCGATCGCAAACATTGGCAGCGATCCGATCGGGTGCGATCGCTTGTACGCTATCCACTTGATTGACGATGATTCCGATTCGTTGAGTTTGCCACTCCACGACAATCATGCTGTCAGTCAATTGAAAAGGGGGACGCGCTTGTTCTAAACGCTGATATAAATCCATCACGGGGAGAAACTTCCCTCGCAGGTTAATCACGCCTAAAATTGTGCTGGGAGTTTGTGCGATCGCAGTTACTTCTGGCAGAAAGAAGAGTTCTTGCACGGCTGTAGCCGGAATGCCATAGCGTGAATGATTGAGTTTAAACATTAAATAAGATTCATGGCTCATAACTAGTTGAATTTAAGTGCTTAAGAACGTGTGCTTTTAGTTCAGCAGTGGTTTGCTGGTTATGGGAATTATGGGAATCGATCGCTTCTTCGGGTAAATTTTGCAAAATTTCTAGAAGCGATCGCCAGGTTTTTTGAGCCTGTTTTTCATTTCCCTCTCGTTCGTATATAGAACCCAATTCCAGGTGAGCAGTAACAGAATTAGGAGCGAGATAAATAATACGTTTTAAAAATAATTTGGCACTGTCGCGATCTCCTTGCTCTTCGGCGATTTGAGCCAATAAATGATAGGGTTCGATCGCCAATGGGCTGATCTGGAGTGCCTGCTGACACGCCTGATTCGCCTGGGAGTAATCGCCAAAATTCGCGTAAGCTTCTGCCATCAAACAATATGCCTGAAAGTCTTGGGGGGCAAGAGCAATCACTTGTTGGGCTATTTGAATGACATCGGCATAAGCTTCTTGAATTAGCGATTCCTTGGCTGCATCTAAAAGACTTTGGGTGTTTGCGCTCACGTCGAAGCCTGTCTCCAAGCTTGGGAGAGAGGGATGGTTCGGATAAGCAGGGGAGGCAGGGGGTGCAGGGGAGGCAGGGGAGGGAAGAGAGTTATTAATATTAAACAATTTCTCTTCCCCTGCTTCTCTTCTTTCCCTGCTCGCCTCAACAGATAAATTTGTTAACCAAACCGGATTGAGAGAGGGGTAAGAAATTTCGGTTTCCCTGCTCTCAATGGCAGCAGGTGTTATGGTATTCAAGACTTTGCTCTGCTCGTCGAGTGAGGTATGTCTTTGATAAACCGCAGATTGTGGAAAATTTTTGATTTGAAACGGTTCAGTTTTTTGTCCGTATAATTCCGTGTGGCCTGTGAGCAGAAAACCTCCCGGTGTCAGAGAGCAGTAAAACTTGCTTATAATTTGTGCGATCGCGTCGAAGTCAAAATAAATAAACACATTGCGGCAAATAATCAAATCGAAATCGTGAATGCTAGACGCGTAAGCAAGAAAGTTATCCTGCATCAGGTTTCCAGGTTGAAATGTAACCATTGCTTGAATAGCAGGATCGATTTTCCAACCTTTTTTGTGGGATCGAAAGTAGCGATTTTTGATTTCTTCAGTGGTTGTCCGAAAAGACCAATCGCTGTAAATTCCTTGTTGAGCCTGAGCGATCGCGGGTTGATTAATATCTGTGCCTAAAATCAGAATGTCCCATATCTGATTGTCAGGGATTAGTTCTTTCACTAGAATGGCAAGTGAGTAAGCTTCTTCACCAGTCGAACACCCGGCACTCCAAAGCCGTAATGTCGGCCGAGAAAATTCTCCATTAGCAGCATTGTACTGAGTTAAACTAAGCTCCCGTTTGCGCTCGATTAACTCTGGGAGCAGCTGATTTTTGAGCAGCGACATCTGCCCCTGATCCCGAAAAAAATAAGTTTCAGTGACAGTGAGTAAAGAGATTAGTTCTTGCCACTCTTTCGCACCAGGAACTAATTGATTTGCTACCAAGAACTGATAGTAATCATTGAGTGAGCATAATCCTAGCGCCCGGATGCGAGTTAAAAGATTTTTCTTTAATCTATCTTGATACTGTGGTTTGATGTGAATGCCGAATGTATCAGCAATCAGATCGACCATCTGTAACAAAATAAAGTCATCACTGTGTTGAGAATTGGATTCAAATAAAATGGGGCGATCGCCGAGCGTTTGATTCATCACTATATAATTTTCGAGCCAATACGCTTAGGTTTCCCATTTCAATCTCTTGATTTGGATTTAGTAAGTCGGCGCGAAAAAACCAAACTATGTAAAGATAAGTAAATACGGAGAATGCATCTACAGACTTTCACTGCCTTGAGCAAGTTGTCGTGACTGACCTCACTCCCAGGAGCAACGCGATTTTGTGAGGTCAGGCAAAAAACAAGCGATCGCTAAAATACATATTTCAGCCTAAAGTTATTTTATTAACATTAGCAGTACTGATAAAACATGACAATTAACCCTGATGAGATACTTCAAAGGGTTTATGGGCGCGTAGTTTGAGGATTACTTCAAAAAATATCTATAACAAAATATTAATACGCTGTATTAATTAAATCTATAATTAATTTTAATCTAGAAGTTAGTATAAAATTTATCAAGCAGTATTGGGTTTTATGAACGAATTAAAAAGGGAAAGTCGGAGAAGCTCTGAAAGTAACTGGTGGATCGTCAAGTCGAGCCAGCCATGTGGAAGGGTTTCTCCTTTCTCCTGAGCGTTAGCCATGCATGAGCGTCACTGCGCAGGAGTGGCGATTGCACTGTCTCCCGTGCTTACACATATGTAGGATATTTTTTATCGGACTACTGAAAGTAGAGAGCCTCAATTCATACTTAATATTATACGACGCCCGCTACTAATTATTTATTAAATTTTTAACTGTCTTAACTTTCCGCTTAAGTGTCTTAACTGTCTTAACTTTCCACTTAACTGTCTTAACTGTCCACTTAGGTGTCTTAATTGTCCACTTAGGTGTCTTAATTGTCCATTGCATTTCCTTTATAAAACTGATATTTTGAAGTATAAGTAATTAAATAATTAAACCAATAGTTCTTAAAATTTAAAGATGAACAATGAGACTGAAATAATAGATAATTTTGATCGTGATTTGTCATCATTTAACATTCAAACAGAGGCGATCGCCATCGTTGGTATGGCGTGTAGGTTTCCAGGAGCAAACAATTATAACGAGTTTTGGAAAAATCTAGAACAAGGAACGGATAGTATAACAGAGATACCTCAAGAGCGTTGGAATCTTGAGAATTTTTATTCTTCCAATATTGAAATTCCTAATACAAGTAATAGCAAATGGGGAGGATTTATCGAAGATATAGATAAATTTGACGCAATTTTTTTTCAGACATCAGCTCGTGAAGCTAATCGAATAGACCCCCAACAAAGGTTGATGCTAGAACTGAGTTGGTCATGCATTGAAGATGCTGGCTATTCACCATTAGAATTATCAGGAAATAATGTTGGTGTTTTTATTGGCGTTTGTAATTTCGATTATAAAGAATTACAAGATAAGGGCGAAGTCATTGAAGGATATAATTCTACAGGTACATATACTTGTATTATCCCTAATCGAATTTCCTATTTTTTCAACTTTCATGGCCCTAGTATTCCTGTAGACACTGCTTGTTCTAGCTCACTTGTGGCAATTCATCAAGCTGTAAATGCGCTTAATCAAAATGAATGTGAAATGGCATTAGTTGGTGGTGTCAGTGTATTGTGTACACCAACTAGCTATATATCTTTCAGCAAATTGGGGATGTTATCACCTGAAGGCAAATGCAAAGCCTTTGATGCCAAAGCAGATGGTTATGTGCGAGGTGAAGGCGCAGGTGTCATTTTATTAAAACCTTTAAAAAAAGCAGTTGAAGATAAAAATTATATTTATGGAATAGTTAAAGGAAGCGCCATAAATCATGGTGGTCATGCCCGAACTTTAACTTCTCCTAATGCTTATTCCCAATCAAAAGTTGTAAGAGCCGCATATATAAAAGCAAATATTCAACCTGATACTGTATCTTATATAGAAGCTCATGGAACAGGTACGCCATTAGGCGACCCAATTGAAATTAATGGTTTAAAACGGGCATATACACAACTGTATCAGCACTATGCTATTGAACCCACTACAGAAAACTATTGTGGATTAGGTTCGGTAAAAACAAATATTGGACATTTAGAATCAGCAGCAGGTATTGCTGGAGTCATAAAAATCTTATTGGCAATGAAATATAAAAAATTGCCAGGAATAAATAATTTTCAGGAATTAAACCCCCGAATTAAGTTAGATGGTAGTCCATTTTATATAGTTAAAGAAACAGAAGACTGGCAACATTTAAAGACAAAAGAAGGAAAAATTATTCCTAGACGAGCAGGTGTAAGTTCCTTTGGTTTTGGGGGTGTTAATGCCCATGTAATCCTAGAAGAGTCACCAGTGTTAGAAGAAACGCTGGCTACGAAAATTGAGCGTCCAAGCCACTTGATGACACTTTCGGCAAAAACCGATCGCGCTTTAAAAGAACTGGCAAAAGAATATCAAATTTATTTAAGAAGCTCCGATTTAAAGATACCGCTAACAGATATTTGTTACACTGCCAACACTGGGCGATCGCATTTTAACTACCGTCTTGCTATTGTGGCCGACTCTAGAGAGCAGTTAATCGATCGACTCACTGCTTTCGCATCTGGGAAAGACACCGCAGGCTTAATTAGTGATCAACTAAGCAAACAGCCACCAAAAATAGCTTTCTTGTTTACTGGTCAAGGCTCCCAGTATATCAACATGGGTCGCCAACTCTACGATCGCCAACCCATATTCCGCCAAACTATAGAGCAGTGCGATGAAATTCTCCGTCCTTATCTGGAGCATTCTCTGTTAGAGGTACTGTATCCTAGCCAAGAAGCTTTTGAGCATTTACTCGATCGAACCGCCTATACTCAACCAGCGTTGTTTGCTATTGAATATGCTCTGTATCAACTATGGAAATCTTGGGGCATTGAGCCAAATGTGGTACTAGGTCATAGTGTAGGCGAATATGTTGCTGCTTGTGTGGCTGGCGTTTTTAGCTTAGAAGATGGACTCAAACTCATTGCCTATCGCGGACAGTTGATGCAGCAGTTGCCTTCTGGTGGCGAGATGGTTTCACTAATGGCTTGTGAGGAGAGAGTGCGGAAAGTTATAGCACCATTTAACGACACAGTGGCGTTGGCGTTCGCGCAGCGTCTCGTAGAGAAGCCCGCCGTAGGCATCGCTGCTATCAACGGCCCCGAAAGTGTAGTTATATCTGGAGCCAGTGAAGACATTGCTGCTATTTGTCAGCAACTTTCAATACAGGGGGTAAAAACGAAGCGCTTACAAGTATCCCACGCTTTCCATTCTCCGTTGATGACACCCATGTTGAAGGAGTTTGAGCAAGTAGCTAGTCAAATAACCTACAAGCAACCCCAGATACCATTAGTCTCTAATGTCACCGGGAAACTTGCTGACGAGAATATCGCCAATGCTCAATACTGGGTGACTCACATCCGGCAAACAGTGCGGTTTGCCGATAGTATGCAGACATTACATCAGCTTGGGTATGAAGTCTTTTTGGAGGTTGGGCCTAAACCCATTTTGTTGGGTATGGGGCGTGAGTGCTTGCCTGAAGGCGTGGGTTCATGGTTGCCTTCTTTGCGTCCGGGAGTATCAGAATGGCAACAACTGCTTTCTAGTTTGGGTGAGTTATATGTAGGCGGAATGGCAGTAGATTGGTCAGGGTTTGACCGTGACTATTCCCCCAAGAAAGTTACATTACCCACTTATCCATTTCAAAGGCAGCGCTATTGGATTGAGAATACTCCGCTTCGCCATCAACAGCAACGAAACTGGACAAAACTGCACCCATTATTAGACAAAAAACTCCAGTTACCCTTAAGCAAAGAAATCGTGTTTGAGTCGGAATTCAGTACTCAAACCCTACCGTTTTTATTAGATCATCAAGTTTATAACCAAATTGTTGTACCTGGAGCCTGTCATCTCTCCTTGCTATTGGGTGCAGCAGATTTGACTTTCGCCAGTGAGTCCTGTCTGTTAGAAAATATAGTTTTCCCCCAGGCATTGGTCGTCCCTGAAGGCGAAGTCCGCACAGTACAACTGGTACTTTCTCCAGAGGCGAGTGACGCATCTTTCAAACTCATCAGCTTTGATACAGTCTCCAACGCAAGTAATCAAGTAAGTGAGTGGTTAGTCCATGCCACAGGAAAAATCACGAAAGGCGTTAATACTACACCAGAAACCGTCTTACTCCAAGAGATACAGACACGCTGTACTCAACAAATCACTGCTGGGGAAATTTACCAAAGTTGGCAAAAGCGACAGATTGAATATGGTGTCAGCTTCCAGTGGCTTGATTCGGTCTGGTGCAAAGAAGGAGAAGCTTTAGGCAAGCTCAAATGGCTTTCAGTAGTAGACGGTTTAGAAAAGTATCAATTATATCCGGGGCTTTTGGACTCTTGCTTGCAACTAATCGGCACTTTCTTTCCTAGCGAAGACACTTTTGTACCCTCTGCAATTGAGAGTTTCCGATTTTACCAACGTCCTCAAAATCAGCAATTATGGTGTCATGCAATGCAACGGCAGTTAGATAATTCTAATAGCGACAAGCTATTAGCAGATATCAAACTTTTTGATGCTAACGGACAGTTGATTGCAGACATCAAAGGTTTTGAGGCTAAAAAAGCAACTCCTAACACTTTATTACAAAGTCTCCAGCGAGACTTTAAAGAAAATTCTTTAGAGAATTGGCTATATAAAGTAGAGTGGCAACCTCAAGTGCGCTTTAGCAATGAGCAGCTGTCTCCAGATTATCTGCCAGCAATTGCAGAAATTAGTCGTAAACTTCAGCCACAACATTCTCAATTGATGGCTGAACCACAGCTAAAATTTTATGAAGCAGCAGTCAAAGAGCTAGAAGCACTCAGTATTGACTATGTGCTGCAAGCCTTGATAGCAATGGGGTGGAAACCGCAACTAGGGCAATGCTTCACTACAGATGCGATCGCTAACCAATTAGGTATAATCAGCCAACACCAAAGGCTATTCAAGCGACTGTTAGAGATGTTAGCCGAAGTAGGGGTGTTAGAGGCAAAAGCTTTGGAGTGGCAAGTTATTCGCCAGCCAGAAGTTAGCGATTTGCAAGCTAAATTAAATACCCTATTAACTCAATATCCAATAGCAAATGCCGAATTCATCCTACTAGGACGTTGCGGCGCATCATTAGCCCAAGTTCTACGGGGCGAATGTGACCCATTGCAATTGCTTTTCCCTGAAAACGACTCAACTACAGCCCAGTTATATGAAAATTCGCCATTGACAAAGGTGACGAATATCTTAGCCCAACAAACCCTAGTCTCAATTGTCGAGCATTTACCAACTGGACGCGGATTAAGAATATTAGAAATTGGTGCCGGAACTGGTGGAACAACTGCTTACCTACTACCACATTTACCCGGAGAACAAACCCAATATCATTTCAGTGATATTAGTATCTCTTTTACCCAAAAAGCCCAAGAAAGATTCCAGGATTTTCCATTTGTAAAATATCAAGTATTAGACATTGAAAAAGACCCCTTAAATCAAGGATTTGAAAAGCAGCAATATGATGTAATTGTGGCTGCCAATGTCTTACACGCTACCCAATATTTGCAACAAACCCTCAAGCACACCAAGCAATTATTAGCACCACAGGGCATATTAATTTTATTGGAAACAACTCAACGTCAGCGTTGGCTAGACTTAATCTTTGGTTTAACTCCAGGATGGTGGCGATTTAACGATTTGCAATTACGTCCAGACTATCCCTTGATTAGTGCTGCTCAATGGCAAGAAATATTGCAAGAAACTGGGTTTACAAGCACAGTTAATCTATCACCATCTCAACAGTCTTCAGCAATGGTGATGCTGGCACAAGTAGTACCGCCGAATGAGCCAGTACAAATTGAGCCAAAACATTGGCTGTTATTTGCAGATCGGTTAGGTATAGCGCAACAGTTAGCACAAAAGCTAGATGCTCACTCACAAGTTTGTACATTGGTGTTCGCCGGCGAGGAATATGAACAATTAGCGCCACAACAGTTCAAAATTAACCCAAGCGATCCACAACATTATCAAAAGCTATTGCAGGCAATTAATAGCACCTTGCCTTTGTATGGTGTCGTTCATTGCTGGAGTTTAGATACAGTTAAAGCCGCAGAACTCACCACAGCCGATTTAACTACGGCATCTTTGCTAGGGTGTGGAAGCACTCTGCATTTAGTTCAGGCATTAACAGGGGTTAATTTCTTGACTCATCCTCGTCTCTGGTTAGTAACTCAAGAAGCAGTGGCAATTACCAACCTAGAAGGAGTAGCTCAATCAAGCTTGTGGGGAATGGCAAGGGTAATTGCTACAGAACATCCAGAACTCAACTGTGTGCAAGTAGATTTGTCTCCAAAAGCAGATGCTGAAGTGATGCAAGCCTTATTTGAAGAAATGTGGTTTCCCATAAAAGAAGACCACGTTGCCTTCAGAGATCCGCTACGTTATGTCGCCAGATTAGTTCGTTACCAGTCTAAAGACGACATAGAAACAGCAGCACACAAGCCGCTAAGGTTCCGTGAGGATAGTACCTACCTGATAACTGGCGGTATGGGTGGTTTGGGTTTATTGGTAGCTCATTGGATGGTACAGCAGGGAGCAAGACATTTGGTGCTAGTTGGGCGTAGTCCTGCAAGTCTTGCTGTTAATGAACAATTTCAAGAATTAGAACAAGCTGGCGCTCAAGTAAAAGTTGTTCAGGCAGATGTGTCTGATATCGAACAAATCGCAAAATTACTAAGAGAAATTGAGCAAACTTTACCACCACTGCGAGGAATTATTCATTCTGTTGGTGTTTTGGATGATGGCGTTATACAACAACAGAACTGGCAACGCTTTGCAAAAGTTTTGGCTCCAAAGGTACAAGGAGCTTGGCATCTGCATACTTTAACTCAGAAGCAGGATTTAGACTTCTTTGTGATGTTTTCTTCTATAGCTTCTTTAATTGGTAATCCAGGTCAATCCAATCATGCAGCAGCTAATGCTTTTCTTGATGCTTTAGCGTATCATCGCCAGGCTCAGGGACTACCAGGTTTGAGTATCAATTGGGGAGCTTGGTCGCAAATAGGAGCCTTTGCACAGCGTCAGCTAGATGAGCAAACAAAAACGCGGGGTATTGGAACATTTACCCCAGAACAGGGATTAGCTGCTCTCGATAAATTACTGTATCAATCCTCAACCCAAGTTGCAGTTATGCCCATTAATTGGGTGCAGTTTTTGGAAAAATCAACTTCAGTTTCGCCGTTGTTTGCTAACTTTCTCGAAACTTCAGTAAAAAATGTGGTTGTGCAACATGATTTGGTTGAAGAATTAAAGAAAACAAATATTACCAAACGTCGAAACCTTTTGCAGGATCGTATTTGTTCAGCAGTAGCCAAAGTCCTCGGTTGGCAATCAGAACCAATAGATTTACACAAAAAGTTTTTCGAGCTAGGTATGGATTCGCTAACTTCTTTAGACTTGAAAAATCATTTACAAAAGACTTTAAAATGTTCTTTGCCAATAAATTTAGTTTTTGAGTATCCTAATGTAGAGTTGCTAACTGATTATTTAATACAAGAACTAGGTTTAGATTCTGATAACGAATCTGCTCAAGAAATTCAGCAGAAGAATGAGCTACCTCAACTAGTCAATATCAAAAATAGCAAGAAGATTAGGATAGAGTTATGAATTTATTAGAATTTTTACAAAACCTTTCTTTTCAAGGACTTGAGTTGATCCATGATGGAGAAAAATTACTAATAGATGGTTCTGAAAGTTTGTTGACTCCTGATGTAATTGCTCAACTCCAACAACATAAAACTGAAATTTTATATTTACTGCGCGATCGCCCAGATATTTTAAATATTTATCCTCTGTCCTACGGTCAACAAGCACTGTGGTTTTTGTGGCAACTAGCACCTGAAAGTTCCGCCTATAACGTATCCTTTGCGTGCCGTATATGTTCTCCTGTAAATGTTAGGACTTTACAAAAAAGTTTCCAAGTTATTTTTGACCGCCATCCGCAGTTGCGTAGTAAATTTTTTAAGCAAGGTAATAATGTTGTTCAGCAGATTCATCAAACTCAGTTCACAGACTTTCAACAGATAAATTCCTGTGACTGGAGAGAACAGGATTTGGAGGAAGGAGTTCTTCAAGAACACCAACAACCCTTCAACATCGAAAACGACTCAATGATGCGAGTGCGTTTGTTCACTCGCTCACAGCAAGAACATATATTGTTAATGACCGTACATCATATTGCTGTTGATGCTTGGTCTATTCTATTAATAATAGAAGAGTTGATAACGGTCTATCTTGCATTAGAGTCAGGTGTTCAGCCAACTCTTATTCCTTTAGATCACTCTTATATAAATTACGTTCGTTGGCAAAGAGAATTATTAACCAGTGTTCAAGGAGAAAAACTTTGGAACTATTGGCAGCAAAAACTGGCAGGAGAATTACCTGTACTTAACTTGCCAATAGATAGACCAAGACCACCCATACAAACCTACAACGGCGCTTCTTATAATTTCAAAATACCTCAAAAACTCACAGAAGAACTGAAAGGGCTAGCTCAAACAGAAGGCATATCTCAATACATAGTTTTGCTAGCTGCATTTCAGGTTCTCTTGTATCGTTATACGGGACAAGAGGATATTCTGGTCGGCGCTCCCACTTCAGGTAGAACTCAACCTGAATTTATGCCGCTAGTTGGCTATTTTGTCGATCCTGTGGTCATAAGGGCGAGTTTGTCAGGAAATCCCAGTTTTCAAGAGTTTCTGATTCAAGTTGGAAGAACAGTATCAGAAGCTATAGCGCATCAAGATTTTCCTTTTGCTCTACTGGTAGAGCGATTGCAGCCACAGCGCGATCTGAGCCGCTCTCCTATTTTTCAGGCTGTATTTAACTTCCTTCTCCAGAACTTGCGGCAGTTTGAGCATACGCAACAACTTTGGTTAGGAGGTGAAGTAGATAAAGAAGTATTAAAACTCAAACCTTTTGAAATAGCCCAGATGGATGGTCAGTTCGATCTAAATCTGACGCTCGCAGAAGGAAATTCTTCTTTAGCTGGGATTTTCAAGTACAACACTGACCTTTTTGATGCCAGTACTATCGAGCGAATGGCGGGGCATTTTGTGACATTGCTTGAAGGGATTGTAGCAAATCCACAGCAAAATATTTCGCAATTACCCCTGTTGACACAACCTGAGCAGCAACAGTTACTCGCCGAATGGAACAACACACAGGTGGAGTATCACCAGAATAAATGTATCCATCAGTTGTTTGAAGAACAGGTAGCGCGTACCCCTGATGCAGTAGCAGTTGTATTTGAAAATCAACAACTCACCTATCACCAGTTGAACTGTCGCGCTAACCAGTTGGCACATTACTTGCACTCATTAGGTGTAAAATCAGATACCTTGGTTGGTTTGTGTGTGGAGCGAACGCTCTACACCATTGTGGGAATACTAGGTATTCTCAAGGCAGGTGGTGCATACCTACCACTTGACCCAGAGTATCCAACTGAGCGTTTAAGCTTTATGTTAGAAGACGCTCAAGTTAAGGTGATATTAACTCAACAGCAATTAGTAGACTCTATTCCTCAACATCAGGCGCATCTTGTTTGCTTAGACAGCGACTGGGAAAAAGTTGCTCAAGAGTGCGAATCAAATCTGGATAACACCGCAACAGGCGAGAACCTAGCATACATCATCTACACTTCTGGTTCCACAGGTAAGCCCAAGGGCGTTTTAGTCAACCACTCAAATGTAGTGCGTCTGTTTGCAGCCACGGATTCTTGGTATCACTTTAGTCAAGATGATGTGTGGACAATGTTCCACTCTTATGCATTCGACTTTTCCGTGTGGGAAATTTGGGGCGCATTGCTGTATGGTGGACGACTGGTAGTTGTGCCTTACTTGGTGACGCGATCGCCCGAATCTTTCTACAAGTTATTGTGTCAAGAAAAAGTTACAGTTCTCAATCAAACGCCTTCCGCCTTCCGCCAATTAATTCAAGCTGAACAGTCAGGAATAACTGCTGGGGAATTGAACCTACGCTTAGTGATTTTCGGTGGTGAAGCTTTAGAAATCAAGAGCTTACAGCCTTGGTTTGACAGACACGGCGACACTTTACCGCAATTAGTGAATATGTACGGGATTACGGAGACGACTGTACACGTCACTTATCGCCCACTGAGCAAAGCTGATTTAAATCACAGTGCTAGTGTTATTGGTCGTCCGATACCCGATCTTCAGGTGTATATATTAGATGAATATTTTCAGCCAGTGCCAATTGGTGTCAGGGGTGAAATGTATGTGGGTGGCGCTGGAGTGACGCGTGGTTATCTCAATCGTCCAGAATTGACGAAACAAAGGTTTATTTCTAACGTATTTAATCAGTCAAAATTATATAAAACCGGGGACTTAGCACGGTATTTGCCTAATGGCGATTTAGAATATTTAGGACGCATTGATAACCAAGTCAAGATTCGCGGTTTCCGCATTGAGTTGGGAGAAATTGAGACATTACTGGCTTCTCACCCTGCCATTTGGGAAAGTGCGGTGTTGGTGCAAGAGGATGAACCGGGCGACACTTGTACTGAGCATCTCGACTTCGCTCGATGGAGCCGGAGTCGAAGTAAACGTTTAGTTGCTTATGTAGTGCCGCAGGTAGAACAATCTCCCACAGTCTCAGAACTGCGTCAGTTTTTAAAGGCAAAGCTCCCAGAGTACATGGTACCCAGTGCTTTTGTGCTGTTAGAATCCTTACCTCTCACGTCTAACGGTAAAGTAGACCGTCGCGCCCTGCCAAAACCAGAATTAGACAGCACACTGCTAGAAAAATTTGTCGCCCCGCGCACTCCAATGGAAGAAATGCTGGCACAGATTTGGGCAGAAGTCCTAAAAGTAGAGCAGGTAGGGATACATGATAACTTCTTTGAACTGGGAGGACACTCGCTACTAGCAACTCAACTGCTTTCACGCATTCGTACCAGCTTTAAAGTAGAACTGGCATTACGTGAGTTATTTGCAAAAGCGACAGTAGCTGAATTAGCCCAATCAATTGGGCAGTTACAGCAACAAATACTTCGACTTACCTCGACTCCGCTCGGCACAAGTCGCTCAGTACAAGACTTAGAACTAACTTCGCCGCCTATTTTACCAAGGACAAAGGATGCAGAATTACCACTGTCTTATGCTCAACAGCGTCTGTGGTTTTTAGACCAGTTCGAGCCAAACAGCCCCTTCTATAATATTCCTATAGCTTTGCGCCTAGTGGGAAATCTCAATCGAGCTGGTCTAGAACAAAGCTTACAAGAGATTATTCATCGCCACGAAGCCTTACGCACCAACTTCATTACAGTTAACGAACAACCAACTCAAATTATTCAAACAGAAACGAATTGGAAAGTTTCAGTTGTTGAGTGTCAGCATTTATCTGCAACAGAACAAGCAATAGCCACACAAAAGTTAGTTCAACAAAACACTATTGAACCGTTTGACTTGAGCCAGGGAGCATTAATTAGGGCAACATTAGTAGTGCTGTCCGAGACAGAACACATATTGTTAATGTGTATGCACCATGTTGTCTCTGATGGCTGGTCAATGAGTATGTTTGTCTCTGAATTAGCAACGCTGTACAATGCTTATGCTCAAGGTCGGCCTTCTCCATTAGTACCACTGACGTTACAGTATGCAGATTTCGCAATTTGGCAGAGACAGTGGCTGCAAGGGAATGTACTGCAACGCCAACTGAATTATTGGCAACAGCAACTAGCTTCAGCACCAGCTTTATTGTCCCTACCAACAGACCGACCAAGACCTGCGGTGCAGACTTTCGCTGGCGCAACTCAAGAATTTACACTCTCAGTAGAGTTAAGTCATAGGCTGATAAAACTGAGCCAAGAGCAAGGTTGTACTTTGTTTATGACACTGTTGGCAGCTTATGATACCTTACTTTACCGCTACACAGGGCAAGAAGATATTTTGGTGGGTTCTCCCATTGCGAACCGCGATCGCTCTGAAATTGAAGGGTTAATTGGCTTTTTTGTCAACCCTTTAGTGATGCGTACTAATCTGGCAGGCAATCCGAGCTTTAGCGAATTACTTAGTCGTGTCCGCGAAATGGCAATGGATGCCTACGCTCATCAAGATTTGCCATTTGAAATGCTAGTTGAAGCATTGCAGCCAGAACGGAATCTTAGCCATACACCACTGTTCCAAGTGATGTTTACACTTGAGAATGCGGTCATGTCTGGAGTAGAGCTGGCTGGGCTAACAGTCACTCCATTGCCCATAAAAGGCACAACAGCAAGGGTTGATTTAACTTTAATCATCCAGAATACTGCTACTTCTCTACGAGACGCTGCGCGAACGACTACGCTCAGTACAAGCACTGGACTGGTAGGGTTGTGGGAGTACAACACTGATTTGTTTGATGAGCGCACCATTGAGCGAATAACGGGTCATTTTGTGACGTTGCTTGCAGGAATTGTGGCAAATCCAGAGGAGCGAATTTCACAATTACCATTGTTGACACAACCTGAACAACGGCAGTTACTCGTTGAGTGGAATGATACACAGGTTGATTATCCAATAGATAAGTGTATCCATCAATTATTTGAGGAGCAGGTAGAACGTACTCCAGATGCCGTAGCAGTGGTGTTTGAAAATCAACAACTCACTTATTACCAGTTGAATTGTCGTGCAAACCAGTTAGCGCACTATCTTAAATCATTGGGTGTAGGAGCAGATGTACTGGTGGGGTTGTGTGTAGAACGCTCTTTAGAGATGGTGGTAGGACTGCTTGGGATTCTCAAGGCAGGTGGTGCTTATGTGCCGCTTGAGCCAACATATCCTTCTGAGCGATTGTTTGATATGCTCAACGATTCACAGGTGCGGGTACTGTTGACTCAAGAAAAATTGGTCGCTAATTTACCGCAACATGAGACGTGTATTATTTGCTTAGATACAGACTGGATAAAAATACGTGCAGTTCGTGAAGATAATCCCATCAGTAGCTCTACATTTGACAAATTAGCTTATGTCATCTACACCTCTGGCTCAACAGGTCAACCTAAAGGAGCAATGAATACCCACATGGGGATTTGCAATCGTCTGCTGTGGATGCAACAAGCCTATCAGTTAACAGCAGACGATTGTGTTTTACAAAAAACTCCTTTCAGTTTTGACGTTTCAGTTTGGGAGTTCTTCTGGCCATTATTAACTGGAGCACGTTTAGTTCTGGCTAAACCAGATGGGCATAAAGATAGTGCCTACTTGGTCAACCTAATTATAGAGCAGCAGGTTACTACGCTGCATTTTGTCCCTTCCATGCTCCAGGTTTTCATAGAAGCAGAAAGTTGCAAAAATTGCAGTAGTTTGAAACGAGTTATCTGTAGTGGTGAAGCCCTGCCTTTAAAACTCCAGGAACGCTTTTTTGAGCATCTAGAGTGTGAATTGCACAATCTCTATGGGCCAACAGAAGCTGCAATTGATGTCACCTTCTGGCAATGCAAACCACATAGCAATCTAAAAACGATACCTATTGGGCGAGCGATCGCCAACACACAAATTTATATTTTAGACTCGCACTTACAACCAGTGCCGATTGGTGTACCGGGAGAGTTGCACATCGGTGGTGTGGGGTTGGCACGAGGCTACCTCAACCGCCCCGACTTGACCAACGAGAAATTTATTTCTAACCCATTTAGTGATGACCCGCATTCCCGGCTTTACAAAACTGGGGATCAAGCACGTTACTTAAGTGACGGTAATATTGAATATTTGGGGCGCATAGACAATCAAGTTAAAATTCGCGGTTTTCGGATCGAATTAGGCGAAATTGAAGCGGTTTTAAGCCAACATTCTTTAGTACAGGAGAGTATCGTCGTTGCCAGAGTTGACACTCCTGGCGATCAACGTCTGGTAGCCTATATTGTGCCTGACCAGGAGAATGCTTTTCCCATTTTACAACTACTTCGTTTTAAAAATAAAGGTCTGCTTAGTGACGGGTTACTCTATGAATTGCCGAATGGCATGATGATTGCCCATCTCAATAAAAACGAGACAGAATTCGTCTACAAAGAAGTTTGGGAAGAACAGGCTTATTTAAAACATGACATCACTATCAATGAAGGAGATTGCATCTTTGATGTAGGTGCCAATATCGGTCTGTTCGCACTCTTCGCGGGTCAAATATATAAAGATGTTTCTATTTATGCATTTGAGCCAATTCCGCCTGTTTTTGACGTGCTACGCATAAATGCCCAGAGCTATGGCTTAAATGTCAAACTGTTTAATCTTGGTCTTTCCAGCGAGACAAAGACTGACACGTTTACATATTATCCCCAGGTTTCTGTGATTTCCGGGCGCTTTGCTGATGCTACTCAAGAGCGAGAGACGATCAAATCCTTTTTGCTTAAACAACAAAAAAATGTAGTAAATGATATACAAATCTCCGATGGGGCAATTGATGAACTGTTAGCAGAAAGATTGCAGAGTCAGCAATTCATTTGTCAGTTAAGAACAATTTCTGATGTGATTGCTGAACATGGCGTTGAAAGGATCGATTTGCTGAAAATTGACGTGGAGAAAAGTGAGCAGGATGTGCTTTCTGGCATCCAGCAAGAAGATTGGCAAAAGATCCAGCAGATAGTTGTGGAAGTTCATAACATGAATGGTAGGTTGGAGGAGATTGTAGCCCTGCTAAAAGAACATGGATACGACCTAATTATTGAGCAGGATGCTTTACTAGAAGATACTGGACTCTACAATATCTATGCCAGACGACCATCTCTAAAGCAATACCAACCAGAGGAGCAGAGAAGCAAATTAGTCTGCAATCTTATACAGCCGACCTGGAGCAATTCGAGTTTATTAGTCAGTGAGGTTCGCCGCTTTCTACAAAAGAAGCTACCAGAGTACATGGTGCCAAGTGCTTTTGTGCTGCTGGAATCCTTACCCTTGACTGTCAACGGCAAAGTAGACCGCCGTGCTTTACCAAAACCAGACTTCAACAGCACACTACTAGAAAAATATGTAGCTCCACGCACGCCAATTGAAGAAATACTGACACAAATGTGGGTGCAAGTGCTGAAAGTACAGAAAGTCGGCATACATGACAACTTCTTTGAACTTGGGGGACACTCACTACTAGTAACGCAATTGCTTTCACGCATCCGCAACATTTTTAAAGTAGAATTACCATTGCGTAGCTTATTTGCTGCACCAACAGTTGCAGAGTTGTCCCAAAACATTCAACCGTTGCAGCAACAAATACTTCGACTTACCTCGGCTCCGCTCGGCACAAGTCGCTCAGTACAAGACTTAGAACTAACAGCATCACCCATCTTACCAAGAGCAAGTAACGCAGAATTACCTCTGTCTTATGCCCAAACAAGGCTATGGTTTTTAGACCAGTTAGAGCCGAATAGTGCTTTATACAACATACCCTTAGCTTTGCGTCTAACGGGAAATCTCAATTGGGTTGCTTTGGAACAAAGTTTGCAAGAAATTATTCATCGCCACGAAGCTTTACGCACCAACTTCGTCATTGTTGATGGGCAACCAACTCAAGTTATTAGGGAACAGGGAATAGTATCAGTTGTTGATTTAACGCATTTACCTACAATCGAGCAAGAAAGTTCTTTACAGCAATTAGCGCAACAACAAGCTATTCAACCTTTTAACCTAGCAACTGAACTATTAGTTAGGGCGAAGTTACTTGTGCTGTCGCAGACAGAACACGCCTTATTAGTGTGTATGCACCACATTGTCTCTGATGGCTGGTCAATGGATGTGTTTGTTCAAGAATTAGCGATGCTGTACGATGCTTCTTCTCAAGGTAAGCCGTCATCCTTAACACCATTGCCGATTCAGTATGCAGATTTTGCCTTATGGCAAAGACAGTGGTTGCAAGGAGATGTACTACAAAATCAACTCTCGTACTGGCAACAACAACTCAAAGATGCACCAGCTTTATTATCACTGCCTACAGACCGACCAAGACCTGCTGTGCAGACATTCAATGGTGCAAATCTACAGTTTAAACTCTCAGTTGAGTTGACTAATAGACTAACAAAACTGAGCCAGGAGCAAGGATCTACCTTGTTCATGACGCTGTTGGCAGCTTATGATATCCTACTTTACCGCTACACAGGGCAAGAAGATATTTTGGTGGGATCTCCCATTGCGAACCGCGATCGCAGTGAAATAGAAGGGTTAATTGGCTTTTTTGTCAATACCTTAGTGATGCGTACCAATTTGGCAGGTAATCCGAGCTTTAGCGAATTACTCACTCGTGTTCGGGAAATGGCTTTAGGAGCTTATACTCATCAAGACTTGCCATTTGAAATGCTAGTGGAAATATTACGACCAGAGAGGGATCTCAGTCATGCACCACTGTTCCAAGTGGCGTTTTCCCTCCAGAATGCACCGATGCAGCAAGTAGATTTTGCTGGGTTAACTGTCAATCCATTAATAGTAGAAGGAATAACTGCTAAGTTTGATGTGTCTTTATTAATAGAAAATACCACTACTGGATTTGTTGGGTGGTGGCAATATAACACTGATTTGTTTGATGAGCGCACTATTAAGCGAATGACGGGTCATTTTGTAACCTTGCTCGAAAGTATTGTTGCTAATCCACAGCAACAAATTTCTCAATTACCTTTGCTTACAGGAGTTGAGCAACATCAATTATTAGTTGAATGGAATTCCACTCAGGCGGACTATGCTCAAGATAAGTGTATCCATCAGTTGTTTGAAGAGCAAGTTCAGCGTACCCCCGATGCTGTGGCTGTGGTGTTTGGTAGTGAACAACTGACTTATAAGCAGTTGAATTGTCGTGCTAATCAATTGGCTCATTACCTGCGTTCATTGGGTGTGAAGCCAGATGTGTTGGTGGGTATTTGTGTAGAGCGTTCTTTAGAGATGCTGATAGGACTGTTGGGGATTCTCAAGGCAGGCGGAGCATACCTACCACTTGACCCAGATTATCCGACTGAGCGTTTGCGTTTCATGTTGGAAGATGCTCAAGTTTCGGTGCTGCTGACTCAACAGCAAGTTATTGATAGACTCCCTGAGCATCAAGCAAACCTTGTCTGTTTGGATGAGGTATGGGAAAAAATTGAGCAAAACAATCAAGATAACCCAACGAGTGGAGTTAAAGCCTTTCATTTAGCTAATGTTATCTATACTTCTGGCTCAACAGGTAAACCTAAAGGTGTGATGGTTGAGCATAAAGGACTGTGCAACTTAACTCAAGCTCAGATTCAGACTTTTAGCGTAGACTGTCATAGCCGCATTCTCCAGTTTGCTTCCTTCAGTTTTGATGCTTCTATCTGGGAAGTAGTGATGGCTTTGGGATCGGGTGCAACGCTGTATCTGGGAACAAAAGACTCTCTATTGCCAGGAAAGCCATTAATTGAGCAATTACGCAATCATGGCATTACCCATATCACCCTACCACCATCGGCGTTAGCAGTAATGCCTAGTGAAGAACTGCCGACATTGCAAACAATCATCGTAGCTGGAGAAGCTTGTCCTGCGGAATTAATTAAGCAATGGTCTGTAGGTAGAAACTTCTTCAACGCCTACGGCCCGACGGAAGCTAGTGTCTGCGCCACGATTTGCAAAGCTACGCCGAAGGCGATGACCTCCGGTCGGTCAGAGACCAACGCAAAATGTACTAATGAAGATGAGAAAATATCTATTGGTAAAGCGATCGCTAACACACAGATTCATATTTTAGACGAGTATTTGCAACCCGTACCTGTGGGTGTACCAGGGGAACTACACATTGGTGGTGTCGGGTTGGCAAGAGGCTACCTCAACCGTCCCGAACTAACCCAGGAAAAATTCATTACTAACCCCTTTGGTACTGGTCGTCTCTACAAAACTGGGGATTTAGCGCGTTATCTACCAGATGGTAATATCGAATACATAGGACGCATTGACAATCAGGTAAAAATTCGGGGCTTCCGCATCGAGATAGGAGAAATTGAAGCAGCACTGAGCCAACATAGTGATGTGCAGATATGTTGTATCATTGCTCGTGAAGAAACTCCAGATAATACTTGTACTGAGCGTTCGCGTAGCGTCTCGCAGAGAGGTCGAAGTAAGCGTTTAGTCGCTTACGTAGTGCCGCAAAAAGACATAACTTGTACTGAGCGACTTGTGCCGAGCGAAGCCGAGGTAAGTCGAAGTACACTCACAACAAGCGAATTGCGGCAATTCCTTTCTAATAAACTGCCTGGGTATATGATTCCAAATGTTTTTGTGATGCTGGAGTCTTTACCTCTGACACCCAACGGCAAAGTAGACCGTCGCGCTTTGCCTGCTCCAGATTTACAACAGGAACTATCAGATTATGTAATGCCAAATACAGAAGTAGAAAGCATCATTGCTGGCATTTGGGAAAAAGCATTAGCAGTAGAAAAAGTAGGAATCTACAATAATTTCTTTGAGCTAGGAGGTCATTCGTTACTACTGGTAAAAATTAATCACGAATTGCAAGAAGAATTGGGGCTGGAACTGTCAATAGTTGATATGTTTAATTACCCAACCATACATAGTTTGAGCCAATACTTAAATACTAAGTCTTACAAAGAAGAACCCACAAAGCAAAATAATTATCGGATTCAATCTGATAACGAAGTTAAATCTTTAAGAAAACAACAATTGGAATCCAGACAACAATATCGCTCTCAGAGAAAAAGGTAAAAATGACAATAAATTCAGTTCATAAAAATAATGAGTTTAATAATTCTGAAATAGCTATAATTGCTGTTGCTGGTAGATTCCCAGGCGCAAAAGATATCGAGTCATTTTGGCAGAATCTACGTGATGGAGTAGAGTCTATCTCCTCGCTAACGGATGAAGAATTAATAAATTCCGGCGTTTGCCTCGATTTACTGAATAACCCAAATTATGTAAAAGCTAGTGCTGTTCTATCAGACATTGATTTGTTTGATGCAAATTTCTTTACTTATAGTGCAAAAGAAGCTGAGTTAATAGACCCACAACAACGCCTATTTTTAGAATTAGCTTGGGAAGCTGTAGAAAAAGCTGGTTATGACCCGGAAACTTACAACGGTTTAATAGGGGTTTATGGTGGTGTGGGGATGAGTAGGTATTTGCTCAATAATCTCATTCCTCATCATCAATTATTAGAAACAATTGACCCTCTACAACTAGGAATCTCTAACGATAAAGATTTTGTACCGACACGAGTTGCATATAAACTCAACTTGACTGGCCCCGCAGTAAATGTGCAAACAGCCTGTTCTACTTCTTTGGTTGCTGTTCATGTAGCTTGTCAAAGTCTCTTAAATGGTGAATGTGACATAGCTTTAGCTGGTGGAGTTTCTATCAGCATTCCTCAAAAAACAGGTTATTTGCATCAACCGGAGATGATTCTCTCTCCCGATGGACACTGCCGTGCTTTTGATGCTAAGGCACAAGGGACAATTGCTGGTAGCGGTGCTGGTATTGTGGTATTGAAAAGATTAAAGGATGCGATCGCTGACCGTGACCACATCCATGCAATCATTAAAGGTTCAGCCATCAATAATGATGGTGCAATGAAAGTCGGCTACACTGCGCCTAGTGCCAGTGGTCAAGCAGCAGTCATTGGAGAAGCTCAAGCTATAGCAGATGTAGATGCCGAAACAATTTCCTACATCGAAGCTCATGGTACAGCTACACCTTTAGGAGATCCGATAGAAATTGCCGCTTTAACTCAAGCTTTTAATCAAACTACAGATAAAAAAGGCTTCTGTGCTATTGGTTCGGTAAAAACTAACTTTGGACATTTGGATACAGCAGCAGGTGTCGCAGGTTTAATTAAAACTGTATTAGCACTGCAACATAAAATGCTGCCTCCTAGTTTGCACTACCAGACACCTAATCCCAAAATTGATTTTGCCAACAGTCCTTTTTATGTCAATACAACCCTGACTGAATGGAAAACAAATAACACTCCTCGCCGTGCTGGGGTTAGTTCTTTTGGTATGGGAGGGACTAATGCTCATGTGATTTTAGAAGAAGCAACTCAATTCAAAATTCAAAATTCAAAATTCAAAAATAAATATTTATTGTTGTGTTTATCGGCTAATACTGCGAGTGCACTTGAGAAGACGACAGCTAATTTAATTGAGCATTTAAAAGAGCATCCAGAAGTTAACTTAAGTGATGTTGCTTATACCCTCAATAGCGGTCGCCGGGGTTTTAATTATCGACGGATGTTAGTTTGTCAGGACTTAGAAGATGCTGTTAAAGCTCTCAGTAGTTTAGATCCAAAACAAGTTTTTACTAATTACACAGAAATTACAGAACGACCTGTTGCTTTTATGTTTCCCGGTCAAGGTTCTCAATACGTCAACATGGCGCGGGAAATTTATGAAACTGAGACAGTATTTAGAGAACAAGTTGATTATTGCTCAGAAATTATTAAACCTTTACTAGGGCTGGATTTACGTCATATTATTTATCCTAGTGAATCAAATATTGATGAGGCATCAAAGCAACTTCAACAGACAGGAATTGCTCAACCCGCTATTTTTGTAATTGAATACGCCCTAGCTAAATTATGGCAGTCTTATGGAGTGGAACCACAAGCTGCGATCGGTCATAGTATTGGCGAATATGTAGCAGCCACTCTAGCAGAAGTTTTTTCCCTAGAAGATGCTTTATCTTTGGTAGCAGCACGCGGACAGATGATGCAGCAACTACCCACTGGAGCAATGCTTTCAATTCCCCTGCCCGCAGAGAAGGTAAAATCTTTACTGGGGACAGAACTTTCTCTAGCAGCAATTAATCAACCCTTGCAATGTGTAGTTTCCGGTTCCATACCAGAAATCGAAGCACTACAAAGTCAGCTTGCTACTCAAGGGATTGAATGCCGTCGTCTGCATACTTCCCATGCCTTCCATTCGCAAATGATGGAACCAATCTTAGAGGCATTTGCAGAGCGAGTCAAAAAAGTTACTTTAAATCCACCAAAACTTCCTTATATCTCTAACCTGACTGGTACTTGGATTAAAGTCAGTCAAGCCACAAATCCCGACTACTACGCTCAACATCTGCGTTCTACAGTATTGTTTGCCTCTGGCGTAGAGAAATTATTAGCAACATCAGAGCAGGTCTTACTAGAGGTAGGGCCAGGACACACACTAACTACATTAGTTAAAAGACATCCAGACAAAGCAGACACACAAACGGTCTTAACTTCGGTACGTCATCCCCAAGAAAAGCAATCTGATAGTCATGTTTTATTGACCACATTAGGTCAACTCTGGTTGACTGGTGTCAAAGTAGATTGGTTTGGATTTTATAGTCATGATGAATATTATCGTCTTCCCTTACCAACTTATCCCTTTGAACGCCAACGTTATTGGATTGACCCTCCACAAAAAGCAGCTTGGGGAAAGTTGCAAATACCCACAACATCACAATTGTGGACGTCGCTTACACAAGCGGGTCAAAAACAAGCAAGTGAAAACAATGCAGAATTTAACGAGTTAACCTATCAAGGAAACAAACAGTTCTTAGATAGTTTATGTACAGCCTACATAAATTATGCATTGCAGCAATTACGGGCTTTTAGTAATCCCGAAGAAAAGTATTTTTTGGAGAATTTGTTAACGCACTACCATATTTCTCCGCGCTATCAACAATTGTTCTGTAGATGGTTACAAATATTAGTAGAACAAGGACAACTACAGCAACAAGAGGAATTATTTTTTGGGCTAGTGCCATGTTTACAAGATGATATTGATGAATATTTAGAAGAAGTCAGAGTGAGGTTTTCTGATTCATCTTTAGTAGATTTAGATTTAGTGCAACGCTGTGGTGAAAATTTAGCTGCTATTGTTGTTGGGGAACAAGAACCATTAGAAATTTTCAATGAACTGGTTTACCAAAAAGAAAATAAAGGTTCACAGACAGAATCTTCCTTAATTAATTACTACAACTCTATCTTGCGCTCAAGCTTAGAACAGGTAGTCAAATTATTGCCACCATCGATTCATCTGAGAGTGCTAGAAATCGGTGCAGGTACTGGTATGTCTACACAAGCTTTATTACCTGTGTTGCCATTCCAACAAACCAACTATACTTTTACTGATATTGGTAGTGCCTTTCTGACTCAAGCGCAACAGAAGTTTAAGGAATATTCATTTGTTGAATATAAGTTATTAGATATAGATAAGTCACCAACTGAGCAGGGATTTGAGAAGCATAGTTTTGATATAGTCATAGCTTCTAATGTTCTGCACGCAACTCAAAACATAGATCAAACACTCCACCATGTCCGGTCTTTATTAGCTCCTGGCGGCTTCCTCTTACTGTGGGAAATTACTCAAGCGAAAATAGATTTTGATATTAGTTGGGGTCTGCTATTAAAACCTTTAAATGATACAAGACGCAGCCCAGGTCAGCCTTTTATCATTAAAGACCAATGGTTTGACGCATTACACGCTCAAGATTTTGTTCAAGTTGCCGCTTTTCCTGAAAATGAAGCATTTGAGCATAAAATTATTATGGCTCAAGCTTCTGCATCAGCTGCATTTAGCCAAATTTATAAGCAAAAAGAAACTGGCTTTGAAGCAGAGATTTCATTACAAAGAAATCCGAATGTTTTTCAGCAAGAATTATCTACGCTCCATTCAAGACCTGATTTACCCAATGCTTATGTAGCTCCTCGTAATGAAATTGAGCAAAAAATTGCCATTGCTTGGCAAGAATTTTTGGGAATTAAACAGATAGGAATCCATGATAACTTTTTTCAATTAGGAGGAGATTCTTTAATAGCGGTTCAAGTTGTATCTAGATTACGAAATACTTTTTCTATTCAATTAACTGTAACAAATCTGTTTGAATTTCCTACTATAGCTGAAATAGCACCAAAATTGGAGAAACAAGCAGAATCAGATATTAATTTAGGTGCAATTGATAGAGAAGAAATAACAATTTGATTAAATGAATTTTAATTAAGAATTACCAATTAAGTGACGTGGAGGTAAGTTTCTGTGAATATCGAAGAATTGGTAGCCGATCTGACTAAGCAGGGTGTGAAGTTGTGGGTTGAGAGCGAGCAGTTGCGTGTTAATGCCCCCAAAGGAGTATTGACACCAGACACTCGTAATTTACTAATTAACCGTAAAGCAGAACTTGTTTCGTTGCTGCACCAGAAAAATGAGTTAGTAAAGTTCACTGGAGGTATCGCTACCAACACAGATTTATCCCCGATCAAAGTCGATCGTCCTCAGAACTTACCTCTGTCTTTTGGCCAAGAACAAATCTGGTTATTAAACCAGTTGGAACCAGATAACCCCTTCTACAACGAACAAGCAGCTCTAAAACTGCACGGTCAGTTGAACGTCGTAGCACTAGAGCAAAGTCTCAACAAAATTATCTCTCGCCACGAAGCATTACGTACCAACTTCGACACCATCAATGAGCAGCCAGTCCAAGTAATTGCTGACAGCTTAATCTTAAGTCTGCCAATCATAGATTTAACAGATTTACCTGAAAGTGAAAAAGCGATCGCTTGTCAGCAATTAGCCACAGCAGAAACAACTCGACCCTTTGCCCTTGCTAATTCTCCTTTAATTCGAGCTTCTGTGCTTAAACTCACAGAGGTAGAACACGTCTTGCTAATCACAATACACCACATTGTTTTTGATGGTTGGTCAATGGGTGTGATAATGCGGGAATTAGCAACCATTTACTCAGCCCTTAGCAATAACTTATCTCCAGAGTTACCTGAGCTACCAATTCAGTATGCCGACTTTGCTATTTGGCAACGGCAGTGGTTACAAGCAGAAATACTCGAAACACAGCTTGACTATTGGAAACAACTACTCAAAAACGCTCCCACCTTACTAGAATTACCCACAGACAGACCAAGACCAGCCATTCAAACTTTCCGAGGCGCACTCTACAGTGTTGAACTTTCAAATCAACTGAGTCAAGCAGTTGCTAATTTCACCAGGCAAGAGGGAGCTACTCTGTTCATGACGCTGTTCGCAGCATTTGCTACCTTGCTTTATCGGTATACAGGCTCCGATGACATTTTAGTAGGCACACCCATTGCTAAACGCGATCGCTTAGAACTTGAAGGGTTAATTGGCTTTCTTGTCAACACTTTAGTATTACGTACCGATTTGTCAGGCAACCCCACTTTTCAACAGTTACTGAACCGAGTGCGGCAACTGACACTCTTAACTTCTGCTCACCCAGACCTGCCCTTTGAGGAGTTGGTAAAAGCATTACAGCCACAACGAGACCTCAGCCATACACCATTGTTTCAGGTGATGTTTGTTCTCGAAAATGCTCCCATGTCTGAAGTAGAGTTTACTGGGTTAAGTGTCAGTCCGTTAGCGACAGAAAGAACAATTGCCAAGTTTGATTTGACTTTATTCATTAAAAATACTACCTCTGGGCTGGCAACTGTGTGGCAATACAACACAGACTTGTTTGATGCGCCCACTATAGAGCGGATGGCAGGTCATTTTGTGACCTTGCTCGAAAGCATTGTTACTAATCCACAACAGCAAATTTCCCAATTGCCTCTACTGACACAAGCACAACAACGACAGTTACTTGTCGAATGGAACGATACTCAAACTGAATATCCCAAAGATAAATCTATCCATCAGTTGTTTGAGGAGCAGGTTAAGCGCACACCCAATGCTGTAGCGGTGGAGTTTGGCAATCAACAACTGACTTACCAGCAGTTGAATTACCGTGCAAATCAGTTGGCGCACTACCTGAAGTCTTTGGGAGTTGAAGCCGATGTATTGGTTGGGTTGTGTGTCGAGCGTTCCTTAGAAATGGTCGTGGGACTATTAGGGATTCTTAAGGCAGGTGGGGCTTATGTGCCACTTGATCCAGAGTATCCAACTGAACGCCTGAGTTTCATGCTTGAAGATGCTCAAGTTTCAGTGTTGTTGACCCAGCAATCACTCCAGGAGAGACTACCTCAGCATCAAGCAAAACTTGTCTGCTTAGATACTGACTGGCAACAAATTTCCCAGTCTGGTCAGGATAATTTCATCCCTGGCGTACAAGCAACTAATTTAGCATATGTAATTTATACCTCTGGTTCTACAGGTCAACCTAAAGGTGTAGCTCTGAATCAGCTTGCTCTTTGCAATTTGATTCTGTGGCAACTGCAAAATACTACAATTTCTACTGGAGCAAAAACGCTGCAATTTGCTCCTATTAGCTTTGATGTCTCTTTCCAAGAAATATTCACTACCTGGTTTTCGGGAGGCAAATTGTTCTTAATTACGGAGGAGTTGCGCCGAGATCCAGTAGCTTTGTTAGGTTTTCTCCAACAAAAATCTGTTGAGAGACTGTTTGTTCCCTTTGTTGCTTTACAGCAATTAGCTGAAGTCGCTGTTGATAGTGAATTAGTTAATAGTCATCTAAGGGAAATTATTACTGCTGGGGAGCAGTTGCAGATTACTCCCGCTATTTCTGGGTGGTTGGGCAAACTAACCGATTGTACTTTGCACAATCATTACGGGCCATCAGAGAGCCATGTAATCAGCACTTTTACTTTGGCTAATTCAATAGAGAATTGGCCGTTACTTCCTCCGATTGGACGACCGATCGCGAATACACAAATTTACATTTTAGATAAGTGTCTACAGCCTGTACCCGTTGGTATACCGGGAGAATTGTACATTGGTGGTGTCTCTTTGGCGCGGGGCTACCTTAATCGAAGGGAGTTAACACAAGAAAAATTTATCTCCAATCCCTTTGAGAAGGCAGTAGGGAGTAGATTATATAAAACTGGGGACTTAGCACGCTATTTACCAGATGGCAACATCGAATATCTGGGACGCATTGATAATCAGGTTAAGATCCGAGGCTTCCGCATTGAGTTAGGCGAGGTTGAAGCAGTACTGAGCCAATATGGTGATGTGCAAGCATCTTGTGCGATCGTCCGCGAAGATACCCCAGGTGATACTTGTACTGAGCGAAGCCGAAGTAAACGCTTAGTTGCCTACGTGGTAGCACATCAGAACTGTACATTGGCAATCAGCGAACTGCGGCAATTCCTGAAAGCAAAGCTGCCAGAGTACATGGTACCTAATGCTTTTGTGATGTTGGATTCCTTGCCACTGACTCCTAGTGGTAAAGTAGATCGCCGTGCTTTACCTGCACCTGATGTAGACAGCAGTAATTCAGACAAATTCGTAGCCCCACGCACTCCGATTGAAGAACTACTGGCACAAATTTGGGCGCAAGTGCTGAAAGTGGAGCAAGTAGGAGTTTATGATAACTTCTTTGAACTTGGGGGACACTCGCTACTAGCAACGCAACTAGTTTCACGCATTCGTAACATTTTCAAAGTAGAACTACCATTGCGTGAGTTGTTTGCTAAAACAACAGTTGCCGAATTAGCACAGGCAATTGAGCAGTTACAGCAACAAATACTTCGACTTACCTCGACTCCGGCTCCATCGAGCGAAGTCGAGATGCTCGGTACAAGTCGCTCAGTACAAGAGATAGAACTCTCTGCGCCGCCTATCTTGCCAAGAGCAAATAATTCAGACTTACCACTGTCTTATGCTCAACAGCGTCTATGGTTTTTAGACCAATTAGAGCCGAATAGTGCCTTATACAACTTGCCTATAGCTTTGCGTCTAGTGGGAAATGTCAATCAAGCAGCCTTAGAACAAAGCTTACAAGAAATTATTCATCGTCACGAAGCCTTACGCACCAATTTCGTCACTGTTAATGGAAAACCTTCTCAAATCATTCAAACACAAACGAATTGGACGCTCTCAGTTCTTGAGTGGCAATATCTGCCACCAGGCGAACAAGAAATAGCCACACAGCAATTAATACAACAACAGGCTATTCAGCCTTTTGAACTGGCAAGTGTTGCATTACTCTGGGCGACATTAGTAGTGCTGTCCGAGACAGAACACATTTTGTTAGTGTGTATGCACCATGTGGTGTCTGATGCTTGGTCAATAGGTGTGTTTATCCAAGAATTAGCAGCACTGTACAGTGCTTATTCTCAAGGTCAGCCGTCACCTTTAACACCACTGCCGATTCAGTATGCAGATTTTGCCTTATGGCAAAGAAACTGGTTACAAGGAGATGTACTGCAAAGCCAACTAAGTTACTGGCAACAACAACTCAAAGATGCACCAGCTTTATTGTCCCTACCTACAGACCGCCCTAGACCTGCGGTGCAGACTTTCACTGGCACATATCAAGAGTTTGCACTGTCAGTTGAGTTAACTAATCGGCTAACAAAACTGAGCCAGGAGCAAGGAGTAACTTTGTTCATGACGCTCTTGGCAGCTTATGATACTTTACTTTATCGCTACACAGGTGTAGCAGACATTTTAGTAGGGTCTCCTATTGCAAACCGCGATCGCAGTGAGACAGAAGGGTTAATTGGCTTTTTTGTCAACACTTTAGTGATGCGTAGTAATTTGGCAGATAATCCCAGCTTTAGCGAATTGCTCACTCGTGTTCGAGAAATGGCAATGGATGCTTATGCTCATCAGAATTTGCCTTTTGAAATGCTAGTTGAGGCATTGCAGCCACAAAGAGACCTCAGCTATACACCACTGTTCCAAGTGATGTTTGCACTCCAGAATGCACCTATGTCTGAAGTCGAGTTAACTGGGTTAAGTGTCACCCCATTGATTGCAGAAAGCGTAACAGCTAAGTTTGATTTGTCTTTATTAATGCAGAACACTCCTACTTCGACTACGCTCAGTACAAGTACTGGAATGGTGGGTGTATGGGAGTATAGTACTGACTTATTTGATGCCAGCACAATTGAGCGGATGAGTGGGCATTTTGTAACATTGCTGGAAAGTATTGTTTCTAACCCAGAGAAGCACATTTCTCAATTATCACTGCTGACACAACCTGAGCAACAACAGTTATTAGTAGAGTGGAACGATACTCAGGCGGATTATTCTCAAGATAAGTGTATCTATGAATTGTTTGAAGAACAGGTTGGGCGTACCCCAAATGCAGTAGCAGTTGTATTTGAAAATCAACAACTCACCTATCACCAGTTGAATTGTCGCGCTAACCAGTTGGCTCATTACTTGCGCTCATTGGGTGTGGAAGCAGATACGCTGGTTGGGTTGTGTGTAGAACGCTCTTTAGAAATGGTGGTAGGGCTGTTAGGGATTCTTAAGGCAGGTGGGGCTTATGTGCCACTTGACCCAGACTATCCTACTGACCGTTTGGCATATATGCTCAATGATTCACAGGTGCAGATACTGTTGACTCAAGAGAAATTACTCACTAGCTTACCGGAACATACCGCCCGTGTATTCTGCTTAGATCGAGACTGGGAAGACATATCTACAGAAAGTGAAGACAATCCAGTTAGTGGCTCTACAACTGATAACTTAGCTTATGTCATCTACACATCAGGCTCAACAGGTCAACCAAAAGGCACTTTAGTCAACCACTCAAATGTAGTTCGTCTGTTTGCAGCCACGGATTCTTGGTATCACTTTAGTCAAGATGATGTGTGGACAATGTTTCACTCTTATGCATTCGACTTTTCGGTGTGGGAAATTTGGGGCGCATTGCTGTATGGTGGACGACTGGTAGTAGTTCCGTATTTAGTGACGCGATCGCCCGAATCCTTCTATCAGTTATTAGCTCAAGAGCAAGTCACAATTCTCAATCAAACACCTTCCGCCTTCCGCCAATTAATTCAAGCTGAACAGTCAGGTTTAACCACTAGTGATTTAAACTTACGCTTGGTAATTTTCGGTGGAGAAGCCTTAGAAATCAAGAGCTTACAGCCTTGGTTTGAGCGACATGGCGACACCTCACCCCAATTAGTGAATATGTACGGGATTACGGAAACTACTGTACACGTCACTTATCGTCCATTGAGCAAGGAAGATTTAAATCACACAGCCAGTATTATAGGTCGTCCGATACCTGACCTCAAGGTGTATGTGCTGGACGAATATAAACAGCCAGTACCAATTGGCGTTCCTGGTGAGATGTACGTTGGTGGTGCTGGGGTGGCGCGCGGTTATCTGAATCGTCCAGAACTGACAGCAGAACGCTTTATTTCTCATCCTTTTAGCAACTACGACAAAGCGCGACTATATAAAACAGGGGACTTGGCACGGTATTTGCCCAATGGCGATTTAGAATATTTGGGGCGAATTGATAATCAAGTCAAGATTCGTGGTTTCCGCATTGAGTTGGGAGAAATTGAAGCATTATTAGCTGCTCACCCAGATGTTTGGGAAAGTGTGGTGGTGGTGCAAGAGGATGAACCGGGTAACAAACGTTTAGTGGCTTACGTAGTGCCGCAGGTGGGGCAATCTCTGACAATCCAAGAACTGCGTCGCTTCCTCAGCAAGCAACTGCCAAGCTACATGGTTCCAAGTGCTTTTGTACAGTTAGAAGCTCTCCCACTGACAGCAAATGGTAAGATAGACCGTCGCGCTTTACCTGTACCTGACACTGCAAGACCAGAATTAGAAGATGTTTTTGTTACGCCTAGCACAAGAGAAGAAAAAATATTAGCCACTATCTGGGCTAATGTTCTTGGTGTTGAGCAGGTGGGTATTCATGATAACTTCTTTGCTTTAGGTGGAGATTCTATCCGTAGCATTCAAGTGCTATCTCAAGCTAAAGAACAAGGTTTGAATCTCTCTGTGCAACAGCTATTCCAATATCAGACGATTCACGAGCTAGTTCAAGAACTAAAAACACAAAAGAATGACGCTACAAAATTAGAATTAACTCAACCATTCAGTCTCATTTCTGAAACAGACAAAGAACATTTACCCGACGGTGTAGAGGATGCCTATCCTCTGGCTATACTGCAAATAGGAATGGTTTACCACAGTGAGTACAGCCAAGATAGTACATATCACGACATTTTCAGTTTCCATCTCAAAACCCCGTTTGATGTTCAACTTTTACAAGTTGCTATTCAAGATTTAGTCAATCATCACCCTGTACTGCGGACTTCGTTTGAGCTTAGTAAATTTAGTATTCCGTTGCAACTGGTTCATCAGCAAGTTGAGATTCCCTTGCAGGTAGAAGATTGGTGTCATTTGGATCGTTCTCAGCAAGAAGAAGGCTTAACTGCTTGGTTTGAAGCTGAAAAGAAACGTCATTTTGATTGGACTCATCCTCCTCTATTGCGTTTCTTTGTGCATCAGCGCACACCGGAAACATTTAATTTGTCTTTGAGCTTTCACCATGCCATTCTTGATGGGTGGAGTGTTGCTTCAATGATGAGTGAGTTTTTTAAACGTTACTTGTCACTTTTAGGCGAATCAGTAGATTATGTATCGCCATTTAGTATTGCGTTCCGGGATTTTGTAGCTTTAGAGCAACAAGCGATCGCTTCACCAGAAACTCAGCGATACTGGAGTGAAAAGTTAAATGACAGCACTTTCACTAAATTACCTCGCTGGTCTTCTGTACCAAAACATACCAATGCTAGAGAACTTGGTGTGCAAGAGGTAAATCTAGCTCCTGAGATTTTTGCTGGCTTAAAACAGCTGGCTCACTCCGCAGAAGCTACACTCAAGAGTGTGCTTTTGGCTGCCCATCTGCGAGTATTAAATTTCCTCAGTGGTGAAGAAGATGTAATAACGGGGGTAGCCGCTAACGGACGACCTGAACAAAATGATGGTGAGCGAGTTCTGGGACTATTCCTGAATACATTGCCCTTCCGCCTGCAATTTGCTGGAGGCACTTGGATAGACTTGGTGCAACAAGTGTTTGCAGCAGAACGAGAAATGTTGCCACACCGTCGCTATCCTTTGGCGGAAATACAGAGGAGTTTGGGCGGTGAACCTTTGTTTGAGACGGCGTTTAATTTCACTCATTTCCATGTCTACGAACAGCTACTGGAACTCGATAATTTACAGTTGCTAGGTGGAAAGTTTTTTGAACAAACAAACTTTACTTTCTTAGCTCAATTCAGCGTCAGTCCTAATTCTTCTGACATAACACTGAATTTAAAGTACGATTCCTGCGAGTTATCCACCGAACAAATTAACAGGATTAGTGATTATTATCTGAGAGTTCTAGCGGTAATGGCGAAGGAGCCACAAGGACGCTATGAGTTGTACTCTCTTGTGTCTTGTGAGGAGCGTCATCAACTTTTAGTAGAGTGGAACAACACAGCAGTAGAGTATCCCCAAGATAAATGTATTCACCAATTGTTTGAAGCACAAGTAGAACAGACACCCAATGCAACGGCGGTGGTATTTGGGGATCGACAGCTGACTTATGCCGAGTTAAACACCAGAGCAAATCAACTTGCCCATTATCTCCAAACCCTTGGGATCAAACCAGAAGTATTGGTTGGCTTGTGCGTTGAACGTTCATTAGAAATGGTAGTGTCAATGTTGGGAATTCTCAAGGCGGGTGGTGCTTATGTGCCACTCGATCCAGAATATCCCCAAGAGCGATTAAACTTCATGCTCGAAGACACTCAGCTATCAGTCGTATTAACTCAAGAAAAGCTAGTTGATAAGCTAGGCAGCCAAGCTAATGTAGTTTGCTTAGACTCACACTGGGATATCATCAGTCAACAAACACAACAGAACCCAACTAACAACGTCAAAGCTGATAACTTAGCTTATGTAATGTACACAAGCGGTTCTACAGGTCAACCCAAAGGTGTTAGCGTTCTCCATCGAGGTGTAGTTCGATTAGTCAAACAAACCAACTATGTGAGCATTTCTGCTCAAGATGTAATTGCACAAGCCTCAAATTACGCCTTCGATGCTGCTACTTTTGAAATTTGGGGCGCACTACTTAACGGAGCGCGATTGGTGGGGGTGAGCAAAGATTTGGCACTTTCGCCACAAGACTTTGCAACCTTTATTCAAGCACAAGGTATTAGCGTGTTATTTTTGACAACTGCCTTGTTCAATCAAATTGCTCAAGAAGTCCCTTGTGCTTTCCATTCACTGCGGCATCTTCTATTCGGCGGTGAAGCTGTCGAGCCGAAATGGGTCAAAGAAGTATTGAAAAATGGTGCGCCGCAGCGACTACTCCACGTTTATGGGCCAACAGAGAATACAACATTTACTTCCTGGTATTTGGTGCAGGATGTACCCGAAAACGCTAAAACTATTCCCATCGGTCAACCAATTTCCAACACGCAAATCTATTTGTTAAATTCCCAACTACAGCCCGTGGGCGTTGGTGTACCAGGAGAAATTTATATTGGAGGTGATGGTCAAGCAAGGGAATATCTTAACCGACCAGAGTTAACACAACAGAAATTTATTCCCAACCCTTTTAGTTCTGACTCCTATTCGTGCCTCTACAAAACTGGCGATAAAGCACGCTATTTACCTGATGGCAATATTGAATACTTGGGACGTATTGACAACCAAGTAAAAATGCGCGGTTTCCGCATTGAATTGGGAGAAATCGAAACAGTCCTGAGCCAACATGGTGATGTGCAAGCATCTTGCGTCATCCTCCGTGAAGATATCCCTGGTGATACTTGTACTGAGCGACTTGTGCCGAGCGGAGCCGAGGTAAGCCGAAGTAAACGCTTAGTTGCCTATGTGGTAGCGCATCAGGGCTGTACACCCACTTTAGGCAGCGAACTGCGGCAATTCTTGAAAACAAAATTACCAGACTACATGATGCCAAATGCTGTTGTCATCTTGGAGTCATTGCCGCTAACTCCTAACGGCAAGGTAGATCGCCGTGCTTTGCCCATACCGGATTTACAAAGCGAAATTTCAGATAAATATGTTGCCCCGCGCACACCAATAGAAGAAACACTCGCACAAATGTGGTCACAAGTGCTGGGATTAGAGCAAGTAGGAATTTATGATAACTTCTTTGAACTTGGCGGACACTCGCTACTTGCAACTCAACTGGTTTCACGCATCCGCGATCGCTTTAAAGTCCAACTCTCTTTAAGCGAATTGTTCAATGTTGCAACCATAGCTGAACTAGCGCAATCTATCGGGAAGTTACAGCAACAAAACTTAGACTTAACTGTTCCACGCATTCTACCAAGGAGCAAGAGATGATTACTGAAGAATTACCCCTATCTTATGCTCAACAGCGTTTGTGGTTTTTAGACCAGTTAGAGCCGAACAGTTCTACATACAACATCCCCTTAGCTTTGCGTCTAGTCGGAAATCTCAATCGGGCTGCCTTAGAACAAAGCTTACAAGAAATTATCGATCGCCATGAAGCGTTACGCACCAACTTCGTAACTGTTGATGAACAACCAATACAAATCATTCACACACAAACGAATTGGAAAGTCTCAGTTCTTGAGTGGCAAAATCTATCACCAAGCGAACAAGAAATTGCTACACAGCAATTGGTGCAACAACAAGCTATTCAACCGTTTGATTTAGCAAAGGGAGCATTAATCAGAGCAACATTAGTAGTTTTGTCCCAGACAGAACACATCTTGTTAGTGTGTATGCACCATGTGGTTTCTGATGGCTGGTCAATGGGTGTGTTTGTCTCTGAGCTAGCAACACTGTATAAGGCTTATTTTCAAGGTCAGCCGTCACCTTTAGCACCTCTACCGATTCAGTACGCAGATTTCGCCTTATGGCAGAAAGATTGGTTGCAAGGGGATGTACTGCAAACTCAACTGAATTACTGGCAACAACAACTAAAAGATGCACCAGCTTTATTGCCGTTACCTACAGACCGACCAAGACCTGCTGTGCAGACTTTCACAGGCACAACTCAAGAATTTACACTCTCAGTTGAGTTGACTAATAGATTAGCAAAACTCAGCCAGGAGAGAGGTTGTACTCTCTTCATGACTCTGTTAACAGCCTTTGATATCCTACTTTACCGCTACACTGGACAATCAGATATCTTGGTCGGAACACCGATCGCCAACCGCGATCGCTCTGAAATAGAAGGGTTAATTGGCTTTTTTGTCAATACCTTAGTCATGCGTACCAGCTTGGCAGACAACCCCACTTTTAGCGAATTACTTGGACGCGTTCGGGAAATAGCTCTAGGAGCATATAATCATCAGGATTTGCCTTTTGAAATGTTAGTTGAGGCATTACAGCCAGAACGGAATCTCAGTCAAACACCACTGTTCCAAGTGATGTTTGCACTCCAAAATGCGCCAATGTCAGAACTAGAGCTTTCAGGCTTAACTATCAGTTCTTTACCAGCACAAAGCACAACTACTAAGTTTGACTTGAGTTTATCAATGTACAACTCAGGTGCTGGATTAGTGGGTGTTTGGGAGTATAGCACTGACTTGTTTGATGCCAGCACAATTGAGCGGATGACTGGTCATTTTGTGAATTTGCTAGAAGGGATTGTAGCTAATTCAAAGGAGCGAATTTCGCAATTACCAATGCTTACACAAGTTGAGCAACAACAATTATTAGTTGAATGGAATGATACTCAAGTAGATTATCCTTTTGATAAGTGTATCCATCAGTTGTTTGAGGAGCAAGTAGAGCGTACCCCCAATGCTGTAGCAGTTATCTTTGACAATCAACAACTGACTTACCAGCAATTGAATTGTCGCGCTAACCAGTTGGCACATTACTTGCAGTCTTTGGGTGTAACAGCAGATACACTGGTGGGTATTTGTGTAGAGCGTTCTTTAGAAATGGTCGTGGGACTACTGGGTATTCTCAAAGCGGGAGGGGCTTATGTGCCACTTGACCCAGACTATCCCCAAGAACGCTTGAGCTTTATGCTAGAAGATGCTCAAGTTAAGGTACTGCTAACGCAACAGCAACTCGTTGAAAAGTTGCCCCAGCATCAAGCGCAGGTTGTATGTTTAGATACTGAGTGGGAATTTATTTCACAATCAAGTCAAGATAATGCGATCGCGCAGCTTACCGTAGATATCGCCTCTGTGCAAGCAACTAACTTAGCTTATGTGATTTACACTTCTGGTTCTACCGGAAAGCCCAAGGGAGTGATGCTTTCGCACCGCAACCTTTGCAATCATATGTTCTGGATGCAAACAACATTCCCCCTGGCTAAAGAAGACAAAGTGCTACAGAAAACTCCCTTTAGCTTTGATGCCTCAGTTTGGGAATTTTACGCTCCTTTGTTAGTAGGCGCAAAGCTGATATTAGCTCAACCAGGAGGTCATGCTGACGCTTCTTACCTATTAGAATTAATTGCCCAAGAGCAGGTCACTACTGTTCAATTTGTACCATCCTTGTTACAAATTCTCATAGAACAAGGAGGACTCGAAACTTGTCACTCTCTCAAACAAATCTTCTGCGGGGGTGAAGCTTTACCTGTTGCTTTGCAAGCGAAAGTGTTAAGTAATCTCGATGTCAACTTATATAATCTCTATGGGCCGACGGAAGCTTGTATTGATGCAACCTTCTGGACTTGCAAGCAAGGAATTGAGCGGCAAGTTGTTCCCATCGGTTGTCCAATAGCCAATACGCAAATCTACATCTTAGACGAGTATCTCCAACCAGTACCCGTTAGTGTAGCAGGAGAACTGCACATTAGTGGTGCTGGGTTAGCAAGAGGCTACCTCAACCGCCCTGAGTTGACAAAAGAAAAATTCATTCCCAATCCGTTTGAGAAGGTAGGAGGCAGGAGGCAGGAGGCAGAAGGGAATAGATTATATAAAACTGGAGACTTAGGACGTTATTTACCAAACGGTAATATCGAATACTTAGGACGAATTGACAATCAAGTAAAAGTACGTGGTTTCCGCATTGAGTTAGGAGAAATCGAAGCACGGTTGAGCCAATATGATGATGTACAGGCTTGTTGTGTCATTGCCCGTGAAGATACCCCAGGTGATAAACGCCTAATCGCTTATGTAGTACCGCATCAAGAACAGATACCTACAGTTAACCAGTTGCGCTCCTTCCTCTCTGGGCAATTACCTGCTTACATGGTTCCTCATGCTTTTGTGATGCTGGAGTCCCTACCGCTTTTGCCAAATGGTAAGGTAAACCGCCGTGCTTTACCTGCACCAGACTCTCGTGGAGAACTGGAAGTCAGTTTTGTAGCCCCACGCAATCAAATTGAAGAAATACTAGCGCAGATTTGGGCAGAAGTCCTGAGAGTAGAACGAGTAGGCATTCATGATAACTTCTTTGAACTTGGCGGAGATTCTATTCTTAGTATTCAAATCATCAGTAGAGCAAAGCAAGCAGGATTGCAACTGAGTCTCAAGCAATTATTTGCACATCAAACAATTGCCCAGTTAGCAACAGTGGCAAACGTAGAGAGTGTTATTCAAATAGAACAAGGATTAGTCACGGGGACATTACCTCTAACGCCAATTCAACACTATTTCTTTGAGCAAAATCTCTCACAGCCGCACCACTTTAATCAAGCATTTCTGCTTTCAGTACCATCTGACCTCAAGCCAGAGTTATTAAAGCAAGTATTACAGCAATTGCTAGTACATCATGATGCTTTGCGCTTACGTTTTATACAGTCTGACTCTACTTGGCAGCAAATTCACTCTGCTGTGACTGATAGCGTTGCTTTCTCTCAAATAGACTTATCGGCACTCCCAGAGAGCGAGCAACAAACGACTATTGAAGCTAAAGCGGCTTCCTTCCAGGCGAGTTTGAATCTGTCAGAAAATCTAGTGCAAGTCGCCTTTTTCTATCTGGGTATTGACAAAAGAGCGCGATTACTTATAGTCATCCACCACTTGGTAGTTGACGGCGTTTCCTGGCGAATTTTGTTAGAGGATTTGCAAACAGCTTACCAGCAACTTGCTCAAGGTAAAGCCATTAAACTTCCTACTAAAACAACTTCTTTCAAAGATTGGTCTAATAAATTAACCGAATATGCACAGTCACAAGTCCTCAAATCTGAAGTGGCTTATTGGCTGAATGAATCTCGTGTCGCAGTTCCTTCCATCCCAGTAGACTATACACAAAGAGCAAACACTGTTGAAGGAGCCAGTACAGTATCGGTTTCGTTAAGTGAGGCACAAACTCGTGCTTTACTGCAAGATGTACCGAAGGCTTACAACACTCAGATTAACGATGTGTTATTAACTGCCTTAGTGCTGGTTTTGAGCAGGTGGACTAACTCTAACTGTGTGCTGTTCAACTTAGAAGGTCATGGGCGGGAAGATATTATTGATGGTGTAGATTTATCACGCACTATTGGCTGGTTTACAACCATTTTCCCTGTAGTTTTAGAACTGGGAGCTACAGAAAATCTTGCCGATGCCTTAAAGTCTGTCAAAGAACAACTACGGGTTATTTTCAACAAAGGAATTGGCTATGGCTTATTACGCTATCTAAGTCAAGATGTAGAAATTGCTGCTCAACTACAGGCATTACCGCACGCAGAAATCAGTTTCAATTATTTAGGTCAATTCGATCAACTTCTCAATACATCTTCTTGGATACAGCCAGCTAGCGAAGCTGCGGGACACAGCCAAAGTTTGCAGAACAACCGCGCTCATTTATTAGACATTAACAGCATTATTACTGGAGATCGGTTGCAAATTGAGTGGATTTATAGTACGAATGTTCACCAGCAAACCACGATCGCAAGTCTGGCGCAAGAATTTGTCGAGACATTGCAAGGGTTAATTGCTCATTGTTCATCTAGTGAGAGTGGAGGTTATACACCTTCAGATTTCCCGTTAACCAAGCTCAAACAGCTAGAACTTGACCAACTGTTAGCAAGTTTAGGCAAGACTAACTCCAAAAATATTGAAGATATTTACCCGCTTTCTCCTATGCAACAGGGGATGCTATTTGAAAGTTTGTATGCTCCAAATACAGGAGTATATTTTGAGCAGTTAAGTTTCACTTTAAAAAGTGAGTTGAACGTAGCAGCTTTTGAGCAAGCTTGGCAGCAAGTGGTAGCACGGCATTCCATCTTGCGGACTGCTTTTGTTTGGCAGCAATTAGCCCAGCCACTTCAAGTAGTGTATCGGCAGGTGGAGATTAACCTTAACAGGCATGATTGGCAACAGCTATCTACCCAAGAGCAACAACAGCAATTAGAGCTTTTCTTACAGTCACAGCGACAACAGGGTTTCCAACTGAATCAAGCACCACTGATGTACCTGGGTCTGATTCAATTGAGTGCAGATAGTTATCAATTCGTTTGGAGTTCTCATCATTTATTGCTTGATGGCTGGTCAATGCCTTTGGTTTTCAAAGACTTATTGTATTTTTATCAAGCAATTTCTCAGGGTGAAACTGTAGCCGTTCAACCAGCCCAAAACTACCGCAACTATATTGCTTGGCTACAGAAACAAGATTTAACCCAAGCTGAACAATTCTGGAGAGAAAAACTTCAAGGTTTTACCTCACCTACTTCTTTGACAGTTGATAAACCATCGTCAAAACGACAGCAGTTAAATTCTAGTTACAGCGAACAACAAATCCAACTGACAGAACAAGCGACAGCTGCCCTACAGACTTTTGCACGGCAGCATCAACTAACGATAAATAATTTAGTGCAAGCGACTTGGGCATTACTACTAAGTCGCTACAACCAAGAAAAAGATGTAGTTTTTGGTGCTACTGTTTCTGGTCGTCCGCCGTCTCTTGTCGGCATTGAGTCAATGGTAGGAATATTTATTAACACCTTGCCAGTGCGAGTTCAAGTTGGAGATGATACCCAAGTCTTGACTTTGTTGAAGGATTTACAAACACAACAAGTAGAGTCTGAGCAATACTCATATAATTCATTGGTAGATATTCAAGGGTGGAGCGAAGTTTCTAGAGGAACGCCTTTGTTTGAGAGCATTGTTGTCTTCGAGAATTATCCTGTGGATGAGGCAGTACAATCGCACAATCACAGTTTCTCTATTGAAAGTATTCACAGCATTGAACAAACCAATTATCCTCTAACTGTAATTGCTGCTCCTGGTAAGCAATTGTTGGTGAAGATTAACTATGATACGAGCCGATTTGATGATGGTGCGATCGCTCGTTTGTTATGTCATTTCCAAACATTGCTTGAGGGAATTATAGCTAACCCACAGCAACAAATCGCCCAATTGCCACTGATAACACCAAAGGAAAAGCATCAGTTATTAGCTGAATGGAACGATACTCAGACGGATGACCCAATTGATAAATGTATCCATCAGTTGTTTGAGGAACAAGTACAGCGTACCCCATATGCAGTAGCGGTAGAGTTTGAGAATCAACAACTTACCTACTACGAATTGAATTGTCGGGCAAATCAGTTAGCACACTACCTGAAATCCTTGGGCGTAAAACCAGATGTGCTAGTTGGATTGTGTGTTGAACGCTCATTAGAAATGGTCGTGGGGCTTTTGGGGATTCTGAAGGCTGGTGGTGCTTATGTGCCACTTGACCCAGACTATCCGATTGAGCGTTTGCACTTTATGCTCGAAGATACCCAGGTAAAGGTACTGCTTACCCAAAAGCAACTTATTAGCAAACTACCTGAACATCAAGGAGAGCTTGTTTGTTTAGATACTGACTGGGCAGTAATTTCTCAATGGAGCCAAGAAAATCTCGTTACTGATGTAGAAGCTAGTAACTTAGTTTACGTAATATTTACCTCTGGTTCTACAGGTAAACCAAAAGGTGTAGCTTTGCCCAATCGAGCAATCACTAATTTGATTCAATGGCATTTAGCTTCTCTACAAACAGGAGTAGGAGTTCTTCAATTTGCATCATTAAGTTTTGATGCCAGCATTCACGAAATGTTCGCCACTTGGTGTTCTGGTGGAACGCTATTTATAGTTTCCGAAGCTGTGCGTTTGGATTTGGACAGTTTAATTCACTTCCTGGCAAGCAAACCTATACAGAAGGTGATTCTTCCAGTTGTTGTGCTTCAGCAATTGGCAGAGGTATACGGACAGCAAAAACATTTGTTCAAAAATCTCACAGAAATTATCACTACTGGCGAACAACTGCAAGTAAATCGACCAATTGTTAATTTATTTAATAATTTAGAAAATTGTTCGCTTCATAACCATTACGGCCCTTCGGAAACCCATGTGGTAACAGCTTTTACTTTCTCAGGTACACCAAATACTTGGCCTGCTTATCCGCCTATAGGAAAACCTATTGACAATACACAAATGTACATTGTCGATAGTAATTTCCAACCTGTCCCCATTGGTGTTACTGGTGAACTGTACATAGGCGGCGTTGGGTTGGCTAACGGTTACTTTAACCGTCCTGAATTAACGAAGCAAAAATTTATCCCCAATCCCTTTCGTCGAAGCAGAGGAGATAGAAAAGGCCAATTGTCTCATTCTGAATTCTTGTATAAAACTGGGGATTTAGCCCGTTATTTACCAGATGGCAATATTGAATTTTTGGGTCGTATTGACCATCAGGTGAAAATTCGGGGATTTCGGGTTGAACCCGGAGAAATTGAAACTGTACTCAATCAACATCCAGAAATTCAAACAACTGTCGCCATTGTCCGGGAAGATACCCCAGGTGATACTTGTACTGAGCGACTTGTGCCGAGCGGAGCCGAGGTAAGCCGAAGTAAACGTTTAGTCGCCTATGTAGTACCCCATGAACAATGTGTACCGACACTTAGCCAACTGCGTCAGTTCTTAAAAGCAAAACTGCCAGCTTACACGATCCCAGTAATAGTTATTCTGGATTCCTTGCCCCTAACACCCAACGGTAAAGTAGATCGGCGTGCATTGCAAGCACCTTCTGACAGCAGTGACGCAGACAAATTTGTTGCGCCACGTAGCCAAGTAGAACTCCAACTAACACAAATCTGGTCAAGGATTTTAAAAGTTGACAGGGTAGGAGTACAAGATAACTTCTTTGACCTTGGTGGTCACTCGCTTTTAACGCCTTACTTAATGGCGCAAATTAAACAGCAGTTTGGTAAGGATATTGCGATCGCTAGCTTATACCAAAATCCCACTGTTGAACAATTGGCGACTGTTATACAAGCGGATTCCAACTTCTTAACTAAATCTCCCTTAGTAGCAATTCAGTCCCACGGTTCTAAACCACCTCTGTTTTGTCTTCCAGGGGCGGCTGGCGATCCCTTTTACCTGTACAACTTAGCCCGTTGTCTGGGTTCAGACCAACCATTTTACAGTTTTCAAGCAGATGCTCTTTGTAAAGGAGATGAACCAATTACCTCCGTTGAGGATGTAGCCACCCAGTATATTCAAGCACTCTTGGCTATCCAACCGCAGGGGCCGTATTTTTTGGCAGGGCATTCTTTTGGCGGTAAATTAGCTTTTGAAATAGCGCAGCAGTTACTTGACAAAGGTCATAAGGTTGCTTTAGTTGCTATTCTTGATACCAAAGCACCGTTTTATCAGGAAAATCCAATGGGTTTTGATTGGGATAACGGTAAATGGTTGTTTGAATTTGCGCGTGCGATCGAAGTTGTTTACGCCAAGAACTTGAATATTTCTACCGATACTCTTGAATCTTTGGTTTGGGAAGATCAGCTGAAATACGTTCTAGAACGACTAAAAGATGCCGATCTTCTGCCCCCCGATGATGAAATTACGCAGCTTAATAATAAGGTGCAATTTCTCAAAAATAACTGCTTAGTTAGTTATGTACCACAACAGTTTTATTCCAGCCGAATTACCCTCTTACGTGCTAGTGAAACTGCTACTGTTGATGAGTCTAATAGTGAAGTACCTGCTGAAATTTTGCAGGATTTAACTTGGGGTTGGGGAAATTTTTCTGACAAACCAGTAGATGTCCATTTTGTTCCAGGCAATCATGTAACGATGATAAATCAGCCCCACGTTCAGATATTAGCAGAACGTTTGCAAGCTTGTATTGAACAAGCACAGAAAGCTACAGATGATGAGGTATAAGCCTGCCCAAGCTTGGCAATATTAATTCAATTTACTTAGTTAATTTACACCATCAAAACAATAGTTATGTTATACACCAATCCAATCGAAAAAACCGTAACATTAACAGCAGAGCAAATAAAGGATTATAGAGAGAATGGGCTACTATTTATCCCAGAGCTTTTCTCTCAAAAACAAGTTGAGGCAATGCACGCTGCTGTTGAAGATTTGATAGTAAAAGATACGCCAGGGCGGATGTTAGAAAAAGACAACACAACAGTGCGTGCCCTTCATGGATGTCACCTCGATTCAGAGACTTTTAATGCCTTAACTCGTCACCCTAGCCTTTTAAAATCTGCTTGTGAAATTCTCAATAACGATGTATATGTTTACCAATTTAAAATCAACTTTAAAGCAGCTTTTGGCGGAGATTTATGGCCGTGGCATCAAGACTTTGTATTTTGGGATGAAGAAGATGGAATGCCATCTCCAAAAGCCTTGAATGTTGCAGTTTTCTTAGATGAATGTAATGAGTTTAATGGCCCTATCTATTTCATTCCAGGTTCTCATAAAGAGAGCCTTTTCCACTTGGGACAAATAAAATCATCTGGAGTTAATGGTCAAGAAAAAGACTGGAAATCTAATGTGAGTGCGGCTCTCAAGTATTCCCTCGATAAAGAAACGATCGCCAAGCTAGCTGATGAAAAAGGTATCATCGCACCAAAAGGCCCTTCAGGTTCTGTCCTCTTCTTTCACTGTAATTTAGTCCACGGTTCAGCACCTAATATTTCTCCCTACGATCGCAGGCTGTTGATTATTACTTATAACAGTATCAATAATATACCAACCTTCAAAGGGCAACCCAGACCAGAATTTTTAGTAAGCCGCGACCACACACCACTAAAGCTTCTATGCGACAAAGTTCTGATTTAACCTACAAGACGAGAGGCTAGAGGATGTTTTCAAAGTGTTACGATCCCCTCTAGCCCCCAAAGGGGGGAAACTACTCAAATATTTATGAAGGAGATTTTCTACGGTAGTGATTACTGATTATTCAACACTAAAAAGCATTAAAGTTAACTTAAAGATTGCAGCTTATTTATAAAATATGGCACCCCAAGTTATTCAAGCTAAACCCTCAAAAAATGCTTTCTCAGATTTTATTCAATTTTGGGAAGATGTAAAAGCGATCGCTGGCCCTTACTGGTATCCAACAAAGCCAGGAGAAAGAGCTTTTTCAGATGTTATTCGTGCCTGGGCAATGCTCATTCTCCTAATATTACTAATAATTGCCGTTGTAGGTGCAAATACTTTTAATAGTTTTGTTCACCGCTATTTAGTTGATGTTATTATTCAAGAAAAAGACTATTCTAAATTTATTGATATTCTCTTAATATATGGTGTTGGACTTGTATTGATAACGCTTTCAATAGGATTTTCTAAATTTATTAGAAACCAAATTGCTATTGATTGGTATCAATGGCTTAATAAGCATATTTTAAATAAATATTTGCACAATCGTGCTTATTACAAAATTAACTTTAAAGTCGATATTGATAATCCAGATCAACGTTTAGCTCAAGAAATTGAACCAATTACCAGTAGTGCCCTCAGTTTTTCAGCTATTTTTCTAGAAAAAATACTGGAAATGATGACTTTTATAATAATTGTCTGGACAATTTCTCAACAAATAGCTGTTGTTTTAATTATCTATACAGTTATAGGCAATTTAATTGCTGTTTACTTAAATCAAGAATTGATTAATATTAATCAAGCAGAAATCGAATCTAAAGCTAATTATAATTATTGTCTAACTCATGTGCGCAATCATGCTGAGTCGATAGCTTTTTTTCAAGGAGAAGAACAGGAACTGAATATAATTCAACGCCGATTTATTAATCTGATAAAAAATGCTAAACAAAAAATTAATTGGGAGAGAAATCAAGCAATTTTTAACAGAGGATACCGTGCTGGAATTGAATTTTTTACGCTTTTAGTACTCGCACCTTTATTTATTAGAGGTGATATGGATTTTGGAGAAATTGGACAAGCTACTACAGCTTGCTATATGTTTGCTAGTGCTGTGGAAGAATTAATCGCTGAATTTGGCGTTTCTGGGCGATTTTCTAGTTATGTTGAGCGTTTATCTGAGTTTTCAGATGCCTTAGAAGCAGTAACTAAAGAACCAGAGAATGTCAGTACTATTAAAACAATAGAAGAGAATCATTTCGCTTTTGAGCATGTCACCTTACAAACACCAAATTATGAGCAGGTAATCGTCGAAGACTTGTCATTAAACGTTCAGCCTGGAGAAGGTTTATTAATTGTAGGGCCGAGTGGTCGAGGAAAGAGTTCTCTGTTGAGAGCGATCGCAGGTTTATGGAACGCAGGAACTGGTCGTCTAGTGCGTCCTTCCCTTAAAGAAGTCTTATTCCTACCCCAGCGTCCTTATATCATTTTGGGAACTTTGCGCCAACAGTTACTCTATCCTAAAACTAATCGTCAAATGACCGACGCAGAACTCAAAGAAGTTTTGCAACAAGTAAACCTGCAAAACTTGTTAAGTCGAGTTGAAGGTTTTGATACTGAAGTTCCTTGGGAAAATATATTATCGCTGGGAGAGCAACAACGCCTCGCTTTCGCACGCCTGTTAGTGACTCATCCAAGGTTCACCATATTAGATGAAGCAACAAGTGCTTTGGATTTAAAAAATGAAGGAAGTTTATATCAACAATTACAAGCAACAAAAACAACGTTTATTAGCGTTGGGCATAGAGAAAGTCTATTTAATTATCATCATTGGGTTCTGGAACTTTCACAAGATTCCAGTTGGCAACTTTTGACGGTGCAAGATTATCAAAATCAAAAAACAATTATCCAGAACTCTACTGAAAATACTCGGATTACTATAGACAGTTTGCCTAACAATGAATCCCAAAATCAATCAGAAATATTGACTCAAAAAGCTAAAAGTATAGGACTTTCTCATAAAGAAATGACTGACTTAACCTTCTATTCCATTAAGACGATTAGAAGTAAGGCAAGTAAAGGTGAGTCTATCACTACTAGGGACGGCTTGACCTGCCACTATGACAAAGACTTAAAGGTGTGGAAATGGGTTGAAGGGGTGACAAAAAAGTTATAAAGCGGACTGGATAAGAGTCGAATGGCACGCTTGTTAACGGCAAACCCATTATATATCAGGCTTTTAGGTGTGGGGTGTGGCTGAGTGGGTGTAGTGAGTCAGAAATTTATTTGTATCCCCACTCATATTTACTTTTCTTGATTTTTCCCGACACCCGACACCCTACCCCCAACACCCAGCCCAGAGAAAATCTTGTGGTTGGTATGAGGCGATCGCTCCTGACACTACTCACCCGATAAAAACGATCGAAAATTCGCTTAAGTTCGTGTTCTGGAATTTCAATACCTGTATCTTGAACTTTAATTACAGCATTAAGTAACCAAGCCTGAAAAAAACTGCGATTTAAGTAACGAGAAATCTAATAATTTAAGTCTGAAGGATTAATAAGATGATGAAAATTTAGCATCACTAAGGATAAAATTAGTGTCTGCTATCATTACAGGGCGAACACATCTAAATATTAAAGATTTTTAATAGATATGGCATTTTATTTGGAACTTTCACACAAGCTATAGCCTACGTCAAAAGACAAGTTGTCAAACTTAACTTTTTTTAGGAGGGTATTCAATTTTCATCTGTTGATAGACAGGTCAGTTGCTTCTGTTTTTCTGTCAAGGGTAAGTGAACGATAAAGGAGCTACCTTTACCAACTTGGCTTTGCACCTGTATACTACCTCCATGAGCCTGAACAATTGCTTGCGCGATCGCTAATCCCAATCCAGATCCACCAGTACGACGTGAGCGATCGCTGTTCACTCGATAAAAACGGTCAAAAATACACTTTTGCTCGTGCGATGCAATGCCAATACCTGTATCTTGAACTTCAATTACAGCATGACCGTTGGTGCGTTTGAGGATGACAGTTACATAACCGCCAGCAGGGGTGTATTGAATAGCATTGGCAATTAGATTAGAAAGTACACGTAACAGTTGGTCTTCATCTCCCATTACGTATAAAAGCTCTTGACATAACACCAAAGATGTTAGCTGCAAAGAAGCCGCAGCCGCTAACGCTGAAAATTCTTCCAAGAGGTCATTAATCAAAATATTCAAACAGCAATGTATTTGTTGTGTCGCCTGCGTTTGCTGTTCCAATCGAGACAGTAATATCATGTCCGGTAAATCACTTACGATTAAGCTCCGATGTTAATCCCTGCCTTTAAAATCCTTAGAATTCTCTGGCGAAACCTATTAGGTTTTTATCGTTATTCTTCACCAGAGTTTTTCTGG